>CAZNBD010000009.1:9910-45013 GCA_964571405.1 uncultured Bacteroides sp. | reverse complement strand
AGGGTCACGGAAGCGAGGTTGGTGGTGTACGTCAATGTTCTCTGTGCATCAATTGTAGGGCATGATCCGGCTCTCCGGGTGCCACGCAGCTGATGCTCTGCGCGTCTCCTTGCGGGTACAAAGTTAGAGGCGGCGGCAAGCGAAATGTCCCAAATAAAGTAAAATTAAGACTTTTTACATTTGTTAACACGCATGCGAAGCGGAACCTTAAGGAAGTTAAGGTCATTAGGGAGTTTAAGGGTAAGGGGTTGAGGGTATGTATTTGAGGGTCAGGGACGCGAGGGTTGTGGCGCCCCTCCGGGGCGCTGGTCTATTTTTGGGGGGCTCTCTCCCCCGGCACACGTCCGCTGCGCTTCCGTGTACCGGGATTCCCATGTGGCATCCCTCCAGGATGCGCTGGCGTCAGCGGGGGCGAGGTTTGAGGAGGCTGGTGGGATGATTTGGCGTCAATGGGGAGGCGCGGAATGAGGAGATTGGTGGGGTGCGCCGACGTCTGCGGAGGGGCGGAGTGAGGAGATTGGCGGGGTGCGCCGACGTCTGCGGAGGGGCGGAGTGAGGAGATTGGCGGGGTGCAGGATGGTGGTGGTCAGCGTGTTGCGTTGAGACGGCCCAAAGGGTCGTCCCTACTAATGTGGCATGCCTTCTCCACCATGACTTCCCCAGTTTTTTACCCCTCCTCTATTCATTCTTCTCAACCACTTCCTCAATTTAGAATATTCTAAATTGAGGAGGTGGTGTGCTCTTATGTTTAATTGTATGAAGGGGAGGGGGAGGGGAATGTTTTTTAGTTTGGAGTTTTTTTGAGGGGATGGAGGGTCTGTAAGGTCTTTAGGGTCTGACCTGTCGGACAAGTCGGACTTTTTGGACGGGGCGGACCGAGGTAAGTGGTTGTGGGTCAGGGATGCGAGGGTTGTGGCGCACCCTCCGGGGCGCTGTTCTTTTTTATAATTGAAACCCGGTACACCGCAGCCGTCAGGCGGTGGTGTACCGGGTTAACGATGTGGCATCCCGCCAGGGTGCGCCGGCGTCTGCGGGGGCGCGGAGTGAAGTGGCTGCCAGGTTGCGCTGGCGTCTGCGGGAAGGGGAGGAGGAGTACCGATGATATTATATGTTCAGATATTCTTTGAGGGTTTGAACGTACTTTTCAAATGCATCGCGCCCATGTGTTGTTATTTGGCAAACGGTCCTGGTTTTCTTTCCTGTAAATCCTTTCTCAACTGTGATGTATCCGGCAGTTGAAAGTTTGTCAATCTGAACACTGAGGTTTCCTGCGGTGGCGTCAGTTTTCTCTTTGAGATAAACGAAATCCGCTTCTTCAACATTCATGAGGATGGACATTACTGCAAGGCGTAGTTGCGAATGCAACAGCGGATCAAGTTCTTTCATTTTTCCTGAGTTTTAATTTTTCTTGAGATAATGTACGCAGGAACAATGAACATCAACAGGAAACAAAGGATGTACAGGGGTACTACCCATGAATAGAGTAAGGGTACCTGGCAGAGTGTGCAGATGATGATGGCAAAGCCGGAAAAGATGGAGACTACACCGCCAAATATATAGGAGTTTTCACGAAGAAGCAGTCCACTGACTGTTGCTCCGAAGCCTACGATTATAAAGGCGTAGTAGAACATTGCGAGCCATGCCTGAGGGTATCCGCATTGCTGAGCGATGAAACATCCTATTGTAAGACCAATGGCTATATAACCCACTGTTTTCCATAGGCCTTCGCTCACTTTATCCAGATAGGTTTTATATGTGCTTTTTTCTTTTCTCTTGGCTGTGAGAATGATGTTTGCCGGAATGCCTATAACGGGTATGGCAAACCACACAAAGTTGAACCAGGGGTTTTGTGTTGTGTAAACGAGAGTCCATGCTACGGCAGCTGTTATTATGGTCAGCAGTGCCCACATTACGGATACTTTCAGATCACAGGGTGCAACTCTGTTTCTTGTGCTTTGAATCATGGAAGTAATCAGTTCCATGCTTTCTTGTGGTGTTAGTTTTTTGTCTTCCATTTTTAAGGGTGTGAGGGTTTGTAAATCGGTTTATGTCGTAAACCATTTCTGTCTTAAAAAGAGCGGTCGCGCGATTCCGCTCTGTTTTCGGTTGCAAAGTTAGTGCGGTTTATTTTATAAACCAAATTTTCAAGCAACTTTTTTTTGAAAAAATTTGATGGTGAAAATTTTTAAGACAAGGGTGTGATTAATGTCAACTAAGGTCTGACCTGTCGGACTTTTCGGGCGGTGGTGCGGGGGTTAGGGGAGTTTGGTGATGGTCATGGTGCAGGTGGGGCAGTGGGTGTCGATGCGGTAGGTGCCGGAGGTGTTGCGGAGGTAGAGGTTGCGGGGTAGGGTGGCGGCGTTTTTTTCTTTGAGGCATGCTCCTAATTCGGCGCGGATGCAGTATGGTGTCTGCATTACTCGTACTTCTCCGGTGCGTGGCTCTACTTCTATGGCTTTCTGCGCTACTGTGGCTCCGTGTGTGGTGTAAAATTTCTGTGCCAGGTGGTTGGCTACGTTGTCATGATATGTGAGCGGGGGCAGGGCTGCGAGTGTTGTGGGTGTGAGTGCGGAGGGGCGGCGGTGGTCGCGCTGATGTGTGCTGATTAGTTGTTGTTCAAGTGCATCGAGTGTCTGGCGGCGTGCTGCGGTGAGTACTGATGCGGGTATGAATGTGTCACCGAGTTTGTCTGTTACGGTTCCGAGTTCAAAGTTGGTGTCTCCCAGGCGGCTGAGGAGGCGGAGGCGTGGCTCTGTCTGTGGGGTGCGTGCGTTTTGAATTGGTGTTTCTGTTTTAACTGAAGTTTTTTCTTTTCCACTTTCCGCTGTGAGTTTGAATCCGTTTTCATCGGGTTCAAGTGTAAAGTTTACTGTGAGGGTGCGCACGGGACGAGCTGCGTCCAGGGTGTCTGTAAATTCTTTGTCAAAATTTTTATAGAGTTTCATGCCGGGTTTGAGCTCCGCTATATCAGAAGCGGCATATCCGCGGTTTCCGTCCACTCTGTTGAGGCGGAATCCATGAAATTCTCCGTCCGGGGTGAAGAATCCGAGGCCGTCGCCATTTGTGAGTTTTGTGCCTTTGAAAGAGAATGAGCGCTGGCTGCCGGACTGTATCACTGATGCGGCCGGGCTTCCGGTATCCTTGGGTGAGGCGAGGGTGGCGCGGGTTCCACCGCCATTGGGGCGGCGGAAAAATTCTTTGTCAAGGTCCGGCTCAAATCCGGGTGCGGATTTTCCGGATGAGGCGCGGCAATACCGGGGATGTTCTGCGATATATTGATCAAGTGCGCGTGAATAGGCTGCGACGGCGTTGGCTACATAACGTGCGTCTTTGAGGCGGCCTTCTATCTTGAATGATGTGGCTCCGGCTTCAATGAGTGTTCCGATGTTATCAGTGCGCATGTCTGAGAGTGAGAGGTAATGGCGTACGGGTCCGACGGCACGTCCTTTGTCATCAATGAGTTCAAATGGGAGGCGGCACATCTGCGGGCATGTTCCGCGGTTGGCGCTGCGGCCGGTTGCTACGAATCCCATCTGACAATCTCCGCTGTAACTTACGCATCTTGCACCATGAATGAATACTTCTACCGGGACTCCGGCTGCCTGACGCACGCGGCGGATCTGTTCAGGTGTGAATTCGCGTGGAAGGACCAACTGTGAAAAACCTGCGTCAGCCAGCATGCGGGCTTTTTCCGGGGTGCGGATATCACACTGTGTGGATGCATGGAGTGCAATTGGAGGGAGGTCCATCATCAGGTAAGCCATGTCCTGGACAATGAGTGCGTCTACCCCGGCATTATAAAGCTCCCATACTATGTTGCGTGCCGCTTCAAGTTCCGAATCATAAAGGATGGTGTTCATTGTGACATAAACACGTACTCCAAAAATGTGCGCAAACGCGCAGAGTTCCTCAATTTCAGAAACGGGGTTTGTGGCGGCGGCTCTTGCCCCGAATGCCGGTGCGCCGATATAAACGGCGTCTGCGCCGCACAGGATGGCTGTGCGTGCAATTTCAACATTCCGTGCCGGAGCGAGGAGTTCAAGGGGTGTGGGTTTCATCTGAGAGAATCAATGAGTGCGAAAGCCTGAGCGCGGGATGCACAAATCCTGTCAGGATAATGTGCATCACTGTTTACGGTGATTATGATGTCATTTTCAATGAGTTTCCGGAGCAGAGGTGTGGAGGGATAGAATCTGCCGTGAGCCTGAAAGGCCTTGGTGTTCAGTTCCACAACGGGACGGTGTTTGAGGATGGCCTGAAGGAGGCGGTCTATCCATGAGAGGTAAAGAGAACCGGACTCCACGGCAGGAGAGACTGATGATGCGTTGAGGCCAATCTTGTCCGCATGTCCGAGAATGTCAAATCCACCGGCCTCAATCATCTGCACAGAATGTGAGAAGAAGGTATCCACCACATAATCCAGGTCACCTCTGAAGCGGTCTGCGAGATTGCGGCGGAAGCGCTCCGGGCTTCCGTCAATATCCACGGGCTCACCATAGAAATCCGGAATAAAGTGCACGGATCCGATGGTGTAATCCAGTCCTAAGGATTTAAAATAAGGATGAGCGGGTCCCCAGTCAGAGCCTAAGTAATCCACTTCCATTCCGGTGTAAAAAGCACAGACTCCGCGGTACTTTTCCCGAATCTGTTCAGCCTGCCTGATGTACAGAGGGACGTCCTCCAGGGACATATTGCATGGGCTTGGGCAGGGAATGGGGCTGTGCGGTGTGAAACCGTAATGCTTCATTCCGGCCTGAACGGCAGCGGCGGCCATCACCTCCATGGGTGCGTGACCGTCACAGAACTGGGTATGGCTGTGAAAATTGTAATTTCTATCTGTCAGTAATGGAGCAAAATCCATAATAAAAGTGAGGAGTGTTATTTTTCCACGGGAGCGCGGCGAATGCAGAAGCGTGTATAAAGGAGAGTGAGTACGGTCATGACGGCGAGGCCGATTCCGATTCCGACTTTATACGGAGCTGAGAGGCCCTCCGGGGCAATGATGATGTAAGAAACGGTGACAACTGTCATGAACATGGCCGGGAGCAGGCATATGTAATGGAACTTGCGGTGCCGTGCCAGATAAACGGCGCAGGCCCACAGGGTGATAGTTGCCAGGAACTGGTTTGTCCAGGCAAAGTATCTCCACAGAATCTGGAAGTCCACCATCATCACTCCGAAAGTTACAATAAAGAGGGGAATGGTGAGTATGAGGCGTTTCTTGATGGATTTCTGGTCAAATTTGAGGAAGTCTGCAATGGTGAGGCGCGCGCTTCTGAGTGCGGTATCACCTGTGGTGATTGGAGCGGCAACCACACCGAGAATTGCCAAAATGCCACCGAAGGTACCTAACCATCCCCAGGATATTTCTGTGATGAGATCCTTGGGAACATGCTTGTCCACAAGCATATAATTGTTAATCTGTTCATAACCACCCACGAAAGCGATGGCAGCTGCGGCCCAAATGAGTGCCACCAGGCCTTCAGATACCATTGCACCGTAAAAGATGGGGCGAGCCAGTTTTTCATTCTTGAGGCAGCGCGCCATCATGGGAGACTGGGTGGCGTGAAAGCCTGAAATTGCTCCGCATGCAATTGTGACAAACAGGAGGGGGAAGAGGGGATGAGAGTCTGCGTCCGGGCGGCGGTTTAAAAGGCCCTCAGAAAAACCGTCAGGGATGGGCACTTTTCCGGGCAGGAGAATGACCAGCAGCGCTCCGGCCATGAAGAGGAGTGCAACTCCGAATACAGGGTAAAAGCGTCCGATGAGTTTATCAACAGGCAGGAGAGTGGCCAGAAGGTAATAGAGGAAAATCAGAGCTGTCCAGAAAGTCTCGTTTGCCCAGTCCGGGGTCATATCGGAAATGAGCTCTGCCGGAGTGAGGATAAATACGGCTCCCACAAGAATGAGCAGGGCCACTGAGAGTACGCGCATAAGCAGGCGCACTGTACCACCGAGTTCTACACCGATGATTTCAGGGAGTGAAGCGCCACCGCTGCGGAGGGATATCATTCCGGAGATGTAATCATGCACGGCACCGGCAAATATGGTTCCGAATACAATCCAGATAAATGCAGCCGGACCAAACATTATGCCCATAATGGCACCGTAAATTGGTCCGAGTCCGGCAATATTGAGGAACTGGATGAGGAAAACGCGCCAGGCGGGCATGGGAACGAAATCCACACCGTCGGCCATGGTCACGGCAGGTGTGGGACGGGATGAGTCGGAGCCAAAAACCTTTTCCACCACCAGGCCGTAAAGGAAATATCCGCCTATGAGAATGGCTATTGATATGAGAAAGGAAGTCATGATAAGTCAGCGGGTTAATGTTCAGTGAGCCTGGCGCTCCAGACGTAAGACATTATTACGGAGAGAGGATACCCGACGGCGCATGGAGTCAATGTCCTGTTCGGCGTTCAGGATTTCAGAAGATAATGAGCGGTCACCGGCGGCATAACGGGAACGCATCTGTTGGAGTGTCTCCAGGGCTCTGTCCAGTTCTGCCTGCGCACCCATGAGTTCTGTCATGGCGGAGCGCGCCTGAGGAGAGCGGAATTGTTCAAGACGTGTGTACACGGTATTTGCATCCACCGGCAGGATGAAGAGGGCTGAAGCTGCGGACTGCTGAGACTCAGAGGAAAGGCGTTCCAGGCGGGAGGCGAGTTCAGCGGCTGCGTCCGTGCCGGGAGCGCGTGTGAGTGATATGTCTGACAGACGAGCCAGAGAAATCAGAGCGGGGTTATTGGCTTCAATATTGACACGCACCTCAGAGGGCGTAAAGACGTAAACAGTAACTGAATCCGGATGGGCATTGCGGTCAGTTGCCCACCAGCCCAGGCCGGTAGTCTCGTCAATTGCCAGGAGGTAATCATTGGCGGGAGAATTGTAAGGCATGCCAATGTTCTGAGGCTGGAGGAAGTTACCGGACTGATCCCGGCGCGAAAGGAAAATATCGTACCCTCCGAGGCTGTTCTCACCTTTGTCAGCGTAATAAAGGGTCAGGCCGTCAGACATGAGGAATGGATATGCCATATCCTGTCCTTCCAGACCGGGCAATGGGCGCATGTTCTCCGGTGTGCCATCATCAAGGATGTCAACACAGAAGAGCTTGGAGGTGTTTGTGGAGTCTGCCTGAGCCCAGATGAGTTCGGTTCTGTTTTCAGGGAGGAAGGCTGTTGAGGTAATGTCCGCGGCAGCGGGAATCATTGATTCCACAGACTGTGCCGGGAGGATTTTACCGGCGTGTGAGCTGATGCGGTATGCGCGGAAGAAATCATCCCGGGGCAATGTTATGCTGTCCAGTACCTGAATTTTTTCCACGCGTTGCATCATATTGCTCATGCGAACGGCCCGTGAGGCGAGCTCCTCAAGTTCTTCCGGGATGGGGCGGCGGTTGCGCTGCAGGCGCGAGCGCCATGTATCAATGAACTCGGAAGCCTGCTCAGGCTGATAGTTGTTCAGGGCAATCTGAGCCAGGAGTCCCGGTGCATCAATTACATTGCGTTCATTGGCCCGTGTGAGGGGGGCCTGCGCTTCATCTATACGGCCGAGCGCCATCAGAGTGGCCCCGAGCCAGTAGTTAGCTGAGCCATCACGAGGAGAGCGGCGAACAATATCCTGAAGGGCAGACAATGCCGCTTCATATTCACCCTGAGAGTAAAGGGCCTGCGCCTGGTCAACAGTGGCAGAAAAGGCAGGCAAAGCGCCGGTGAGAAAAATCAGTAAAGGTAAAATTCTGTAAAGCATGAGGAGTGGTTTTATCTTACTTTTTCGAGGCGGAGGTGGTCAAGGAGGGCGTGGTTGGTGGCGGTGTTCATGTTTGTGTTTTCGGGGCGGTAATCTATTGTGATTGTGTGGGCTCCGGGTGTGAGGTGTGTCTCAACGGCTGAGGAGCGTCCCCAGTCATCCCAGTTGGCCACTCCGCGCTGGGGCATTACAATGACACCGAGGCGTTGACCGTCAACTGATACGGTGCGAATTGCTGCTTTGTTTTCTGTGTTTACAGGACCGTTGCCGTTGGCGTATCTGAAGGTAATGCGGTATGTGCCGTCTTCAGTGACGGTGAAAGGTATCTGAAGGGGTGCGGAGCTACGGTCAATTTCCACAAAACCGGTACCGGTATAGCCCTGCACTGGTGTAAGGGGTTGATAACTAATTTCTTCAGAAATCATTTCAGTGTTTTCTCCGGGCTCCTGTACAGTTGTAAATGAATTTGTGCTGATGGGTTCAGAGGCAAAGCTTTCCACGCCTTCTGCACTGACTCCAATTACCTGATATTCTCCCGGTTCAGTGATTGCATAAGAGGTCTGGCGGGTGTTTGCCACTTCAGAGCCGTTACGGAGCACGCGGTATCCGGCAATGTATTCAATTGGATTCCAAACAAGCATGCCGTCTTCAATGCGGGTGATGGGTGTGAGGGGAGCCTTTGAATTGGGAACATTGTTAACGGAGAGCTGGCGGCGGAAGCTGTCAGAGAGCGTTATTTCAATATTGTTTGTGCCGGTGATGTCTGCGGGGAGGAAGGGTGCGTGAGGATGTCCGTTGAGTGTAAATGAGGCAATGGAGTCACCGTAACCTTTTACAGTTATATTGAGAGAGGCATCTCTGTACGGGTAATTCAGCAGGGAGCGCTCCGCGCCAAGGGCCTGCGGCACAAAGGGATGGAAGCTGAGGCCGTCAGGTTCATATGTTATACCGAAGAGGATGCGCTGAGTGATGGCAATATTTCCGGCCAGGCACCAGAGCATGTTTGATGAGTTGAGTTCTGTGGCAATATCGCCATTGTCAAGGTTGAAGTTTTCCTTGTTGGTTGCAAAGAGCGCGGCCGGACGGAAAACGGAGCCAATTGCCTGGAGAGTGCCTTGCTCGTTACCGACCTTGGCATTTGCCAGTGCCCAGTAAGCACCCACCCAGGGCCAGAGAGCGTTATTGTGATAAGCGGGCATGTCAGCAATCTGCGGGTAGAAAATGGCAGCGCCGAAGGGAGTGGTGGGATTGTTTTCCGTGATGGCAACCGCACGATCCTCCGGGGCAATGTCATAAAGAATGGCCAGTGATTCACCGAGAGTTTCAGCGCGAGGGTTGACAATGAGATTGTTACGACCGTAACGGTACATGGCGTAATACCCCTTGTCATCCATCCAGAGTTCATTGTTAATGGCGTCAGCAATGTTCTGAGCGCGTTGTTCAGCCTGGATGGCCTCCTGCTCGTTCCCCAGTTCCCGGGCAATGGCGGCGAGGGTGCGGAGAGCCTGGACGTGGACGATTGAAGTGTTGAGAGCCTCGCTGGTATATATGTCCGCAGTCTGCATCCAGCGGGGGTAACTTTGCTCACGCCAGTCAATAAAACTTGTTTCACCCCGTACCAGACCGGAGGGAGCGCTGACGGTCAGTTCATCATCAGCAAGGCTCTTGCTTATAATGGGATAAATATATTCCAGCCACTGGCGGTCTCCTGTAACCTTGTAAAGTTCATAGGCGGCGAGTGTCCATATTTCACGGTCAGAGGAAATTGGCCAAGCGCCACCGCTGCCGGTGTCCTGCACAATTACTCCGCCGGGAGTAACTTTTTTCATCAGAGAGATTCTGGCGGCCTCAGGCTGCATCTGAGCCATGGAGAGCAGGATTGAGTAACTGACGTCACGAGTCCATACTCCTCCCCATTCTTTACCGGTGCGGAGAGTGGTGTCCGGCTCAACGGCGTTCACCATTTCATCAAGCCCCATGTTGTAAATGGCGGCATGGAGTTTATTTGGCGTCACCAGCTGAGGGTAAGAGCTTATATCATTTTTGAGGTTCCAAGTCTTGTCAATGGGAAAAGCGTACCCGGGCTGAGCGCTGTAAGTGGAGACAATACTTGTCTCAGACGGGGCTGTGGCAAAGAATTCACCTTGAGAGATGGTGTCACCATGCCAGCGGTAAGACTCTGTTACAATAATATCGGCAGCCGAAACCTGTGCGGCGGCAGCAGTCAGCAGGGCCGGAAGCAGTGATTTGAGTATGTTATTATTCATGGTCAGGAATTATTTTCAGTTTAACAAAGGCGCGGGAGCGGGGTGTTACGCACCCAATGGCGGTATTTCTCAGACCGGGAATCCATGCAATTTCACCATTACATGTCAGAATCCAGGCGCGTCTTTTCTGAGCAGCATTATATTTGGCATCAGAAAAGAGGTCAGAAACTAATTTTGAAGAGCTGCTCCCGAAGGGAATGATGCGGTCCCCGCGGCGGTAATGGCGGATTTCCCAGCGGTTGGCGGGATCATGAGCAAAGGTCAGATCAAAGTAAGCTGTTTCATTATCCCGCTCAGGTTTGAATTCCGTAATGCTGTGCCGTGACAGGGCAATGTGCAGGGGAACTGTTATGTCTCTGAGGAGACTAACAGGGTAAACTCTTTCACAGGGCACGGCGCTGCGGCTGTCAGAGAGGGAGAGGATACCGCGGCTGAGTTCAGCCACAAGGCGACCGTCAGTACTCATGAAACGGAGCCCGCTGGCATTGCGGCCTGCGATAATTTTCAGGGTCTGGTCAAAAGTGAAATTGAGTGGTCTGAGAAATTCATACAGCACGGTGGCACACTCGGGCTCCTCAGAGATGGCAGCCACGTCAATGTTTGCACCGTCCACATACCGCTGCCGGAGCTGGTCAATCGCACTGTGGAAAATGGTGCGAGTGCTCTCCAGGTGAGAGATGCTGCGGAGTACAGCGTCCATTGCCCCGGGGAACTGAGCTTCCATTTCCGGCAGGAGGATGTTGCGGAGACGGTTGCGGAGGAATACGCTTTCAGAATTGGTGCTGTCCACCACATATTCCAGCCCCTGCTGATGAAGATATTCCTCAATCCGAGTGCGGCTCATTTCCAGCAGAGGGCGGACAATGTCCCCTGCGCGTGCATTCATGCTTGTAAGCCCTGTGATACCGGCTCCGCGCATGAGATTGATGAAGAAGGTCTCCACGCGGTCCTCCCGGTGGTGTCCCACTGCAATTGCCTGGGCTCCGGTGGAGTCTGCAATCTGTCTGAACCATGCATAACGGAGTTCCCGGCATGCCATCTCGGTACTTTCACCGGTTGCTTCCATGCGAGCGGCAACGTCAAAATGTCTCACCATCAGATCCACACCCAGGCGTGTTGTGAGCTCCATGCAGAAATTCTGGTCCCTGTCACTTTCCTTTCCTCTTAAATGGAAATTACAGTGAGCGGCCAGGCAGTTGTACCCAAGACGTGTAAGGACAGCCAGAAGGGCAACCGAATCAGCCCCGCCGCTGAGGGCGACAATAAGGGGGACGTCCGGTGTCAAAAGACGTCGGCGCCGAATGAAATCAAATATTTCACGCTCAAAGCTGTTAAGCTCTTTTCCCGTTACAGCCATCCTCAGATAAATTATACTATGCAAATTTACTACTTTCCCTGCAAGTTTACAATTTTTTTTGCAGATTGACGGATTTTGAGTAAATTTGGCGCACGGACTACTAACCTGAAGCAATAACTACCATGATATATCTCTCATTACCGAGCGCCGGGAACCGCCGGCTTGCCTTTTACCTTGCCGTTGAGGAATGGGCAGCCAAAGAATTGCCTGCTGCTGAATATTTTTTCTGCTGGAGGGTTGCCCCCACCGTTATCTGCGGGCGACACCAGGAGATAGAAAAGGAAATAGACCTCAGATACTGTTACAGAAACGGGATAGATATAGCCAGGCGGCGCAGCGGTGGCGGGGCAGTATATGCGGATTATGATAATTTTATGTTCTCCTATATTGCGCCCTCAGACAGTGTGCAGACCACCTTTGCCCGTTACACCCTGATGGTGAGCGATATGCTTAAATCCCTGGGCATAGAGGCCGAGGCAACCGGGCGTAACGATATATTGATCAAGGGGAAAAAAGTGAGCGGAAGCGCATTCTATCATCTCCCGGGGCGCGCCATTGCCCACGGCACCATGCTTTACCATTTCAATCCGCGTGTCCTCTCCCGGGTACTGACCCCCTCCCGAGCCAAACTGGAGTCCAAGGGCGTGATGTCAGTGCCGAGTCATGTCACCTCCCTTATTTCAGAAGGTCTCAAGCTGGGGCATGAGGAGTTTGAGGCTTATGCCATAAACCATCTGTGCACGGATGAGATTGAAGTGAGCCCGGCACAGATAGAGGATATAGAGAAAATTGAAGAAAAATATTATGACCGCGATTATCTGTACGGCCGTAAGAGTGCATCCGCAGATGAACCGAAGCAGACGTGTATAGAGCGCAGCCGGCACCTGCAGGGAATAGGGGAGTTCAGCGTTAAAATCTATCTGAATCCCCGGAAGAAAATACACAGGGTCAATATGAGCGGAGACTATTTTCTGACGGGCGACCCTGAGACCACCTTCCTGAGCCGGATACAGGGAGTGCCATATACGCGCGCAGAAATAGCACAGGCACTTGACGGCTGCGAGCCCTCCTCCGCCATACCCAATCTTGAACATTCACACCTTATAGACCTCCTCATAGACTGACCATGGAAAATAACATCAAACGTACTTGTCTACACCCGCTGCATACAGCGCAGGGAGCAGTGATGTCCCCCTTTGCAGGATACGATATGCCTATAGAATATAAAGGACTGGATGCAGAGCACCAGGCCGTGCGTACCCGCGCCGGAGTTTTTGACGTCTCCCACATGGGAGAGATATTTGTCAAGGGCCCGGAAGCCACCCGCGCAGTAAACCACGTATTTACCGGAGATGTGTCCGAGCTTCCCGTGGGTGCAGCCGTGTACGGAATGATGTGCCGCCCTGACGGTGGAACGGTGGATGATCTGCTGGTTTACCGTCTGGCAGATGACAATCTGCTGCTGGTGGTCAATGCGTCCAATGTTGAAAAGGATTATGCCTGGGTCAAGGAAAATACAGCACAGTTTGAAGTAAGCGTCCATGACCACAGCGGAGTTTACGGCCAGCTCGCCATCCAGGGCCCGGAGGCAGAGAAAGTAATGGCCGAGGTACTGGGCATTGACGGCTCAGCCATAGAGTTCTATCATTTCATCACCTTCCCGCAGGAAGACAGCGATCTTCCCATGATTGTGAGCCGTACCGGATATACCGGGGAGGATGGTTTTGAGATTTATGCCGCAGAAGGAACCATAGTCGAGATGTGGAAAAAGCTGATGGCAGCCGGTGTGGAGGCCTGTGGCCTGGGCTGCCGTGATACTCTCCGTTTTGAGGCCGGCCTACCGCTGTACGGAGATGAGCTCAGTGATGACATAACCCCCATAGAAGCCGGACTGTCCATGTTTGTCAAGCTTGATAAGCCGGAGGGATTCATTGGCCGTGATGCCCTTGCCCGTCAGAAAGCGGAAGGTCCGCAGGTAAAACTGGTAGGTCTTGAAATAGACAGTCCCGCCACAGCCCGTCACGGATTTGATGTGCTGGATATGGAGGGCGCTGTTGTGGGCGCCGTCACCACAGGATATAATTCCATCACAGTTGGCAAGAATGTGGCAGTTGCCCTTGTGGACGCGCGTTATGCCCCGTTAGGAAGCCATCTGCAGGTGCGCATACGGCGCAAGGTTGTTCCGGCCACAGTGGTGAAAAAACGTTTCTACACACCAAATTACAAGAAATAAATACCTTAACATCTATCTATACCCATGAAAAACATTTATTATCTTCCCAGTCACGAGTATATAAAAGTTGACGGCGACACCGGCTATGTTGGCATCAGCGAATATGCGGCATCAGAGCTTGGTGCAGTAACATATGTGGACATGCCAGAAGAGGGCGATACATTCAGCGCCGGAGAGGATTTTGGTGCAGTAGAAAGCCGTAAGGCAGCTTCAGATCTTTTCATGCCCGTTGATGCTGAGATAATTGAAATCAATGAGGCGCTGGAGGATGATCCGCGCCTGCTCAATAATGCACCGCTTGAAAACTGGATTGTAAAGGTAACGATACAGGATCCAGAGCAACTCAAGACCCTGATGGATCAGGAGGTTTATACAGCATACTGCGCCACCCTGCATTAATACTTGACAGACAATAAGATGTACACAAATAATTATCTTCCTCACACAGAGGAAGACATCCGTCATATGCTGGAACGCTGCGGAGCGCAGACCCTTGATGATCTGTACACTGACGTTCCTGCAGAACTGAAGCTCAAGGAGCCTTACGGTCTCGGCGCCGGGCTGTCAGAACCGGAGCTTGACCGTTATTTTTCGGCTTTGGGAGCCTTGAACCGCAGCATGACATGCTTTGCCGGTGCCGGTTTCTATAACCACTATACCCCTGCGGCCGTGGGAGCCATTGTTTCACGGTCAGAATTTGCCACCGCCTATACTCCTTATCAGCCAGAGATTTCCCAGGGTACACTGCAATACATATTTGAATATCAGTCCATGATGTGCGCGCTCACAGACATGGATATTTCAAATGCATCAATTTATGACGGCGCCACCGCCACAGCAGAAGCCATGATAATGGCAGTGGCCTCAGTGCGCCGCCGTAACCGCATTCTCCTTTCAGCCACAGTAGACCCCAAGATTGCGCAGGTACTGGGAACATATGCCGCTCCCCGCGGAATAATCATTGAAACAGTGCCTGAGCATGACGGAATTACGGACAGGGAGCAGTTGCGTGCAAGCCTCGGAGCCGGGGATGTGGCAGCGGTTGTGCTTCAGCAACCCAATTATTATGGAATAATAGAGGATCAGACCGGTCTGGCAGATGAAATCCATGCGGCCAAGGCACTGATGATCATGAACTGTCATGCCTCCACCCTGGGTGTACTTAAATCACCGGGAAGCTGGGGTGCCGATATAGCCTGCGGAGAGGCACAGAGCCTGGGAATGCCGCTCAATTACGGCGGACCTTACCTGGGTTATCTGTGCTGCCGGAAGGAATACATGCGTAAGATGCCGGGCAGAATTGTGGGAGCGACCAAGGACGCAGACGGGCAGCGGGCATTTGTCTTGACCCTACAGGCCAGAGAGCAACATATCCGCCGTCAGAAAGCGACCTCCAATATCTGTTCCAATCAGGGAATAATGACCCTCCATGCGGCCGTTTATCTCTCACTGATGGGACCGGAGGGGCTTAAGAAAGTCAATTCACTCAGTGCGCGGGCGGCACATTCACTGGCTGAAAAGCTTCAGGAAACGGGCAAGATGAAACTGCGTTACCCTGACAGTCCGTACCTGAATGAATTTGTGATGGACACAGTTACACCTCTCACACCTCAGGACGTCCTGAATGCCTGTGCGGCACAGGAAATACTGGCAGGAACGGCGTTGGATGACAAGGGACTTCTCATCTGTGCCACAGAGATGTGCACACCGGAGGATATTGATACTTATGTGAATATTGTCAAATCATTAAATATCTGAGGCAATGAACAGAAAACTATATGCTGATCTGATTTTTGAGAAATCCCGCCCCGGCCGGTGCGGATACTCCTTGCCTCAGTATGATTACGGCACGGCAGTTAAGATACCTGAAAAGCTCCTGCGCGTAGAGGCTCCGGCACTTCCACAGGTTGATGAGCCCTCAGTGGTAAGACATTACACCAATTCATCCACAAATAACTTTGGAGTTGACACAGGATTTTACCCCCTGGGCTCCTGCACAATGAAATACAATCCCAAGTCCAATGAGGCAATGGTTGGACGTGCCGCAGTGGCAGGGCTTCACCCGCTTCAGCCGGTATCTTCCACTCAGGGAGCGCTGAAGATTTATTTTACACTGCAGCAGGCTCTGGCGCGTATAGGGGGAATGGCTGAATTCACACTCAATCCTTACGCCGGGGCACACGGGGAATATACCGGGCTGATGGTGATACGTGCTTACCACCTTGACCGTCAGGATTACAAACGCAAGAAAGTGCTTGTGCCGGACTCAGCCCACGGAACAAATCCCGCATCTGCAGCCATGGCCGGGTTTGAGATTACGGAGGTGAAGAGCCTTCCGGACGGAACTGTGGACTTTGATGACTTGTGTTCCAAACTGAATGATGAGGTTGCGGCCCTGATGATGACTAATCCCAATACAGTGGGAATGTTTGAGCGCCGCATTCCGGAGATAGCGCAGGCGGTACACGCTGCCGGTGCACTGCTTTATTATGACGGGGCCAATCTGAATCCGCTCCTGGGTGTGTCGCGTCCCGGAGATATGGGCTTTGACGTTATGCACATCAACCTGCACAAGACCTTCTCCACTCCTCACGGCGGCGGAGGTCCCGGAGCAGGACCCGTCGGGGTACGGGCCGGACTGGAGAAATATCTGCCGAATCCCCGTGTGGTTATGCGTTCAGACAATACCTTGGATGTTGAATGTGAGGAAGATGCCTTTGGCCGCGTAAGCGCATGGTTAGGCAATTATACGGTGTATATCAAGGCACTGGCATACATACTCACCATGGGCGATGAAGGATTGTCTAAGGTTGGTCCTCTGGCCACCCTCAACGCCAATTACATACTGAACAGCCTGAATGATCTGTACCTGCAGCCCATTCCCGGGCCGTGCAAGCATGAGTTTGTCTTTGACGGACTGAAGGACAAGAGTACGGGAGTGAACACGCTCAATATTGCCAAGGCGCTGTTAGACATGGGCTTCCATGCGCCCACAATTTATTTCCCGCTGCTGTTCCACCAGTCGCTCATGGTAGAACCCACAGAAACTGAAAGCCTTGAGACTCTTGACACCTTTATAAGAGCCATGCGAGAGATTGCCGAAACAGCGGCCACAGAGCCGGAGAAGGTGAAGAATGCGCCTTATCACACACCGGTGCGCCATCCTGATGAGGATGAGGCGGCACTCAATCCGGTGTTAACATACGCAGATTTATGCAGAAAGTAGATCTAATCATCATAGGGTCCGGCCCCGGCGGTTACCATGTTGCCGCCGGGGAGGCTGCCAAGGGAAAGAAGGTGGTGCTGATTGAGCGTGACGCCAATCCCGGAGGTACCTGCCTGAACCGGGGTTGCATACCCACCAAGGCTCTGTGCGCTTGTGCATCAATGATAGAAATGCTCAACCGTGCCGGAGAGTTCGGAATCAGTGTTGCTGCAGTGGAACCGGATTTCAGTGCAGCGCACGTGCGTGCCGGTCATGTGATGGAGGAGCTGCGTGCTGGAATAGCATCCATGCTTAAAGGCGTGGAGTATATTACCGGAGAGGCACGCCTGCTGCCGGGTCCGGTTGTTGAAGTGAACGGCCTGAAACTCACTGCTGATAAGATATTGATAGCCACCGGTTCCAAGCCGGCACCGCTGCGGTGCGATGGTGCGGAAGCGGCCCTGAGCAGTGATGATTTCCTGAGCATGGACTCGCTGCCTGAAAGTGTGGTGATAATTGGCGCAGGGGTTATAGGCCTGGAGTTTGCATGTATTCTGAATGCGTACTCAGTCAAGGTTACAGTTCTGGAATACTGCAAGGAAGTTCTTCCCGGTCAGGATGCGGAGATGGCAAAGCGGCTCCGTACGGCCTTGACGCGCAAGGGTATAAAGATTATCACCGGAGCACGGGTGGAAAAAATTGATTCAGACGGAACTGTTTTTTACCAGGGCAAGAAAGGTCAGGAGCAAGTGAAGGCACAGACGGTAATAGCTGCCGTAGGGCGCCGGCCTGTCCTCCCTCCCGGAATTGAAGAAGCGGGAATAAAGCTCACGGAGCGCGGTTTCATTGAAGTCAATGACAATATGGAAACAAACATTCCGGGAGTTTATGCAGTGGGAGATGTCAACGGTCTTTCCATGCTGGCTCACAGTGCAACGGCACAGAGCCGCCGTGCAGTTGGGGAGGACGTGGATCTCAGTGTGGTGCCGGGTGTTGTGTTTACTTCTCCGGAGTTTGCGTCAGCCGGTCTGACTGAGGAAGCGGCCGCAGAAAAGGGCATTGAGTACAAGGTAATCAAGAAGCTGTACGCCTCAAACGGAAAAGCACTGGCAGACGGGCAGGATCAGGGGCTGGTGAAAATCATCACTGACTCGGATGACAGGATAAGGGGAGTTCACATATTGGGAGCCCATGCGGCCGATCTGATTGCAGAGGCCACAATAGCCATCGGCACCGGGATGACCCCAGCGGAGCTTTCCTCACATATCCATCCGCACCCGTCCATCTCAGAGCTAATGGTGTAAAAAATGACAATCTTAAATTGATTAAGATAATGTTTCACATAAAATAACGTTGGTGTGCAAGACAATAAACCTCAGTTCATAAAAAGAGATTCTTTGGTGACTGGAAAAGAATACACCTCCTTACTTGCCAATTTAAAGTCACATTTTCGCAGCCTGCAAATCAAAGCGGCAGTGAAGGTTAATACTGCTCTATTAGAGTTCTATTGGAGTATGGGACGTGACATTTCACGTCTTCACTCGGAATCGCTGTGGGGGAGTTCTTTTTTTGATACCCTAAGTCTTGATTTGAAATCAGAATTCCCGGAACAAACAGGTTTTTCAGTTACCAATCTAAAATATACTAAACGCTGGTACGAGTTTTATAGTCAGGATGATAAGTTTCGTCACCAAGTTGGTGATGAATTAGAAATGCCGATAGAATTTGGGAATGTACCCTGGAGACATCATGTTCTGATTTTTACACGCTCAAAGACTGTAGCCGAGGCCCTCTATTACATTGAGAAAACAATTCAATTGGGTTTGAGCCGTTCCCAATTGGAGTCAGAAATTGATAAAGATCTGTATTCTCAAGAAGGTAATGCTATAACCAATTTTGAAGAAAAACTGCCGATGCCCGACAGTGGTTTGGCAAAAGCAATACTTAAAAGCCCGTACTATTTCAGTTTTGTCAATAGTAAAATTCAATCGGAAAGACAACTGGAAGATGCATTAATAAGCAATATTACCCGAACTCTCCTTGAACTGGGATCCGGATTCGCTTTTGTCGGACGTCAGATGGAATTGCGTATGCCGGGTGGACAAGTTTTTATTCCGGATATGATATTTTACCATACAAGACTCAAATGCTACATAGTCATGGAACTGAAAACGGGAGCTTTCATTCCGGAATACGCAGGTAAACTGAACTTTTATGTATCAGCAGTTGATAACCTGATGAAACAGGATGATGACAGGCCAACAATAGGACTTTTGGTTTGTAAGTCCAAAGACAGAACAGTGGTTGAGTGGTCTTTTGCAGGAATAGAACGTCCATTGGGCGTGGCGGAATACAAACTAAAGGAAGAAATTGATAATATCTCCAGAACTCTTCCCTCTGAGAGTGAAATTCAAAATCTTCTTGAAACATACGATGCTTAAGTGTAATTGAATACTGAGTGTGAAAAACAAGAGACTACATAGTAAACTAAATTACTATGCAGTCTCAACTGTTATGGTTTTTGGAATAGTTACTGGCCGAGGTAACTCTTGAGGAGGCGGCTGCGCTGGCCTTTGAGGCGGCGGATTGCCTTTTCCTTGATCTGGCGTACACGTTCACGGGTAAGGTCAAACTTGGCTCCGATTTCCTCCAGTGTCATTTCCTGGCACCCGATGCCGAAGAACATCTTGAGGATTTCACGCTCACGTTCATGGAGCTGACGGAGTGCGCGTTCCACCTCATTGCTCAGAGACTCCTGATTGAGTGCGGCGTCTGCCATGGGGGAGTCATCGTTGGTAAGGACGTCCAGCAGGCTGTTGTCTTCACCTTCCACAAATGGAGCGTCCACAGAAATGTGTCGGCCTGAAACCTTGAGGGTATCTGCAATTTTCTCCACAGGCACATCCAGGCGTTCAGCCAGTTCCTCAGGCGAGGGACGGCGTTCATTTTCCTGCTCAAATTTGCTGAGTGCTTTTCCGATTTTGTTGAGTGAACCCACCTGGTTGAGGGGAAGGCGCACAATACGGCTCTGTTCAGCCAGTGCCTGAAGAATTGACTGTCTGATCCACCATACTGCATAAGAAATAAATTTGAAACCACGCGTTTCATCAAATTTCCGTGCCGCCTTAATCAGTCCCAGATTACCTTCATTGATAAGGTCCGGGAGAGAAAGCCCCTGATTCTGGTACTGTTTTGCCACAGAAACCACAAAGCGGAGGTTGGCGCAAGTCAGTTTTTCCAGAGCTTTCTGGTCACCCTGACGTATACGCTGTGCAAGTTCTACTTCTTCTTCTACAGAGATAAGTTCCTCACGACCAATTTCCTGGAGGTATTTGTCCAGAGAGGCACTTTCTCGGTTTGTAATTGATTTTGTTATCTTGAGTTGTCTCATGTTGCGTCTGATTGCCCGGCTCTATTGGTTTTAAGCCCGCAAAGTTAAGAAATTATTCTCAAATATGAAAATCTAAAGCATTAACGGAGAAAAATATCCTGATGTTGTGCTTTTCTGTACTTTTAACAAAAATACGTTTGAGAATCAAGAGTAACGCGCCCAGCGCAGGATTTCCAGCAGTGTTGGTTTTTTGCCGTACATGAAAATACCCACTCTGTAAATCTTGGCGCACAGTGCAATCATGAGCATGAAGGATGCATAGAGAACAACCAATGCCAGGATGGTTTCCCACAGCGGGACACCGAAGGGCAGGCGGGCCATCATGCACATGGGTGCGGTGAAGGGAACGAGGCTGAGCCAGAAAGCAAGTGAGGATGAGGGATTGTTAATTACTGCCATAGAAGCCATGATACCGATTATGACGGGCATTGTGGCCACGCTGCTGAGCTGACCGGCATCCTGAATATTGTCAACAGCGGACGCAATTGCGGCGTATATGGCTGAGTAAAAGAGGTAACCGCCAATGAAGAACAGGAGCATGTTGATGAAAATGCCTGTGATATATCCGGTGTCAGACAACAGAGAAACCACATCAGCTCCTTCACCTGAGGCCATACCTTCCACCCCGCCGAGCATGGGAGCCAGGAAGCCTGAAGCCAGGCCGATAATGAGTCCCCAGAGCAGAATCTGTGTTATGGCCACCAGTCCGATTCCGAGAATCTTACCCAACATGAGAGTGCGGGGCTTGACAGAGGATACCACAATTTCCAGCACGCGGTTAGTTTTTTCTTCAATGATGGAGTTCATTACCATCTGGCCGTAAATGAGGATGAACATGTACAGCATCATGTCCGTTACCAGAGCAATCATGTAAGAGAGGAGGCTGGAAGTTGATTCTTCCTTGCCGCCTTCAATATTGATGGTGGAGTAAGAGCAGTCCACCTTTACCTCATTGAGAATCTGGCGTATATTTCCCAGGTTGTAATCCTGGAGGCGTACGTCCTCAATGGCACGGTTGAGCTGACCGGAGATGTAAGTGTCAGTTGTCATGGTCATTGAACCGCGGGTGTAAATGCTGATGTTCTGCTCCGGACGTGAGATGGCATCGCGGCCGATGATGATGTAAGTTTCAATATCCTCATTTGAGCGGAGGTCTTCAGCAGTACCCTCGGTGAGGACAAATGTTATTTCATCATTGGATTTGAGGTTGGGGAAAATCTGCCCGGTACCGTCCTGAACCATTACGGTGCGAGTCTCAGAGCCACCCAGGAGCAGGAAGAGCGCCGGAGCAGCCATGAGGGCCAACATGAAGATGGGTACAATGATGGTGGTGATTATGAAACTCTTGCGCTTGACCCTTTCCAGGTATTCGCGCTGAATTATGATGGCAAGTGGTGAGTGCATGATTCTTTAATCTTGAGAGATTTCCTGTAACTGAGCATTGTAAGCATTAACGGCGCTGACAAAAATATCATCCATGCTTGGGAGCATGCGGTTGAACCCGCGGATGTCCACGGCTGCATTTGCGGCAGCCAGGAAGGGGCGCACGTCAGCCGGAGAAGACAGAGATACTGTGGCAGTGGCATTTCCCTGGCGGTCAATACCTCCGAGCTCAACTTCAAGATTTGGCAGGGCTGAAGTGAGAGCCCCGGGGTCACCGATAAAGCTGAGGCTGTAAGTGTTTGTGGCAAAAGCCTCCCGGATTTCAGAGACGGGTCCGCTGAGGATGTTGCGTGAGCGGTTGATGAGTGAGATATTGTCACAGAGTTCTTCCACAGATCCCATGTTATGCGTTGAGAATATGATGGTTGCACCCTGGGCCTGCAGCTCAAGAATCTCTTTCTTAAGCACAGCGGCGTTGATGGGGTCAAAGCCGGAGAAAGGCTCGTCAAAAATGAGGAGCTTGGGGCGGTGGAGCACGGTGACAATAAACTGCACTTTCTGTGCCATGCCCTTGGAAAGTTCCTCCACTTTCCGGTTCCACCAGCTCTCAATCTCCAGTTTCTCAAACCACTGATGGAGCTGCTTCTCGGCTTCCTTACGGTTGAGCCCTTTGAGACGTGCAAAGAAAATGGCCTGTTCACCCACTTTCATCTTCTTGTAAAGGCCTCTTTCTTCAGGGAGATAACCGATATGAGCAATATCGGCCTCGCAGAGGGGGTGGCCGTCAAAGATAACGGAGCCGCTGTCAGGTGCGGTGATGCGGTTGATTATTCTGATGAGTGTTGTTTTACCGGCACCGTTTGGGCCTAAGAGGCCGTACACCTTGTTGCGCGGAATTTCCATTGACACGTCATCAAGTGCCACATGGCCGGTGAAGGCCTTGGTGACATTGTTAACTGAAATAATATTGTCCATACTCTTATAGACGCAAAAAGGTGTGCAAAAATTACACACCCGTAAAGATAGAATCAAAAATTATATCCAATACCAATGGAGAGGTCGGAGCGTTTGAACATGGAGTGGTTGCCGATTTCACGCAGTTCTTCGGACTCTCCAAAGTGTGAAAGGCCGTAGGTTCCTTCAAAATGGACGTGCCAATTCCTTGAAATATCGGCTGCTAAACCGAGTCCCCAGCCAATTACCATTCCGGGGTTACTTATTTTATCATCAATCTTGAGATCTCCACCACCTCTGATAAGGTCATATTTTCCTTTTACAGAAAAATTAAAGAAGAGGGTGGGGCCGGTGTAGACACTGAGCTTCACTTTTTCAGTCTGATAGAATTTCAGACCGATATCAATGGGTAAGCGCAATCCCATGGTGGAGATATGGCCGTTATACCGGCTCAAGGGTTTGTTTTTAAAGGAGCCGTCAACTTTCATGGTGGCGTAGTTGAGAAGTACTCCTGCGTTGAAATATGTCATACGTCCGAAAGGAGCGTAATAACAAACGCCGGCACTTGCACCGGGCCCCCAGTGGATAACTGAGGTGTAAGTTGTGGAGGTGCTTAAATCAAATGACACTCTCAGTCCGAGGTGTGACTTGTCACCGGACCCTTCAGCATGGGAGGCGGCGGAAGCGGAGAGCAGGCCCACAATTACCGCAATAAAAAGGATTAAACGTTTCATTTTTTTTAGAGGATTGATTGGTGGCTGTGACAGGAAATTTGTACTTTTGCCTTCAGTAAAAAATATTGGATGATTGGTAATATTATGGAAGAGATTGAAAAGCTGATATCAGAGAACAGGCTCAGTGAGGCCGAGGAACTGCTTGAGCAGGCAGGGGAGAGTGCCCGGGCTGATTATCTGCGCGGACGCCTGGCGTGGCGTCGGGGTGACAGAGCCGGGGCCATGAGTCTCTATCAGCGTTCAGCAGAGCTTGAGCCTGACGGCCCGGCTGCTGTGGCGCTTGAACAGGCGCGGGATATCATGGCCTTTTATCATAAAGACCTTTACAATCCCTGACAGAGATACAGCAGCAGAGTGCTCATGGCGGCGGTTCCGTCCATGGTGGGCTCGTTTGAAGAGTAATCCGAGTAATCATCATGGTAAACAGCGCGACCGTGGAAGGGCTCATATTTGTCCGGGCGTCTGAGATGCACACCCCAGAGCTTGCCGTAAATTGTGCTGTACACGGGGCCGTCCACCAGACCGCCCACAAGCCAGTCCCTGCCGGGACGCCGTGCCACAGTCATGTCCGTCATGGCTGAATGAGGATCTTCAGGGGATGAGATGCCGGAGTCAGCCGGGAGTATAATCATGGTCTGCCCCCAGGGATTGAGGCCGAAGAGCCAGTCACGGGCAGCAGTTTCAGTTTCCAGATATGTATCATCACCGGTGATGGTGCGGTACAGCATGCCCTGAGTGGCCAGTGATGTGCCGAGGTTATTAGAGCACCAGATGAAGGGTACACCGTACCTGAAAGCATTTTCAAGTCCTTTTACGCGGCACTTTTCCAGGCCTTGGCGCATGAGGGCGCGGAATTCTGTGGAATCAGGGCCGGCGGCCAGCTCCGCGTGTCCCAGGTTGATGAAGGGGTACCATTGATAATGATTTGCGGAGTCAGCACCCATCCAGGGAGTTACAGGTTCCAGTCTTCCATATGCCACAGCCTCCCTGTGACGGCCGAGCATGACGGCTGCCAGTTCCATGTCATCCACCCAGTTGTCCTCCTCATAAAAATACGGGCTTACGGTGGAAGTGGTCTGTGCCACGCCGGGGTTGAGCAGGGCATATTCATATGCGGGAGCTGCGCGGCCGGCAAGATCAGCGGCAAAGGCACTGTCAATCGGAGAGAAAATCTGTGCGCCGAGGGCGAAAGCACTGGCAAATTTGCCTACGGATGACGCTTTTCCGGTACTCCGGTTCTTGTACTGTCTCAATCCGACGGGTTCACCCAATACGGGATAGACGGGACGGCCGAGACCTTCTCCCCAGCCGTAATCAACATTATCTGCCTGAGGGATGCCAACATATCTGTGGTCACGGTCATCAGCAATCTGATTGAAATATAAACCGGATTCCGGGTTCATGCGCTGCATCCATTCCAGCCCCCAGCGTGCCTCATCCAGAATGTCTGCCACGCCGTTTGCGCCCGGCAGACCTGCGCTGTCATAATCGTCCTGCCAGGCTGAGGGATTGGCGCGGTAAGCGTAAAGAAGCTGCATGACAGTATTGGCTGAGGTGGGGAGATACTGGAGATAATCAGAAGCGTCATGCCATCCACCCCTGACATCCACTTTCTCACCGTCCCGGTCTCCGCTGAGGACCATGTAAGCGTCATGCTGATGGCACTGAGCGTTATGTACGGGATTGAAACCGCAGCGCTGCTGGCGGAGGTAATTGAGGGGTAATTCCTTGAGGTTTAAGCGGCTGTACGCATCGTTGCCAATATATACCGGCACCACTTCCAGCGGGATGTCAGAACCGGCCTGGTGGACGGACAGGGTGTACTGAGCGGGAGTGGTGTTGGAGCTGAAGTAAATGCGGGCGGCGTAAGGAATATTGCCCCAGGCCGGTACATTGACCACACTGTCAATCACAGCGGCTGTCTCCGTGCTTAAAATCCTGAATTCAAGGTTCTCAGGGTCCAGGTCTCCCATATACACAGCGGTCTTGAGGTCATCAGTGAGATACCCCACGTTATTGACGCGCAGAGCTGTGATGGGGGCGGCAGAGGCTGAGAGTGCTCCGGCCAGAAGCAGCAGGCTTAAAATATTTTTCATGGTATTAAGGTAATTACCGGCCGATGAAGGCTTCAATGTACAGTAAGACAGCCGGAGACACAAAGAGCATGGAGTCAATGCGGTCCAGAATACCGCCGTGACCGGGAATGAGGTTGCCGGAGTCCTTAACGCCGAGATTGCGTTTGAGCAGTGATTCAAAGAGGTCTCCCCATGTGGCGGCGGCGCACACCACAATACCGAGGCCAATCCAGAGGCCGAGGTCCCATCCGCGGGCATCAACAATATAATTGCATGCCACACCTGCACCGACGCAGCAGACCAGGCCTCCGAAGAAACCTTCCCAGGACTTTTTGGGAGAGAGGCGGGGAAACATCTTGTGCTTTCCGCAGGCGCTTCCCACACAGTATGCTCCGGTGTCATTGAGCCATACCATGATGAAAGCAATCAGCACCAGCCACTTGCCGGCAGTACCGGCGCTCTGGTAAATGTATGCCAGAATTGCCATGGGCATGGCTGTATATATGACGGCCATAATGGATGAGGCGGCGCAGAGGAAGGCTTTTTCACGCCTGTCATACAATGCCAGGACGCCACGCATGAGCACGAATCCCGGGAAGAGGATGGTGTACAGGGCTTTGACGGACAGGAAGTAAGGCATCCATACCACACTGGCGGCAACCACCACATCCAGCAGCACGGCCATCAGGGCGGCTGCGTCTCTGGGAGGTTTCTCCACCAGGCGTTCAAATTCAGTGACGGCGAGCACGGCAAAGAGGGCGCACAGCATGGTGAACCAGGTTTCGCCGCCGAGAATGGCGCCGACAATGGCAGCCACATACACGGCCCCGGAAGAGGCGCGAGTCAACAGGTTATTCATATACTCCGCAGAAATGTTAAACGGTATAATCCACACACACTCGCCCTTTTATAAGGGGCTTGATGATGGCCACACAGTCCAGGTGCTCAGGAGCGGCGCTGTACTCGGCCAGAGCGCGGTAATCAGGACAGTCAGCTGTGAGAGCCAGGGTCCAGTTTCCGGCGGCGGGACCGTCGTTTATTCCCACTTCAACAGCAGAGAGTTTGCCGGGGAGCAAGGCCGGAAGTGCTTCTATTGCGTTTTTGAAGCGGATTGCCGCATCGGCGGCACCTTCTCCTTCAAGGGAGAACATTACAATGTGGCGTACCATGATTGATTGGTTGTTATGTGTTTTATATGATTATATATTCAGTTCTGTTCAGCTGGATAAAGGCGCTCACGGGCCTGGAGGACGCGTTCATCAGTGATGTAATCATCATACTCGGACAGTTTGTCAATGATACCGCCGGGAGTGAGCTCAATGATACGGTTGCAGACGGTCTGGATGAACTCGTGGTCATGTGAGGCCAACAGAATATTTCCCTTGAACCCCTGGAGGGTATTGTTGAATGCCTGAATGGATTCAAGGTCAAGATGGTTGGTGGGAGAGTCAAGGATGAGAGTGTTGGCATCCTTGAGCATCATGCGAGCAATCATGCAGCGCATCTTCTCACCGCCGGAAAGTACGGAAGCTTTCTTGAGAACATCCTCGCCGGAGAAAAGCATCTTGCCCAGGAAGCCCTTGAGATAAATCTCGGAGGAGTCATCACTGAACTGTGAGAGCCAGTCCACAAGGTTGTAATCCGTATTGAAGAAAGCGGAATTGTCCAGGGGAAGGTAAGCGGTTGTGATGGTCTGGCCCCATTCGTAGCTTCCGGTGTCCGGCTTGCGGTTTCCGGTAATTATTTCAAAGAATGCGGTCATGGCGCGAGGGTCGCGGCTGAGGAAAGCCACCTTGTCACCTTTTTCAATCTGGAAGTTTACATCCTTGAAAAGGGTTACGCCGTCCACGCTTGCGCTGAGGTCCTTGACTTCAAGAATCTTGTTACCGGGTTCACGTGAGGGGGTGAAGATAATGCCGGGATAGCGGCGAGAAGATGCCTGGATTTCCTCCACATTGAGCTTTTCCAGCATTTTCTTACGAGAGGTGGTCTGCTTTGACTTGGCCACATTGGCACTGAAGCGGCGGATGAATTCCAGCAGTTCCTGACGTTTTTCTTCCGCTTTCTTGTTTGCCTGCTGCTGCTGACGGAGTGCCAGCTGACTGCTCTGGTACCAGAAAGAATAGTTACCGGCAAAGAGCTGCAGGCGGTTATAATCAATATCCAGCGTGTGGGTGCAGACGCTGTCAAGGAAGTGACGGTCATGGCTGACCACCAGCACGGTATTTTCAAATTTGGAGAGATAATCTTCCAGCCAGGCCACAGTGTCCAGGTCCAGGTCATTGGTGGGCTCGTCAAGAAGAAGATTGTCAGGGTTTCCGAAGAGTGCTTTGGCCAGGAGGACACGCACTTTTTCATTTGCGCTGACGTCCTTCATGAGCATATTGTGTCTGTCCTCTTTAATACCGAGGCCGCTCAGGAGTGCTGCGGCATCGCTCTCGGCGTTCCAGCCTTCAAGTTCTGCAAATTTTTCTTCAAGTTCAGAGGCTCGTATACCGTCTTCCTCAGAAAAATCTTCCTTGGCGTACAGTGCGTCCTTTTCCTGCATGATGTCCCAGAGGGTGGTGTGTCCGCGGAGCACTGTTTCCAGCACTGTGCAGTCATCAAACTTGAAGTGGTCCTGCTCCAGGACGCTCATTCTTTCACCGGGACCCTGGCTGATTGTGCCGGTGGTGGGTGCGAGCTCACCGGAGAGCATGCGCATCAAAGTGGACTTTCCGGCTCCGTTGGCACCAATTATGCCGTAACAGTTGCCGGGGGTAAACTTGAGGTTTACATCCGAGAACAAGGGCTTTTTGCCAAACTGTATGCCCAGATTGTTTACTGTTATCATTATATATTGTACTTATTGGAAATCAAAAGATTATTGGAAAATTTTTTCAGAGAGTGCGCGGAGAGCGGGAATCTTGTCAGAGCCTTTGACAAGAACGGAGATATTGTAATTGCTTCCGCCGTAACTGATCATGCGCACGGGAATGTCCCTGAGGGCATCCAGCACCATGGCCTGGAGGCCGGTGTTCTGCCATTCCAGATTACCCACCACGCAGATAATGGACATGTCGCGGTCCACGGTGACGGTGCCGAAGTGCTTGAGATCATCCACAATTGCAGCCAGGCGTGAATCATCATCCACGCTGACTGTCACGCCCACTTCACTTGTGGCCATCATGTCAATGCTGGTACGGTGGTTCTCAAAGGTCTCGAACACCTTGTGCAGGAATCCGTAAGCCAGGAGCATGCGTCCGCTCTTGATTTTAATGGCAGTTATATTGTCCTTGGCAGCCACGGCCTTGATGGTACCCGAGGGCTCAAAGTTATATATCAGGGTACCGGGGGCCTCCGGCTGCATGGTGTTCAGCAGTCTGACAGGAATATTATGGAGCTTGGCCGGGAGGACGCAGGAGGGGTGCAGAATCTTTGCGCCGAAGTACGCCAGTTCCGCGGCTTCCTCAAAATGCAGGGCTGCCACCGGGCGTGTGTGTTCCACATACCTGGGGTCATTGTTATGCATGCCGTCAATATCCGTCCATATCTGAATTTCCTCAGCGGGGAGAACGGCACCGATGAGTGAGGCTGTGTAATCCGAGCCGCCGCGCTTGAGGTTGTCAATACCTCCGCCGGCATTGCGGCAGATGTATCCCTGGGTGAGATATACGTCCGCTCCGGGAGCGGCCAGCAGGAGGCGGTGGAGGCGTCCGCTGATATAAACCATGTCCGGTTCTCCGGATTCATCAGTCTTCATGAACTCCAGGGCCGGGAGCATTACGCAGCTGAAGCCGCGTTCTGTCAGGTGAGCCTGCATCAGGGCAGTGGACAGGAGTTCTCCCTGAGCCAGTATTTCCTTTTCCACACCGGGCCCGAAGGGTTCCGAGAAGCATGCGCGGATGAGCTGAAACACGCGGGCAATGGCATCATCGGCTGCTTTGTGTCCTGCAGGAGTGGTAAGTAATTCAGAAGCCACCTTGAAGTACTTGGCTTCAAGGTTATTGGTAATTTCCTGTGCTCCGGGTATATTTCCCTTGTATAGATATTCGGAGATTTCAACCAGTGAGTTGGTTGTGCCAGACATGGCAGACAGAACCACCAGGTTTCCTGAGCCGGCAGTGCAGAGTTCACCAACATGGATGATGCGCTCAACGGACCCAACGGATGTTCCTCCAAATTTAAGAACTTTCATTCCTTATATATAAATAGGTAATCAATCAGTCAAAAGCACCGCCGATACTTTCTTCCACCACTTCCTGCTCAGGATCATCATCCACATTACCCTCACAGAGATTTAATCCGGCGGGGAAGGTGAAGCGGGTGTCCTGGCTGTAAGGCAGGGAGGGATCGGCATAAACGCTTGATATATAACGGCCGTAAATGGGGAGGGCCATTGAAGCGCCCTGGCCCTGGGCCATATTGTTGAAGTGGATGTATCTGTCCTCACCGCCTACCCATGTGGCAGAAACCAGTTCCGGGGTAAAGGCCATGAACCAACCGTCCGCATTGTCATTTGTGGTACCGGTCTTGCCACCGGTCTGAGCGCGGACATTGAAGGGCGGACGGCGCAGGCGGTTACCGGTACCGCTGTCAACCACGTTGAGGAGCACGGAAAGAATGCGCCAGTATCCTTTCTGTGTGATGACCTCAGTCTGAGAGGGGGCAAAGTCGCTGATTATATTTCCGTTTGCATCAGCAATTGCAGTGACGTAAACGGGGTCGGAGCGCATGCCGCCGTTGGCAAAGGCGCTGTAAGCCGTAACCATTTCTTTGACAGATACCTCACAGGGGCCGAGTGCAAGTGATTTCACAGCCGGGAGTTGGTTGGTGATACCGTAAGAGTGCATGCGGTGTACCAGGCCTGCGGGGCTGAGGCGGTCCATTATGCGGGCGGAAATCCAGTTGTTTGAATTTGTCAGAGCCCAGCGGAGGTCCACCATTTCACCCACACGGGCGTGACTGGCGTTGCGAGGCTGCCATACGCGTCCGTTCTCATCATAGAGGGTCGGCTGCTCATTGAGCATTTCAGTGCAGGGTGTGAAATCCGTCTCAAATGCATATGTATAAAGGAAGGGCTTGATGGTGGAGCCAATCTGGCGGCGTCCGGTGCTCACCATATCGTACTGGAAGAAGCGGAAGTCCGGGCCACCCACGTATGCCTTGACAAAACCGGTGGTGGGGTCCATGCTCATGAATCCTGCACGGAGGAAACTCTTGGTGTACAGCAGGGAATCACGCGGAGACATAACTGTGTCAACCGGGCCGCTGTAACTGAAAACGGTCATTTCCACGGGTGTGTTGACCTGGCGGTTGAACTCTTCATCAGTCAGTCCGGCAATGCGAGCAATACGTCCGCGCTCACTCTGGCGGAGGGCGTTGTTTATCAAGCGCTCACGCGCGGCGTCAGAGAGCTCTGCACGGTTGGTGGTGTATGGAGCCGAGCTTGCACCGCTTTTTTCACGGAAGAACTGTTCCTGAAGATTTTCCATGTGTCCGCGGAGAGCTTCCTCAGCATGGCGCTGCATGCGGCTGTCAATGGTGGTGTAAATCTTCAGACCGTCATTATAAATGTCATACTTGGTGCCGTCCGGCTTGCGGTTCTTTTCCGCCCAGCCGTACAGGGGATTAGTCTCCCACGCAATTGAGTCATCCACGTACCGCTGTGTGTCCCATGAAGGATAATCTGAGCGGGCGGGACGCTTGGCGGTGAGGTAACGGCGGAGTTCCTCACGGAAATATGGCGCCAGACCCTCCTTGTGGTCAACACGGTGGAAGTCAAGGGTGAGGGGCTGAGCCTGGAGGCTGTCCAGTTCCGCGCGGGTCAGCATGTCAGCGTTATACATCTGCTCCAGGACAACATTTCGGCGTCCTAATGCCCGTTCAGGATGGCGGACGGGATTATACAGGCTCGGATTCTTCACCATGCCCACCAGAGTGGCAGCCTCAAGGGTGTTCAGTTCTGAGGCTTCCTTGTTGAAATACACATGGGCGGCACTCTTTATACCCACAGCGTTGTAAAGGAAGTCAAACTGATTGAGGTACATCTTGAGAATTTCCTCCTTGGAATAAAAGCGTTCCAGTTTGAGGGCAATCATCCACTCAATTGGCTTCTGCATTGCGCGCTCAAAGATATTGTTTGTGGCCGGGGTGTACAGCTGCTTTGCCAGCTGCTGAGTCAGTGTACTGCCGCCTCCGGCATTTTTATTCTGGAGAACCAGGGTCTTGACCATAACGCGGGCCATGGCGCGGAAGTCAATACCGGAGTGCTCATTGAAGCGAGAGTCCTCAGTGGCAATCAGAGCGTTCACCACCTCAGGGGAAATCTCGTCCAGGTCAGCGTAAACGCGGTTGCCGGTATTGCGGAAATAACGTCCAAGCTCCTCGCCGTCAGAGGAGTAAACCACAGACGCATAACGGTCCTGCGGGTTCTTGAGTTCTTCAATTGGAGGCATGTAACCGATCACTCCGTTATATACCAGAATGAAGAACACGGCAATAAAAACAACCAAAGCGGCAAAGGCAATCCACATCCAGCGGATGAAAGTGCCATAGTCCCGTTTTAGAACAGGCTTGTTACTCTTTGCCTTTTCACTCTTTGTGGTGGAGGGTATTTTCATTTTGAAATGTAGCTGCAACTTTTTTAGACAACAAAATTACTCATTTTTTGTCAATTCACCAAAAATGCTTATCTTTGTGCCGTCCAAAGCCCGAATGGTGGAATGGTAGACACGAGGGACTTAAAATCCCTTGGCCATTGCGGCTGTGCGGGTTCGAGTCCCGCTTCGGGCACAGGATATCCCCTTGAACGTATATCAGTTTGAGGGGATTTCAATTAAGTATCTAAATCACAACTATATATGCACCATACATTTAAGACGTCCGGAGTGTGTTCCCGCGCTGTGGACTTTGACTTGTCCTCAGACGGCACTGTAACCAATGTCAGATTTACGGGCGGTTGCCACGGCAATACCCAGGGAGTTTCAGCACTTGCCCATGGCATGCAGGCCAGTGAGCTCATCAGCCGCCTCAAGGACATAAGGTGCGGAAATAAAGGAACATCGTGCCCGGCCCAGCTGGCGCAGGCACTTTCCGAGGCTCTTGAACAGAACTGAGCATGAACAAGTTTGTACATCTTCACGTCCATTCATATTACTCTGTACTTGACGGGCAGGCCTCACTGAAGGGCTTGATTGACAAGGCGGTGCGCGATGGCATGCCTGCACTGGCCCTGACAGACCACGGCCGCATGTTCGGCATCAAGGAGTTTGTAAACGCAGTTGGAAAGCACAACAAGGGAGTCAAGTCCAAGGTGGCCAAGGCCAAGGAAGCACTTCAGGCAGCCGAGGCAGCCGGAGACACAGCCGCTGCGGAGGAGGCGCGCGCCGAGGTTGAACGCCTTTCAGCCGGCCATCTCAAACCTATATTGGGATGTGAGATGTATGTGGCCAGGGGAGATCTCCATGACCGCTCAGACAAGACAGACCGCGGCCGTCACCTTGTGGTGTTAGCCAAGAACGCCACCGGTTATCACAATCTTATCAAACTGGTATCAAAAGCCTGGACGGAAGGACATTACAATAATCCCCGCACGGATAAGAAAGAACTTGAGGCGCATAAGGAGGGTCTGATAATCTCCAGCGCCTGCTTGGGCGGAGAGATACCCCAACTGCTGCTCAACGGTGATTATGAGGGTGCTGACCGGGCAGTCAAATGGTGGAAAGATACCTTTGGCGATGACTATTATATAGAGCTACAGCGCCACAAGGCCACAGTGCCTGTGGCCAACCATGAGACATATGAGCTGCAGAAGCAGATAGAGCCCCAGCTGATTGAACTGGCACGCAAGCATGGAGTCAAGCTTATCTGCACCAATGATATACACTTTGTGGATGAAGCAGACGCAGAGGCACATGACCGCCTGATCTGCCTCAGCACCAACCATTACCTCAAGGACACCAACCGCATGCTGTACAGCAAGCAGGAGTGGATGAAAACCACCGCAGAGATGTATGAGCTCTTCAGTGATATTCCTGAGGCACTGGAAAATACACTTGAGATAGCGGCCAAGGTGGAGGAGTATTCCATTGATCACGGCCCCATCATGCCCAACTATCCCATACCTGCAGAGTTCGGCTCAGAGGATGAATACCGTGCGCGCCTGACGGAGGAAGATCTTTTCAATGAGTTCACACGTGATGAAAACGGAAGCGTGGTGCTCAACGAGGAGGCCGCCAAGAAAAAAATTGCGGCATTGGGAGGTTATGACAAACTGTACCGCATCAAGTTTGAGGCTGATTATCTGGAGAAAATAGCCTTTGAAGGGGCAGCACGGCGTTACGGCAGCCCCCTGCCTGATGATGTGAAGGAGCGTATCCGCTTTGAGCTTCATATCATGAAGACAATGGGTTTCCCGGGCTACTTCCTCATTGTGGAGGATTTTATCCGCCAGGGCCGTCAGATGGGTGTGAGTATAGGCCCCGGACGTGGTTCGGCGGCCGGTTCCGTTGTGGCATACTGCCTGGGTATCACTCAGATAGATCCTCTCAAATATGACCTGCTTTTTGAACGATTCCTCAATCCTGACCGTATCTCCCTGCCTGATATTGATATAGACTTTGATGATGACGGCCGAGAGGACGTACTGCGTTATGTTACCAACCTGTACGGGGCGCCCAATGTGGCACATATCATCACTTACGGCACCATGGCCGCCAAGAGCGCCATCAAGGATGTTGCCCGCGTGATGAATTATCCCATAGACCGCTCCAACGCCCTTACCAAACTGATTCCGCGTCACATGCCCATAGACCCCAAGGATCCCAAGAAGGAGAAGGAGCTCAAACCCACAGTGGCAAACTGCATCAATTATGTTGATGATTTCAAGCATGCCATGGAGGATCCCACGGTCAAGGAGATAATGGATTATGCCTCCCGCCTGGAGGGGACGGTGCGCAATACCGGCGTGCATGCCTGCGGCGTGATCATCTGCCGTGATGATGTTACGGACTGGGTGCCCGTCTCAACAGCCGCCGACAAGAACGGTGACCGTATTCTTGTGACCCAATATGAGGGTCATGTGATTGAGGAAACCGGACTGATCAAGATGGACTTCCTGGGCCTGAAGACTCTGAGTATCATCCGTGAGGCAGTGGCCAACATCAGGAAGCACAGGGGGATAGAGGTGGACATGGACACCATTCCCCTTGATGACAAGAAGACCTATGAACTTTACAGCCGCGGCGCCACAGTGGGCACTTTCCAGTTTGAAAGTGCCGGCATGCAGCGTTATCTCCGAGAACTGCAGCCTACTGTCTTTGAGGACCTAATAGCCATGAACGCGCTTTACCGTCCGGGGCCCATGGAGAATATCCCGGAGTTCATTGAGCGTAAGCACGGGCGCCACCCCATCAAGTATGACATACCGGAGATGGAGAAATACCTCAAGGATACTTACGGTATCACCGTGTACCAGGAACAGGTCATGCTCCTGAGCCGCTTGCTGGGTGGCCTTACCCGCGGCCAAAGTGACTCCCTCCGCAAAGCCATGGGTAAAAAGCTCATTGACAAGATGAATGAGCTTAAGGATATATTCATGGATGGCGGAGTCAAGAACGGTCATGACCGTAAGATTCTTGAAAAGATATGGAGTGAATGGGAAAAGTTTGCTTCATACGCATTCAATAAAAGTCACGCCACCTGTTACAGCTGGGTAGCCTTCCAGACCGGGTACCTCAAGGCCAATTATCCGGCGGAATATATGGCCGCCGTAC
>CAZNBD010000009.1:2651-9810 GCA_964571405.1 uncultured Bacteroides sp. | reverse complement strand
TTCCAGACCGGGTACCTCAAGGCCAATTATCCGGCGGAATATATGGCCGCCGTACTGAGCCGAAACCTGGATGATATCAACAAGCTTTCATTCTATATGGATGAATGTAAGGCCATGGGTCTGACAGTGAAGGGTCCGGACATCAATGAGTCAGACGAGACTTTCAGCGTAAGTTCCACAGGCGATATCCGCTTTGGACTCAGTGCCATAAAGGGCATAGGCTCCGATGTGGTGCGCAAGATACTTGAAGCACGCGGAAAAGAACCGTTTAAGGATATTTATGATTTTGTGGAACGCGTACCTGCACAGGCCATCAACCGCCGCGTGTTTGATTCCCTGGCACTTGCCGGAGCATTTGACTGCTTCCCTGACATAAAGCGTGAAGACCTTGTGGCCGAGGCCGGAAAGCGCGGGGAAACCACCGGTGAAATCCTTCTCCGTTACGGCGCCCAGCACCGTCATGAAAAAGAGATGCAGACCAGTTCCCTGTTCGGATTTGATGATGAGGAACTCAAGGCCTCCTCACGCCCCCAGATAATTTCCGCTCCGGCCTGGGCTCCGATGGCTCTGTTGGAGAAGGAACGTCAGTTGGTGGGAATGTATCTGTCTGCGCATCCGCTTGACAATTACAGGGTTGCGGTTGAATACGGCGTTGACCTGACAGCTGCTGAGAAGAATGAGGTTTCATCCGCCTCAGGCACTCCCGTGACATTTGCGGGTATGGTGATGGAGACCACAGACCGATCATACGGGGCAGGGCAGTCCCTGACTGTTGTCAAGGTTGAGGATTTTTCCGGCACCACGGATTTTGCCCTGTTTGACAGGCAGAAAACAGATTTTGGGCATCTTTGCACACTCGGCACTCCGGTGCTTGTCACCGGAAGATTCAAGCCGGACCGCCGCGGTGGCGTAAGATTCAATATGGAGCGGGTGGAACCCCTTGACAAAGTATCCGAGCGCCTGTTCAGCTCCATCATGCTGAAAGTACAGCCTCATCAGCTGTCCACATTCGGAGAGCTGATAGATACCTATACCTCAGGGACTGCGGAGAAGAACGCACCTGTAGTGGATCTGCGCGTGGAGGTGTATGAGCCTGAGATTGGGCGCCATGTACGGTTTGATACAGCAGTCAAACTGCCCGTCACCACACATCTGCTCAAAGCACTGGAGGCCGCGGAACTGGACTTCAAGCTGGAGCGCTCATCAATTTCTGCCTGAGCTCCTCCGGATGTTATCTCTGAAAAATGTTCTTGCATGGTATTGATTATTTGATTAATTTTGTGCCTGTAAGTTGATAATTAAAACCTGAAATAAAATGGCATTTAAGTTTACGGATGAAAATGTTAAGGAAGTGATAGCTTCCGGACAGCCCGTAGTGATAGATTTCTGGGCCACCTGGTGCGGACCGTGCATGGCCATGGCTCCCCTGATTGACCGCCTTGCTGAAGAGTATGAGGGTAAGGTGGTTATTGGCAAATACAATACCGATGAGGAGACCGAGTTCTGCTCCGAACAGCGCGTTATGGGCCTTCCCACCCTTCTTTTCTTCAAGAACGGAGAGATTGTGAAAGGGCTGCGTGTGGCCGGTGCGGTAAAGGAAGAGACACTGCGGGCCAAGATTGAGGAGCTTCTGGCCATCTGAACCTTTTAACAGACCCGTCCCTGCCCCGGCATGAAAAATATTTACGAACCACTTGAAATATCACACATACTTGCGGCCACCATCGGCACGGTCAAGGATGTGCAGGCTCTTACGGGCTACGAGCGCGAGGAGATGCTTGCCGCCCGTGCCCAGTTCATTGCGGCCGTGGGTAAGGCCGTAGCTGCCGAGGTGCTGGAAATCAGGCAGGATTCCCACAGACCGGTGGTGGTTTTTGCCGGAGATTCCATCAACGGGGCATACGCTCTTGAAACCGCCTGCGCCCTCCATGCCGGCGGCTGTCCCGCGGAGGTTTACCTTATTAATATAGGCGGTAACCTGCTCAGTGAGGATACCCGGCTGGCGCGTGACAGATTTGTGGAAGAAACCTCAGCGGAATTCCTGTTTGAGACCATAGACCTCAATCTGCTCATGCCGGAGCTTGAGCCGGATATGATTGTGGTGGACGGTATTTTCGGACGCGAGTACGGCAGTGCGCTCAGGGGCGGTTACCAGGTGATGGCCCGCCGCATTAATGAGAGCGGCTGCACAGTGGTTTCAATTGATGTTCCCTCAGGCATGAACAATGACCTGGCTGTGGGAATGATAAACCGCAATATAGTTCATGCGGACCTGACTCTGACCCTTGTCGGCCCCACACTTTCATTCTATATGCCGGAGAATGCGGAGCTTGTGGGAAAATGGAAAACCCTGAGCCTGCCGCTGAACCGCGCTGCTGTGCGGGAATGTAACTGCCGGAGCCGCCTGACCAATGTGTGGGGAGTAAGGTCCATACTTCCCCGCCGTGATGAATTTGTTTCCAAGGCTGACTTGGGGACAGCACTGCTTTTTGCCGGCAGTTACGGCATGTTGGGCGCCGCAGTCCTGTGCGGACGCGCGGCCCTGCGGAGCGGTTGCGGCAAGGTGGTAATCCATGGCCCCCGCTGTGCTTTTTACACCCTCCAGACGGCCGTTCCCTGTGCAATGTTTGAGACAGACGGGGCGGATATGGAAATCAGACGCTTTGAATCAGAGGTGGAATTTGAGGCAGTGGCAGTGGGCCCCGGAATCGGAACTGCCGAGTTGACCATTGACGGCCTTGAAACCTTCCTGAAGGCCATGTACAGTGAGCGTCTGCCGGTTATATTAGACGCAGACGCCCTTAACTGCATCAGCCGCCGCAAATCCCTCCTTGACCATATACCTCCCAGAAGCGTTCTGACTCCCCATGCGGGGGAATTTGACAGAATCTTCGGGCGCCAGGCCTCAGCCAGCGCACGCCTGCTGCGTGCTCAGCAGGCCGCACGGATGTATCAGTGCATCTTTGTCCTGAAAGGTCATTACACACAGATTGTATGGCCTGACGGATCAGTTGTGGTGAACAATTCCGGAACAGACTCCCTGGCCACAGCCGGAAGCGGAGACGTTCTCACCGGCCTCATAGCCGGCCTGACAGCCCAGGGACTTGCACCGGAGCTGGCCGCTGTGGCAGGGGTGTACGTACACGGAGTGGCCGGCTCAATAGCCGCAGAAGCACACGGAACCCGCGGCACCACTGCCGAGGATATTGCCGCCGCCATCGGCCCGGCCCTGCAGAAAGTACTTGACACACCTCAACCTCTAACCAAAAACAAACGTAAAACCAAGGACTTATGAAAATAGCCGCCATAGCCCTGACAGCACTCCTGATTCCGGCCGTTCTCCCGGCTCAGACCACTCAGAGACTGACAGCCGCCAAATCAAATGAGTACGGCGTGGTTTACTCCCTGCCGCTCACAGCCGTGGATGTCAATCTGAATGCTGAAATAACCGAGGAAACACCGGGGGAATTCTATAACTACGCCAGGCGTTACCTGGGTATAACAGACGCAGTTACAGAAGCCAAGCGCACAGTGGAGCTTACTGAGGCCCGCGTGAGCACCCACGGTGTGCCTGACGCTCAGAACCGCTGGCTGGTGCAGTTCAAGAATGGCAGCAATCCCTTTATGGTGCTCACAGCTGACGGTATTCCCCTGAGTGTTAATACAGAAGCTGAGGCTCAGCCTGTTACAACCTCAACGTGGGGAATAACTCCGCTGCGGGGAGATAACACAGAGGCCCTGGCACGAGCGGCACGTCAGGCCGTTACGGCAGAAATGGCGCGGAGCAGCTCTGTGGCCAAGCGGGCTGAACTGGCCGCTCAGCGCATTTTTGAACTGCGTGAGATGCGTTCCGACCTCCTCTCCGGTCAGGCAGAAAACATGCCTGCTGACGGCGCCGCCCTTGAACTGGCCCTGCGCACTCTGCAGGAGCAGGAGGATGCGCTCACAGCCATGTTCTCAGGAACACGGCGCGTGTATTCAGCCACAGCTGCAGTGAGCGTCACTCCGGACAGCACCTCGTTTGATGCACCGGCCGCAGTAATAGCCCGCCTCAATAATCAGACCGGCTTCACCGCCCCGGATGACCTGTCCGGCGCTCCGGTAAGCATGGAATTACGCCTTGTTGAATCAGGCAAACTCCCTGTGAATGAGAGGGGAGAGCCTAAGAGCTTCCCGCGCGGAGGCCTGGCTTATACCATACCCGGCACTGCTGATGTGATAATAAAGTTCAATGGCACTGAAGTGGGCCGTACACGCCTGACACTCTCACAGATAGGTGCCGTATTCGGACTGAATCCCGCACTATTCTCAGACAAACGGGAGCCCTCCATGGCCACATTTGACCCGGCCACAGGCGCCCTCCTTGAACTTGCACCCGTAACACGTTAATCCCAATGGCAATGGCAATCAACCGTGCCAATGTGTGGCAGACTTCCAAGGATTATATCTTTATCACCCTGGGCATGGCCATTTATGCCTTTGGGTTCTGTGCCTTTATCCTGCCGGAAAAGGTGGTGATAGGGGGCTTGGCCGGTATAGGAACAATTGTATATTTCCTGTGGGGTATTCCTGTGGCAGTCACCCAGTATGCCCTGAACCTGACCTTGCTTGCAATTGCGTATAAGGTGGTGGGGCGCAAGTTTGTGCTCGGTACCATTTTTGGCGTTACCATGATCAGTGTCTTTGTGGCCTGGTTCCAGCCGCTGTTCTCTGAAGGCTTTACCAATGAGGCATTTATGAATGTGCTAATTGGCGGAATGCTCTGCGGAATAGGCATTGGAATGACCTTTGTGCACAACGGCTCCAGCGGCGGAACTGATATTGTGGCCGCCATGGTTTCCAAGAAAACCAATGTCACCATCGGGCGCATGATGCTGTACACAGATGTGTTCATCATATCATCCTCCTTCTTCCTGACCCACAGCATGGAGAAAGTGGTGTTCGGTTTCATTGTGCTGGTGCTTGTGTCATATATGGCTGATATGGTGATAAATACCAACCGTCAGGCCGTCCAGTTCACCATCTTCTCGGAGCACTGGGAGGAGATTGCCATAGCCATCAATAACGAGGCCCACCGCGGCTGCACAGTCCTGACCGGAATGGGCTGGTACTCAAAGCATGAGGTGAAGATGCTCATTGTGATGTGCCGCAAGATTGAGTCTGTCAACATTGCCAGGATTGTCAAGAGTATAGATCCCAACGCATTCTGCACCCAAGCCAATGTGAACGGTGTGTACGGCAAGGGGTTTGATGAACTGAAAGTCAAGATGAAACTTCCCAAACACGAAGCCAGATGAGTAACACCCTCCTTGACCGCCTTGAAGGTATAGAAAGCCGTTACGCTGAGGTTGCCACCCTGATAACGGACCCGGCCGTGATTGCCGACATGAACCGTTACGTGCGCCTGACCAAGGAGTACAAGGATCTGGAACGCCTCTGCGGCGCAACACGTAAATACCGCTCCCTCCTCAATGATATAGAGCAGGCCCGCGCTATAATTGCTGAGGAATCTGACCCGGAATTCAAGCGCATGGCTCATGATGAAATGGTTGCAGCGGAAGCCGCACTGCCTGCCCTTGAGGAGGAAATCAAGCTGATGCTCATACCTGCAGACCCTGAGGACTCCAAGAACGCCATCCTGGAAATCCGTGCCGGCACGGGCGGTGATGAGGCGGCTCTCTTTGCCGGCGACCTGTGCAAGATGTACATGCGCTTCTGTCAGGAACGCGGATGGAAAGTGACTGTTTCTTCAGTGAGTGAGGGCGCTGCCGGAGGGTACAAGGAAATTGCCCTGGCTGTCAGCGGCGAGGGCGTCTACGGTATCCTCAAATATGAGAGCGGTGTGCACCGTGTGCAGCGCATCCCCGCCACAGAGACCCAGGGCAGGGTACACACTTCTGCCGCCACTGTGGCCGTTCTGCCTGAGGCCGAGCCTTTTGAGGTGGAAATCAATGAGGGAGAAATCAAGTGGGACACTTTCCGCAGCGGTGGTGCCGGAGGGCAGAATGTGAATAAGGTGGAGTCCGGCGTGCGTCTCCGTTATATGTGGAAGAACCCCAATACGGGTGAGACGGAGGAGATACTGATTGAATGTACAGAGACGCGAGACCAGCCCAAGAACAAGGAGCGCGCCCTGAGTCGCCTCCGTACTTTCATTTATGACAAGGAGCACCGCAAGTACATGGATGATATTGCCTCCCGGCGTAAGACCATGGTATCAACCGGTGACCGTTCAGCCAAAATCCGCACCTATAATTACCCGCAGGGACGCATAACGGATCATCGGATCAATTATACTGTGTATAACCTGGCAGCCTTCATGGCCGGCGATATCCAGGATGTGATTGACCACCTCATCATTGCCGAGAACGCTGAAAAACTCAAGGAAGCCGCCCTGTGATTCCTTTTCAATTTAACTTTAAAACCCTGACAATATGAAACGTACAGATCTTGTTGACAATATCTTCAGAAAAGGAAGCTTCCTCTGCGTTGGCCTTGACAGTGAGACCGTCAAAATTCCGGAGTGCATCACCGGCACGCCTGCTGAGCGCGTCCTTGCTTTCAATAAAGCCATCATAGATGCCACAGCCCCCTTCTGCGTGGCTTACAAGCCTAACCTTGCATTTTATGAATGCCTTGGAGCTGAGGGTGTTACTGTTCTTGAAGAGACGGTGAAATATATCCGCAGCAAGTATCCGGACCAGTTCATCATTGCAGACGCTAAACGCGGTGATATCGGCAACACTGCCCGCATGTACGCCCGCACTTTCTTTGAAACCATGGACTTTGATGCAGTGACACTCTCACCTTACATGGGAGAGGACTCGGTGCGCCCGTTCCTGGATTATAAGGGAAAGTGGAGCATCATACTGGCACTGACCTCAAATCCGTCATCATCAGACTTTGAGACCGTTATTGACCGTCACGATGTACCGATGTATGAGCGAGTTATCCGCCGAAGCCGCCACTGGGGCAGTCCCATTGACACCATGTATGTGGTTGGCGCCACCAAGGCTGAGGCTCTGGAGGGAATACGCAAGGTTGCGCCCCGGCATTTTCTGCTTGTTCCCGGTGTGGGAGCTCAGGGCGGAAGCCTGGAGGATGTGGCCAAATACGGCCTCATTGATGAATGTGGACTGTTGGTAAACAGCTCACGCGC
>CAZNBD010000009.1:0-2551 GCA_964571405.1 uncultured Bacteroides sp. | reverse complement strand
ATATTGATTGGGTTTTACATGGTATTCGGAGGCTGGTGGGCCAGATATCTTTACAAGAAAGGGGAGCGCAAAAGCGAAACTGTGGCCTGGGGATTCTTACTGGAGTTCATCGGAGTTGTGGGTCTTTGGGCTGTGATTACCTATAAGGACGCTATCGCTTTCTGAAAGTGCATTTTTTTGCACAAATATTTCGTTAAAGATTTAAAAATCGCTAAATTTGCAGAACTTAAGCGCAGAGCAGCGCTTGAGCCGCTATGCTATTAAATAAAACTATCATAAATAACAATCAATTTCCAAACACATTATGTGGTTAACTTGCTCATCTATAGGAAGAAAGTTTGTGATGGCCCTTACCGGCATCGCCCTTGTCCTATTTGTAACATTCCACTGCTTGATGAACTCCGTGGCCATTGTGTGGCCAGCGGCGTACAATGAAATCTGCCAGTTCCTGGGCGCCAATTGGTACGCACTGATTGCCTCCGCCGGACTTGCAGTGTTGTTCATCATTCACATTCTTTACGCCCTCTGGCTTACCATTCAGAACCGCAAGGCCCGCGGTGCTGACCGTTACGCCGTAAACAGCCGCCCCAAACAGGTTGAATGGGCATCCAAGAACATGCTCGTGCTCGGTATCGTAGTGCTGGCTTTCCTTGTTGTGCACCTGATTCAGTTCTGGGCAAAGATGCAGCTCGTGGAGCTTCTGCACCATGAACTGTCCGCACTTCCTGAACTGGAAGGCGTGCCCCAGGATCCCGTTTTCGGTACCATCATGATTCAGGCCGCTTTCTCTCAGGTCTGGACTCCCATTGTGTACATCATTGGCTTCATTGCCCTCTGGTTCCACATGAACCACGGTTTCTGGTCAATGTTCCACACCATCGGCTGGGATAACAAAATCTGGATTGACCGCCTCAAGAAAATCGGTATGGCATGGTCAACAGTTGTTATCGCACTGTTTGTGGCTCAGGCCATTGTATTCACAGTACAGTCTCACAAGAAACATTATACCACAGACGAGGCCCTGCTTTACCAGTATGCTCAGATTAACCCCGAGTATGCTCCCGTATATGTGGAATACCTTGCCCAGCAGGCTCAGGCTCCCGTTGAAAGCTTTATCAATGAATATCAGCAGGCAGCCGGCATGGCTCAGATGTTCAACAATGACACCATGCTCCGCACTCTGTTCATTGAAAAGGGTGACAGCATTGTCAATGTGTTCAAGCCCATTGCCAAACGCATGGAAGGCATTTCTGCCGCTGAAGGCAATGAAGTTCTGATGCAGGTTCCCGCCATCATCAATTTTGTGAGAGCCAACAAGTCACGCCTTGAAGCCCAGGCTCAGGCAGAAGAACAGGCACGTCAGGCTCAGGAAGCCGCCCGTCAGGCAGCTCAGCCCGCCGTTCAAGCTCAAAATGAAACCAATAACTAATCAGTACTCATAGAAATGGCACAGAATCTTAAAATTGAAAAGGATATGATAGACTCAACCCCTATCATGGAGCAGTTTGCCGATATTGAATCGTCTGCCCTTCCCGAGTACCAGATAGACTCAAAAATTCCTGAAGGCCCCATCGCTGAAAAGTGGACAAACTATAAGGCTCACCAGCACCTGGTTAACCCTGCCAATAAGCGTAATCTTGACATCATCGTTGTTGGTACAGGTCTTGCCGGTGCATCCGCCGCTTCCACTCTTGGTGAACTCGGCTTCAACGTATATAACTTCTGCATTCAGGATTCACCCCGCCGCGCTCACTCCATTGCAGCCCAGGGCGGTATCAATGCAGCCAAGAATTACCAGAATGACGGTGACTCCGTTTACCGTCTGTTCTATGACACAGTGAAGGGCGGCGACTTCCGCAGCCGTGAGGCCAACGTTTACCGTCTGGCTGAGGTGTCAAACAATATCATTGACCAGTGCGTGCAGCAGGGTGTTCCCTTTGCCCGTGAATACGGCGGCCTGCTGGCCAACCGTTCTTTCGGCGGCGCCCAGGTATCCCGTACTTTCTATGCCAAGGGTCAGACCGGTCAGCAGCTCCTGCTTGGTGCTTACTCCAGCCTGAACCGTCAGATTCAGAAGGGCACAGTGCGTTCATTCACACGCCGCGAGATGCTTGATCTGGTTATCATCGATGGCCGCGCCCGCGGTATCATCGTCCGTAACCTCATCACAGGTGAACTGGAGCGTTACGCCGCTCATGCCGTTGTTCTGGCCACCGGTGGTTATGGCCGCGCATTCTTCCTGAGCACCAACGCCATGGGCTGTAACGGCTCAGCTGCCGTGCAGGCATTTAAGAAAGGCGCTTACCTGGCCAACCTTGCTTTCACTCAGATTCACCCCACATGTATTCCCGTACACGGTGAGGACCAGAGCAAGCTCACTCTGATGAGTGAATCTCTCCGTAATGACGGACGTATCTGGGTTCCCAAGAAAATTGAGGATGCCGAGGCCATCCGCGCCGGCAAGAAGAAACCCACCGATATTCCTGATGAGGACCGCGACTTCTATCTGGAACGCCGCTATCCCGCATTCGGTAACCTCTGCCCCCGTGAC
>CAZNBD010000008.1:0-46195 GCA_964571405.1 uncultured Bacteroides sp. | reverse complement strand
CACCCACACCGGAGAACGCATAACCATCTCCCGCTTCAATTACCAAGGCTAACCCCCAGGGTACGGACATGCCTTTGGCATGTCTCCACGTAACCCACTGACCTCCACCACTTACCTTAAAGCCCCCGGGTCTCTTTTCAATTTTTTGTGTAAGATTTTGGATGTTTTGCAGTAGTTTGCTAACTTTGCACACAGGAAGTAATGCCAAATCAAAAGAATCAACAAACCAGACAATATAATGAAGAAACACAATTTTTACGCAGGTCCATCCATCCTGAGTGAGTACACAATCCGCAATACCGCGGATGCCATCCTGAACTTTGCTGATACCGGCCTCTCCATTCTTGAGGTCAGTCACCGCAGCAAGGAGTTCCAGGCAGTCATAGATGAAGCCACAGCCCTTGTTAAAGAGCTGCTCCGCATTCCGGACGGTTTCAGTGTCCTGTGGCTGGGTGGTGGTGCCTCAATGCAGTTCTGCATGATTCCTTTCAACCTTCTGCGCAAAAAAGCATCATACATCGATACCGGCACATGGGCACACAACGCCATCAAGGAGGCTCGCCTGTTCGGCCAGGTTGATGTAGTGGCCAGCTCTGAGGCAGACGGTTACACTTATATCCCCAAGAACTTCACAGTTCCTGCTGACAGCGATTACTTCCATTATACAAGTAACAATACCATCTACGGCACAGAAATCCGCAAGGATCCTGACGTTCCCTGCCGCCTGATTGCAGACATGAGCTCTGACATCTTCTCCCGCCATATTGACTGGAGCAAGTACGACGCCGTTTACGCAGGCGCTCAGAAGAACCTTGCCCCTGCAGGCGTAACACTGGTGATTGTGCGTGATGAGGCACTCGGAAAAGTGGACCGTCCCATTCCCACCATGCTGGATTACAGAACCCACATCAAAAAAGGTTCAATGTTCAACACACCTCCCGTCCTTCCCATTTACAGCGCCCTGCAGACCCTCCGTTATTACAAGGAAATGGGCGGCATTGATGAGCTTGAGCGCCGTGACCTGGCCAAGGCCGAGATGCTCTATAAAGCCATTGATGAAAGCCGCATCTTCACCGGAACCGTTACAGACCCGGCTGACCGCTCAATCATGAATGTTTGCTTTGTTATGGTTCCTGAGTACAAGGACCTTGAGGCCGACTTCATCAGCTTCTGCAGTGCACGCGGAATTGTTGGAATCAAGGGACACCGCAGTGTAGGCGGCTTCCGTGCTTCCCTGTACAATGCTCTGCCCATTGAGAGCGTACGCGTCCTGGTTGAGGCCATGAAGGATTTTGAAGAGACTCACATTCATTAATTCAAAGCCTGACTGCATATGTACGTACTCATAGCAACAGAAAAACCGTTCTCTGCCGCTGCAGTAAAAAACATCACTGAGGTTCTTGAATCCGAGGGCCATCAGGTGGAAGTCCTGGAAAAATATAACCAGCAGGAACTCACTGCAGCCCTGGCCAAAGCCGAGGCCCTGATTGTGCGCTCTGACATCATAGGTGTTGACCAGATTGGAGCCGCTCCTAATCTGAAAATAATTGTACGCGCCGGAGCCGGTTATGACAATATTGACCTGGAAGCTTGCCGCCGCGCAGGTATTGTGGTGGAGAACACCCCGGGACAGAACAGCCGCGCTGTGGCTGAAATGGTTATCGGAATGGCCATTGCGGCCGCACGTAACAACTTTGACGGCACCACAGGAGGCGAGATTTCCTCCCGCACCCTGGGCCTGCAGGCATTCGGGCAGGTCAGCCGGAATGTTGCCCAGATTGCCAAAGGCTTCGGCATGGAAGTGATGGCCCTTGACCCCTTCTGCAAGGCTGAGGTTATTGAACAGCAGGGCGTAAAACCCGTTGATGATATCAAGAAACTTTACAGCGGCAGCCAGATAGTATCCATCCACATCCCAGCCACAGAGCAGACACGCGGCAGCATCGGTTATGACCTTGTCAGCCTCATGCCCAAGGGAGGAATTCTGATCAATACCGCCCGTAAGGAAGTCATTGATGAGGACGGCCTGATCAAAGTCCTCACTGAACGCCCTGACCTGAAATACTATGCGGACGTACGTCCCGCTCAGGCAGACAAGATGATTGAACTCTTCGGAAACCGTGTGTTCTTCACCCCCAAAAAATGCGGAGCACAGACCGCCGAGGCAAATCTGAAGGCAGGTGTGGCTGCAGCCCGTCAGATCAATTCTTTCTTCAAGACCGGTAAACCCACTTTCAAAGTGAACTGAACGTTTTCAGGTATTCATTCCATCTTTCCGGAATGTAAACCTCACTGAGATATTTCAGAAGTCCGACGTTTTCCGCAAGGAAGCGCCGGATTTCTTGTATGATAGGGAATTTTTTTGTAATTTTGCAAATCATAATTATATCAAACCTATGCTTGAGACATTACCCATACGCCGCGCCTTGATTTCAGTATATCACAAGGACGGCCTTGATCATATAATCCGCAAACTCCATGAAGAGGGTGTGGAACTTGTCTCCACCGGAGGCACCCGTAAATTTATTCAGGAACTCGGTTTCAGCTGCACTGACGTTGAAGAACTTACCGGTTACCCCTCCATATTCGGCGGCCGTGTAAAGACTCTTCACCCTGCTGTGTTCGGCGGCATACTCTCCCGCCGTGACAATGAGGGTGACGCCAACCAGATGCAGCAGTACAGCATCAAGCCCATAGACCTGGTCATTGTTGACCTCTATCCGTTTGAGGAGACTGTGGCCTCCGGAGCTTCTGAGCAGGACATCATTGAAAAAATTGACATAGGCGGTATAAGCCTGATCCGCGCTGCCGCCAAGAACTTCAAGGATGTGGTTATAATACCCTCCAAGGCTGAATATGCTTTCCTGGCAGGAATGCTTGACCGCAACGGAGCTGCTTCAACCGGCGCTGAACGTCACTTCCTGGCAATGCGCGCTTTTGCCGTTAGTTCCGGTTATGACAGCGCAATTTTCAACTGGTTCTCAAGCACTGAAAAACTTGAGCCTGGTAAATTCTCTGCCCTCCGCATCGGCGCCAACGGTGCAATGAGCCTCCGATATGGTGAAAATCCTCATCAGAGCGGATGCTATTACGGCGATTTTGACTCAAACTTCCACCAGCTTCACGGAAAGGAAATAAGTTACAATAACCTTCTTGACATTGACGCGGCTGTTCAGCTCATTGATGATTTTCAGGGAACAACAGCCTGCGCCATTCTCAAACACAACAATGCCTGCGGACTTGCAGTGCGCGGAACATTGCGCCAGGCTTGGGAGGACGCTCTCAGTGCTGATCCCGTAAGTGCTTTCGGCGGCGTGATTGTCACCAACACCAAGGTGGACGCTATGGCTGCTGCAGAGATGGGCAAGATTTTCTTTGAGGTGCTCATTGCTCCTGAGTTTGATGAGGACGCCCTGGTCATCCTCAAACAGAAAAAGAACCGCATCCTCCTTCAGCGCATCGGCCCCGCTTCTTCTGACGTAAAAGTCCGTTCAGTTCTGGGCGGATACCTGGTTCAGGATCAGGACGCCAAAGTTGAAAGCAAGGAAGACCTCAAGCTCGTCTCCGGTAATGAGCCCTCTGATGAGCAGGTTGCTGACATGATATTTGCCAACAAGATTGTTAAGCACAGCAAGAGCAACGCAATTGTTCTGGCTCGCAACATGCGTCTTATTTCCAGCGGAGTGGGCCAGACCTCACGCGTGGATGCTCTCCGTCAGGCAATTGACAAGGCTCATGCATTCAATCAGGACCTGACTGATGCCGTAATGGCCTCGGATGCTTTCTTCCCATTTGCTGACTGCGTTGAGATTGCCCACCAGGCAGGCGTCACTTCAGTCATACAGCCCGGCGGATCTATCCGTGACACTGACTCAGTGGATTACTGCCGTGCCAACAACATCACAATGGTTATGACAGGCTTCCGTCATTTCCGTCATTAATCTGAGATAAAGAATTCATAAACATAATCCCTCCTCAAGACCATCCATAACAGATGCGATTATTCTCACTGACAAAAGAAATAGCTATTGACCTTGGAACGGCCAATACCATCATTATCCATAATGATAAAATAGTTATCAATGAGCCATCCATCGTGGCCCTTGACAACAGGACTGACAAACTCATAGCCGTGGGTAAGGAAGCCCACCAGATGGAAGGCAAGGTCAATCCCGGTATTCGTACCATCCGCCCCCTGCGCAAGGGTGTGATTGCTGACTTCAATGCCGCAGAGCTCATGATCCGCGGACTGGTTAAGAAAGCAAGTACCAAGAACAACTGGTTCTCACCCAGCCTCAGAATGGTGGTGGGTATTCCCTCAGGCAGTACTGAAGTTGAGGTACGTGCCGTGCGTGACTCCTCCGAGCATGCTGACGGCCGTGATGTTTATATGATTCATGAACCCATGGCTGCGGCCCTTGGTATCGGTCTTGATGTGGAAGCACCCCAGGGTCACATGATTGTTGACATCGGCGGCGGCACAACCGAGATTGCCGTAATCTCCCTCGGCGGTATAGTTTCAAACAAGAGTATCTCAGTGGCAGGTGATGACCTCACTGATGATATCATGAACCACATGCGCCGCGCTCATAACATCAAGGTTGGTGTGCGCACTGCGGAGCAGATCAAGATTCAGGTGGGTTCTGCCCTGACTGAACTTGAAAATCCCCCGGAGGATTTTGTGGTACACGGTCCCAACCTGATGACAGCTCTTCCCCTTGAAGTTCCCGTCAGCTATCAGGAAATCTCTCACTGCATAGAAAAGACCATTGCCAAGATTGAGGCGGCTGTACTGAGCGCCCTGGAGCAGACTCCTCCGGAACTGTACGCAGACATTGTCCGCAACGGTATCTGGCTGGCCGGTGGCGGCGCACTCCTGCGTGGCCTTGACAAGCGCCTGATAGACAAAATCGGCATCCAGTTCCATATTGCCGAAGATCCCCTCCTGTGTGTTGCCAAGGGTACAGGCGTGGCTCTGAAGAATATTCACCGGTTCTCCTTCCTTATCCGCTGATAGTAAGTTTACAAAGTGAACGAACTCCTCGGGTTTATTGTCCGCCAGAGTAAGTGGTTTGTCTTCGCAATCCTTGCGATGATTTCCTGCTTTTTGCTCTTCCGGAACAGCCCGTACCATCAGTATGTCTTTCTGAGCTCAGCCGGCTCAGTGGCCTCAAGTGTTTACGGCACCGCTGACAACGTCACTTCTTACTTCAACCTGCGTGAGATAAACGAGGACCTCAACCGGAGAAACGCTGAGCTCCAGGCCATGGTGGACCGTCTCAATTACCGGCTGGATGCATACGCGGAGGCAAATTTCACAGATACACTTGTGGTGGACAGCGGCGTTGTTCCCTTCAGATATATTGTGGCTCGTGTGATCAACAACTCCATTTCACGTCCATATAACTATATCACCATCAACAAGGGCAGCGCTGACGGAATCCGTCCCGAACTCGGTGTGATTGACGGTAACGGAGTGGTGGGAATTGTCAGCAATGTAGGCACCCACAATTCCCGTGTCATTTCCCTGCTGAATCCACACTTCAGGCTGAGCTGCAAACTCAAGAGCACGGATTACTTCGGGTCACTGGTCTGGGACGGGCGTTCTCCTGATGAAGCACTTCTGGAAGAACTGCCGCGCCACACCCAGTTTGCTCCGGGTGACACCGTGGTTACCAGCGGATATTCCGCCGTATTCCCGGCAGGAATACCCGTGGGAATTGTGATGAACAATGAGAGTGACCGCACACAGAACTTCTTTACCCTGCGCATCCGTCTGCTGTCTGACTTCACCACACTGGGCAATATCCAGGTGGTGCTGAACAGCCAGGCTGATGAACTCAATGCCCTCACTGCCGGTGAGGAAAATGACAGCAAACGTAACCCATTCGGATACTGAGTAAAATGACCAAGTTCGCCATCCGATACGCATTGATGTTTGTGCTGCTTGTTGTGGCGCAGGCAGTGGTATTCAATCACCTGGTTCTTTTCGGGGTGGCTGTTCCCCTGGTCTTCCTGTATCTGATCACCACCCTCCCGGTCACCTTGGGAACCAATCTGTCAGTCCTCTTGGGCTTCCTTGCAGGTCTGTCAGTGGATATGTTCAGTGACACCCCGGGCCTGAATGCCTTGTGCTGCACGGTACTGGCCTTCATCCGCAAGCCGGTTTTCCATCTGTACATGTCATATGATGATGACCTGGCGGGCAACTCTCCCGGCAGCTCCACCATGGGTGCTCCGGCATTCATGAAGTACCTCCTCACCATGGTACTTATATACTGCATAATGATGTTCACCATTGAGGCCTTCCAGCTGTTCAATCCGGACCTGCTGATTATCCGCATCCTTGCCTCAACCGCATATACATTCCTTCTCCTCTACGCCCTGGACTGCCTGAAGCCGCGTCAACGGCCGTGACAGTCTCGGCGGACGGTTTTTCAACATGAGAAAAAACTACGATCTTGAAAAAAGAAAATATGTAATAGGCGCTTTCATTGTGGTGATAGCGGCCATATTCCTTGTGCGCCTCTTTGACCTCCAGATCAATGATGCCAATTACAAACTGCGCGCGGATTCAAATGCCTTTTTGAAAAAGACCGTCTACCCCTCTCGCGGCCTGATATATGACCGCAACGGAGAACTGGTAGTTTTCAATCAGCCGGCATATGACATCATGATGATTCCGCGTGACGTTCAGCCCTTTGATACTCTTGACTTCTGTGCAACGCTCAATATCACCAAGGAAGATTTTGAACGCCGCATCAGTGACATGCGTTCATCCGCCGGTTATTCCTCATATACTCCCCAGCGCCTGATGGCCCAGCTGTCAGCCCAGGATTACGGGCGCCTGCAGGAAAAGCTTTACCGCTTTCCCGGTTTCTTTATTCAGAAACGAATACTGCGCCAGTACAATCATCCCAATGCAGCCAATGTATTAGGCAATATCCGTGAGGTTAACCGTGATGACATTGAGCGTGATGACTATTACACCCCGGGAGATTACACCGGTGACCTGGGTGTTGAAAAGAGTTACGAGCCATATCTGCGCGGAGTAAAGGGAGTGGAGATACTCATCCGCGACGCCCGCGGCCGCATTCAGGGCCGGTATGAGGAAGGAGCGCGTGACATTGAGCCTATATCCGGACGTGACCTCAGACTGAGTCTTGACATCAAGCTGCAGCAGTACGCGGAGAGTCTGATGGTGGGAAAGCGCGGAGCTGTGGTGGCCATAGAACCCTCCACGGGTGAAATCCTCTGCATGGTTTCCATGCCTTCATATGACCCCACTCTGCTTGTTGGCAGACAGCGCGGAGCCAATTACCGGGAGCTCGTGCAGGACCCCACCTTCCCCCTGTTTGACCGTGCCCTCATGGGCGCATATCCTCCCGGCTCAACCTTCAAGCCCACACAGGGACTTATACTCCTTCAGGAGGGAATCATTGACCTCACCACAGCGTACCCCTGCGCACACGGATATATTAACGGCGGACTGCGTGTGGGCTGTCACTCTCACGGTTCACCCCTTCCTCTGAAGCCGGCGCTCCAGACATCATGCAATGCCTTTTTCTGCTGGGGGTTCAAGAACATGATTGACAAACGTTCCAAGTACGGCAGCAGTGCCAATGCTTTTGAGATATGGAAGAACCACCTGGTTTCTATGGGTTACGGTTACCGCCTCGGAGTAGACCTCCCGGGAGAGAGCCGCGGCTTCCTGCCCAACGCTCATTTCTATGACAGATTTTACCGTGAGGGCAGATGGAGCGCAAATACCATTATTTCCGTATCTATAGGACAGGGAGAAATCCTTGCCACACCTTTACAGATTGCCAACTTAGGTGCCACAATAGCCAACCGCGGCCACTTCATAACCCCTCATGTGGTAAAGGAAATTCAGGATACAGTCATTCCTGAGGAACTTCGGACACCCCGCTACCCCACCGTAGAGGCCAGGTATTATGATGCAGTGGCCGAGGGTATGCGTATGGCCGTCACCGGAGGTACCTGCCGCCGCGCTGCCATTCCGGGTATTGAGGTATGCGGCAAAACGGGTACGGCCCAGAACCCGCACGGCAAGGACCACTCCGCTTTCATGGGCTTTGCTCCTTACAATGATCCGCAGATTGCCGTGGCAGTGTATGTTGAGAACGGAGGCTGGGGGGCCACATACGGTGTTCCCATAGGCTCATTGGTAATGGAAAAATATCTCACCGGAACCATAGCCCCTGAAAGAAAGGCCATGGAGACTCAAATGTTAAATTCAACCATTCAGTATGCTCCCGCAAAGAGATAAGACAGCGTCAAGCGTATTCCGCAATCTGGACTGGCCCACCGTAATCATATACCTGATTATGGTGATTGCCGGCATGGTGAGTATCTATGCCGCCAGTTATGATTTTGACCATGCCTCCATGTTCTCCGGCGCGGAGTTCTCCGGCAAGCAGTTGCGCTGGATTGGCCTCTCTCTGATACTGGGTCTTGTGATACTGCTGATAGACTCAAGAGTTTACGAGACTTACGCCTTTCCAGTCTATGTGCTTGTGGTGATACTGCTGGCCATAACTCCGTTCATTGCGCACGACATCAAGGGCTCACGTTCATGGATATCCTTGGGCTCCATGAGCCTGCAGCCGGCGGAGTTTGCCAAGTTTGCCACTGCGCTTGCCCTGGCCAAACTGTTCAGTTCATATCACTTCAACCTGAACGCCAAGAAATCCAATTACGTCAAGGCTCTGTCCATTATCTTCATACCCATAATGTTCATCCTTCTCCAGAACGAGACAGGCTCGGCGCTGACCTTCATGGCCCTGTTCTTTGTTCTGTATCGTGAGGGAATGAGCGGCCTGGTTCTTTTCGGAGCACTGCTGGCCGTGGTTATTTTTGTGGTAGGAATCAAATATACGGAAAGCACCATACTGGGCATGGCCTCCGGAGAGTTTGCCGTGATGATAATCATTATGGTTGTGGCCATAGGCATGACCGTCATATACGCCCGGCGTTTTGAAGTGGGCCGTAACCTGCTTTTGGGATTCGGTGGAATAGGAATATTAGCCTGGGCTCTTACGGCCATGGGTGTTGAGATTCCGGGACTTTATCTGACCCTGGGCATGATTGCCGGCGGATGCGTATATATAACTATTGAGGCAATAAAATGGCACCGTCCCCGCCTGATGGGCGGAGTGGCCGCAGCTGTTCTGTCCATCATCTTCCTGTTCAGTGTTGGCGCAGCCTTTGATCATCTGCAGCCTCACCAGCAGATGCGTATCAAGGTGGTGTTGGGAATGGTTGAGGACCTCCGAGATGCCGGGTACAATGTCAACCAGAGCAAGATTGCCATAGGCTCCGGCGGCATGTTCGGCAAGGGTTTCCTCAACGGCACCCAGACCAAACTCAAGTATGTGCCGGAGCAGCATACGGACTTTATTTTCTGCACCATCGGGGAGGAAGAAGGATTTGTCGGCTCTCTGATAGTGACCTTATTGTTTCTGGGACTCATACTGCGGGTGCTCTCCATCGGAGAAAGGCAACCCACCACCTTCGGACGTGTGTACGCATACTGTGTGGCTTCATACTTCATGTTCCACTTCTGTATTAATATAGGAATGGTGATAGGCCTGTGTCCTGTCATAGGCATCCCGCTCCCGTTCTTCAGTTACGGAGGTTCATCACTGTGGGGCTTCACCATCCTGCTGTTTATCCTCCTTAAAATTGATGCTTCCAGAAAAAGCGTGATGGTGTATTGAAGATTTTTTGTATATTTGCACTTTATGAGTACGTCAGTAATCATCCGGTTTGTGATACTTGGCCTTCTTTGGCTGGGCCTGGTGCTGTATATCCTTACACACGCGGAGGTTACGCTGTACACTCTGTTTGTGATAGTAGCATCGGCCATCATCATTTTTGTGCCGATGTATAAGAAATATGTCAGGAAATGAGTACACTCCGAGATAAGACCACACCCTTGCTTGACAGCATAAACAGCCCGGCTGATCTGAGAAAGCTTGAGCCTGAGCAGTTGGAACAGGTGTGCTCTGAAATACGAACTTTCCTTATCTCCTCCCTTGCAGACAATCCGGGTCACTTTGCCTCCAGCATGGGCGCGGTGGAGCTGACCGTTGCACTGCATTATGTTTTTGACACCCCCCGTGACAGACTGGTATGGGACGTGGGGCACCAGGCTTACGGGCATAAGTTGCTGACCGGACGCCGTGACAAGTTCAAAGAAAATAGAAAATTGGGTGGCCTGAGTGGTTTTCCCAATCCTGATGAGAGCGAGTATGATACATTTGCGGCCGGTCATGCGTCAAACTCAATTTCCGCTGCCTTAGGTATGGCAATAGCCAGCAGGATAAAGGGAGAGGAAAGGCGTAATGTTGTGGCTATTGTGGGAGATGCATCCATCAGCGGCGGCCTGGCCTTTGAGGGTCTGAACAATGCTGCCAACACCCCGAACAATCTGCTCATCATACTCAACGATAATGATATGAGTATTGACGCCAACGTGGGCGCCCTGAATTCATATCTCGCGCACCTGACTGCGTCAAAAACATATAACAACCTTCGGTTCAAACTCTTCAATCTCTGTAAGAAGTTGCATCTTATCAGCGGACGCGGACGCGGTGCCATGCTCAGATTCAACAATTCCCTCAAGAGTCTGCTCAATCACAGTCAGAACATTTTTGAAGGACTGAACATAAGATACTTCGGACCTTTTGACGGGCATGATATTGAAACCCTGGTCAAGGTGATGAAGGATATCCGGGACATGGAAGGTCCGCGCATCCTGCACCTGAGGACAGTGAAGGGTAAAGGATATGCACCGGCGGAGGCAAATCCGGCAGTATGGCATGCGCCGGGAAAATTTGACCCGCAGACGGGAGAGAGAAAGACATCATCATCAAACGGTAAGCCCTTAAAATATCAGGATGTATTCGGACAGACGCTGCTTGAACTTGCGCGTAAGGATCCGAAGATAGTTGGCGTGACAGCAGCCATGCCGTCCGGAACAGGCATGTCCATCATGCAGGCAGAAATACCGGAGCGCGTCTTTGACGTGGGAATCTCAGAGGGTCACGCGGTGACCTTTGCCGGCGGAATGGCCAAGGACGGCCTCAAACCCTTCGTGGCAATTTACAGCAGTTTCCTGCAGCGTGCATATGACCATATCATTCATGATGTGGCCCTGAACCGGCTCGGTGTCACTTTCTGCATTGACCGCGCCGGACTCGTAGGCGAGGACGGAGCCACCCACCACGGAGCCTTTGACCTGGCGTACCTGAGCAGTGTACCGGGAATGATAATTGCAGCTCCGCGAAATGAGCATATGCTCCGGAACCTGATGTTCACCGCCGCCACCACTGAGCACGGTCCCTTTGCAATCCGCTACCCGCGTGGAAGCGGTAAGCTTGTGGACTGGAAAAATGAGATGAAAACCGTTGAGATTGGACGTGCTCAGGAGCTGCGCAGTGGAAAGGATGTATTCATTCTTACGGCCGGTGTAATGGCTGACAATGCCCTCGCGGCAGTGGAGGGGAGCGGAGTGGACGCGTCCGTCTGGGATATGGTGTTCACCAAACCGCTTGACACCTCAGTGCTTGAGAAAGCGGCCGCTGCCGGAGTGCCTGTCATTACTGTTGAGGACGGAGTTACACACGGAGGCCTGGGCGGAGCTGTGGCTGAATGGGCAGCCAAGAACGCCCCGGGCATGAAAGTGGTTTCTCTTGGTCTTCCTGACAAATTTGTTTCACAGGGTACACCGGATGAGCTGTACCGCATGTGTGGTCTTGACGTGGACAGCATCCGCAGTACTTTAATAAAAGAAACGGCAGGAAAATGAATATAGTAATTGCAGGAGCCGGAGAGGTTGGCGCACATCTTGCCAAACTGCTCAGTAATGAGGAGCAGGACATTGTGCTGGTGGATAACAACGCTGAGCGCCTGGCATGGATTGATGCCAATTATAACCTCATGACGGTGTTGGGTGATCCCACATCATTCTCGGCACTGCGGAATGCCGGAGCCGGAAGCTGTGATCTGTTTATTGCCGTTACTCCGTATGAGAGCAATAATATAGTGGCTTGCTCCATTGCCAAAACCTTGGGCGCGGAAGATACTGTGGCACGTATTGACAAATACGATTTCATGGTTCCTGACAATCTCAAGCACGTTAACCATATGGGCGTGGACCATGTGATATATCCGGAATATCTTGCTGCAGAGGAGATAATCACGGCTCTGGAACGCAACTGGATACGCAACTGGTTTGAGCTTCATGACGGCGCCATTATCCTGGCAGGTATAAAAATCAGGGACACGGCTCCCATAACGGGGCAGCAGATCAAGGACTTTGCCTTTGCCAACCGCCAGTTCCACGTGTCAGCCATCAAGCGTAATCATGAAATAATCATTCCGCGCGGAGATGACCGCATCCTCAACGGTGACATACTCTATATCACCACCACCCGTGAGCACCTTAATGATCTTCTGGTCATTACAGGTAAAAAAGAGCATAAAATCCGTAAGGTTATAATAATGGGAGGCAGCCGTATTGCCATCCGCCTTGTTAATCTCGGGGCTGACAAATACAGATTCACCATTGTGGAAAACGATGCGGAAATATGCCGCAAACTCCCCTCTGTGTGTCCTGACTGCGAGATTATACACGGAGATGCAAGAGACCCGGAACTGCTTGCTGACATCGGAATAGAAGATACTGATGCGTTTGTGGCCCTGACAGACAGCTCTGAGACCAACATTCTGAGCTGCCTGACCGCAAAGGAATTCGGTGTCAAGAAGACAGTGGCCAATGTTGAGGACATTCAGTTCATCAGTCAGGCCGAGAGCCTCAATATCGGAACAGTGGTGAATAAAAAGCTACTGGCTTCAAGTAAGATATTCCAGCTTCTGCTTGACAGTGATACAAAAACCACCAAGTGTCTTGCCCTGGCGGACGCCGAGGTGGCGGAGCTTGAAGTACACGCCGGCTCCAAAATCACCAAGTCACCGGTCAAAGACCTCAAGCTGTTCAGGGAAATGACCCTTGCCGCCCTCATCCGTGACGGGAAAGGGCAGCTGATTACAGGTATGACACAGCTCAAGGCCGGGGATCATGTGGTAGTTTTCTGCCTGTCAGGCTTCCTGCATAAAGTGGAAAAACTTTTCTCATAAAAAGATACTGAAATGATAAGAGCACGCGGCCGTCAGCTGATCAACCTGCCCATGTTGTTACAGATTCTGGGCTGGCTGTTGGGTATTGAGGCTGTGTTCATGCTTATTCCTACCATAACATCAATAGTACTTAAAGAGGCGGACTGGCCCGTATTCCTGGGAACCACAATAGGAACAGGCCTCGCAGGAGGACTATGCACCAAGTATATCCGGCCTGAAAGCCATCATCTGGGGCGGCGAGACGGATTTCTGCTCACCGCACTGGTGTGGGTGGTATTCTCATTTTTCGGGATGACCCCGTTTATATTTGCCGAACCTCACCTGACCTTATCAGAAGCCTTTTTTGAGGCGATGTCCGGATTCACCACCACAGGCGTCTCCACCATGGACAATGCAGCAGGACTCACTCACGGAATGCATCTGTGGCGTGCACTGATGCAGTGGATTGGAGGCATGGGTATAATAGTATTCACTCTGGCAGTCATACCGTTCCTGAACCATTCAGGAGGTATACAGATGTTCAACGCGGAGAGTACGGGTATCACACATGATAAAATACGGCCCCGTATCAGTCAGACCGCCAAGACCCTCTGGGGCACATATATGCTGCTGACGGTACTGCTGACGGTACTGCTGGTGTTGGGTCCGATGGATTTCTTTAACAGTGTATGTCATGCCATGGGCACCATCTCCACAGGTGGTTATACAACTGAGGCTGCCGGACTGGGGGATTACGGAGCAAGTATCTATATAAAGATAGTGCTGATATTCTTCATGTTCCTGGGTGGTGTGAATTTTGCACTGCTCTACCGCGGAGCCCACGGTGATTTCAAGGGTTTATGGCGCAATGACGCCCTGAAGGTTTATATCGGAGCAATAGTATCCCTGACTGTCATCATGAGTCTGATTGTTCTGATGCGCGGGGAGGCTCATACATGGAAAGAGGCGACCATTGAACCCATGTACCAGGTGGTAAGTACATTGACCAGCACGGGTGTTCCGGCTGCCAATTTCATAAATTGGGGTCCATTGGCCATCGGTCTGTCTTTCTGCATGATGTTTTCAGGTGGCTGCGCCGGAAGTACCAGCGGCGGCGTCAAGATAGACCGTATCATTTTTCTGGGCAAGCACTTCTATAATGAGGTGTACCGCTGCATATATCCCAACTCCATAAAGAGCGTGCGCATCAACCATAATGTTGTGGCTCCTGACCTTGTCAATAAGGTGGTGGCATTCATGGGCCTGTTTGTGGGTGTGATGGGTGTTGGCGGACTGCTGCTTACGTCAATGGGAATACCGGTCTGGGACGCTTTCTTCTCCGTATTCTCCTGCATCTGTAATACAGGCTTCGGCGCTGAAGTAGCCGGAGGCACTGTTACTTACTCGGAGCTTCCGGAGGCAGCGCTGTGGATTCTGAGTCTTGAAATGCTCACCGGGCGTCTTGAGGTTTTCACCGTGCTTGTGCTGTTCCTGCCTGTCTTCTGGAGGAAGTAGGAGCTGCGTCAATAATGAACGGCATTGGAGGGCGCATGGAAACCCGGTCACCGATTGCCTCCATGGCATCCGCGGCTTCTTCCAGTGTGGAATATGAGCCTGAGACCACATAATAATACGGTTCGGCTGTCTGGAGTACCAGTGCGCCGGGATATACACTGTCAGCCAGGCGGTTGCGCATGTCACGCGCATTGAAAATCTGCTTGAAGCGTCCAACTACCACATTATATCTTTTCATCTGTTCCGGGAGTGCACCGCTGTCATCCGCCACTCGTACATGACGGCCGACCAGTCCTATGCTTCTGCCGTCAGAGAGAGTTACGGTGTGAGTGGCAAAGTCGCGGCGGTCACGTCCGTAAACTGTGTTTTCAATTGCAAGGGCACTGTCACGTCCGGCAACGGCGCGTTCATATGCTGCACGATAATTTGCCTCGCTGGTGCGACAGGAAAAAACGGCGCCCCCGATGGCGAGGGCACCGATTATACTGATTATCTGTGTATATTTCATCTGTTAAGACCCATTTTACGTTTTATTCCTGCCGGAATAACATCCTTGTGAACCAGAACGTTCACGGTCTTGGCCAGGAAATAAGGCTCAGATACATAGAAGAACCCGTCATATATCTGATTTGTGTCCCAGGAATTACGGACCTTATAATAACGGTTTCCCTGCTGGTCAACGGCTGCGCCTACAATTTCCATGGCATGGTCATCAGTTGTTTCCTGACGGTCAAACATTTCCTGGCGGTTCTCCTGAGTTATTTCCATTTCCGGGACAGGAGCCTTGAAATCATAACGTTTGTCATTACGCTGTTTATCTGACAGATGTACCCAGCGTGCAAGTTCTGAACCATCAAGGTCACCTTCATTTACGGGAAGGGGCATGAGGGCCACGCCATCTGTCCATTTGAATCCGCCCTCACTGACATCAGCGGCCCAGACCACTGTATGTCCGGCCTCAAGTGAAGCATCAACAATGGCCTTCATCTCCTCCAAGGGAACGTTATAGAAATCACCCCAGAGCCAGTTGTCAGGCACTTCCACGGGGAACTGAGTATAAAATGGATGATGAGTGAATGAGGTGACCGGGATATAATTATCCACGCTGATGGGCTGAGCAGCGGCAAAACTCTGCGGTGTGTATGTGCGTCCGTTATACTCAAAAGTCTCGGGCACGGGGCCGAGGTATGCGTCCAGAATTGCTTCAAGGCCACGGCGCCAGGCGGTGCTGAGGCGGCGGTTGGGATTTGAAACTACAGCTTCAAGATAAGCCTTGATGGCGGCGTTGAGCTCTCCGTGCACGTGTTTGTCCTCTCCGTACTGAAGGCCGGTATATACTTCTTCCGGCACGGCACCGTAACGCTGCCATACATATGGTACGTCAAGTGATGAGCCGCCGGGTGAAAAGTTTGTCATGCCTGAGAGGCGTATGAATTTATCTGCCTTGTCAAGGTAACAGTACCGGACGGTGAACATTTCAGAGAGGTCAAGGGAATCACCTCCGGCCTTCATGATCTCATCCTCAAAGAATGATGTGCCGGCAAAGCACCAGCATGTGCCGCTCTTGTTCTGGTCCTTTACGGATGTGACAGGTATGGTGATAATGTCTGTGAATACAAATGCGGTGTCAGCGGGAATGCTGTCAGCGGGTGCCTGCGCAAGTCCGCTCAATGATATGAGCGCCGCTGTGGTGAGGGTAAGTATTTTTTTCATCTGAATGATTTCTTATTTTTCAACAACTACGTAACCGTTGGCTTTCAATGCGTCAGAGAGCTCCCGCACATGGTCATGATCACGGGTCTCAACCTCAATGCGGATGGTGCAGCCGTTGATGGCGGCACTGGTATTGATGCGCTCATGAGATACGGAGAGGATATTTCCTCCTGCGCTGCCGATGACGCTGCACACGCCGGAAAGCTGTCCGGGTTTATCTGCCAGGTCAAGGACAAAGGTGTGGTTACGTCCGCTTTTGGCGAGTCCGCGGTTAATGATACGGCTCAATGTGGTGACATCAATGTTTCCGCCGGAGACCACGCAGACAGTCTTGACGCCCTTGACAGGGAGCTTGTTGAACATCACAGCTGCCACAGCCACAGCTCCGGCACCCTCGGCCACCAGTTTCTGCTGTTCCAGCAGGGTCAGGATGGCTGCGGCTGTCTCATCATCTGAAACCGTGACCACCTCATCCACATATTTATTGCATATATCGAACGTGTTCGCGCCGGGTTCCTTTACGGCAATACCGTCTGCAATGGTGCTTACCTCATTGAGATGACAGGGCTTGCCTTCCTTGAGGGATGTTACCATGGAGGGTGCACCTGAGGACTGAACACCGTAAACCTTGACGTCAGGGCGGAGAGTCTTGATGGCATATGCCACTCCGGAGATGAGACCTCCTCCACCAATGGGAACCACAACCGCTTCCACATCAGGCATCTGTTCCAGAATTTCAAGGCCGATGGTACCCTGCCCTGCAATTACCTTGTCATCATCAAAGGGGTGGATGAATGTATAGCCGTGTTCTTTCTGGAGCTCTATCGCACGGGCGTAAGCATCATCATATACACCGGGAACGAGGCACACCTCGGCACCGTAATTCTTGGTGGCCTGAACTTTTGAGATGGGCGCGCCGGCGGGGAGGCAGATGAGGGACTTGATGCCGTTCCGTGTGGCGCCTAAGGCTACTCCCTGAGCATGATTACCCGCGGAACAGGCGATTACGCCGCGGCTCTTTTCTTCATCAGAGAGCTGTGAAATTTTATAATATGCTCCACGGAGTTTGAAGGAGCCTGTGAGCTGAAGGTTCTCTGTCTTGAGGTAAAGGGGTACCTCAGGATTGATTTTTGGTGCGGGGATTATGTCAGTTTTACGCGCTACGCCCTTGAGGACGGCGGCTGCGTTGAATATTTCACTGATTTCAAGCATGGTTGAAACTTTTCTTTAAGGATGTTTTCATAAGAAATTTCTCTGACAAAAATACCTAAATTTTAAGAAACAGCCAATTTTTATAATAAATTTATTGACCCGGGAAGCTAAAAGTAATTTTTGAGCGTTAATATTATATCTGTACACTCTTAATACTTGAAAATATGAAATATCTCTCATTAATCATATGTGCCGGCGCAGCGCTGGTGCTGGGCAGCTGCAGTTTACTTGAACAGAAAGTGAGCCGCCCCAAAGCAAGTCAGCAGGTTCTTACCACCCAAACACTTACTCCGGCCAACCGTCCGGAAGTACGGGCTCCGCTGCCTGAGCCGCCGCGTGTGGCAGGTGCGCGTCCTGACTCTGCCACTCTCACAGGAGGACGCTGGCTTATTGCCGGTGTGGATGACAAGCAGGTTGTGGCAGAGGATGATGCTCCTTACATTGATTTTGAAAGCGGTACGGGACGTTTCTACGCCTCTGACGGCTGCAATATTGTCAACGGTGATTATCTGCTGCGTACTGACGGGCGCCTGGTTTTCTCCAATGTACTTTCTACCATGAAGTACTGTCCGGGTAATGAATATGATGTTCTGATTGCCAAGTATGTAAATGACGGTTCACAGCTGTATGTTGATACCCAGCGCATCGGTCAGGATACTTACCTTTACCTGAGGGATGGAGAGGACCGCGTGGTCATGACTCTGAGGCGTCACAATATGGAATTCCTGAACGGGAACTGGACTGTCACTTCAATAGGTGGCACACGCATTGATGATCCGGAGTGTAACATTTTCTTTGATATTGCAGAGGGTAAGGTTCACGGAAATACCGGATGTAATTTCTTCAACGGTGACATATACATTGACCCAAACCGGAGCAATGCATTGGATCTGAGCAACATGGGAACTACCCGCATGGCCTGTCCCAACGGAGACCGTGAACAGCGTATGCTTGTGGCTCTGGAGACAACAGCCTCAGCCATTGCAGGTAACAATGCTGAGACGGTACTTCTGCTGAACTCTGAGGGCCATGAGGTTATGACCCTGCGCCGCGCACCCTTACGTGCGGAATAATCCACTGAATTTTCAATCATTATCCTATACATGAAGAACACAGATATTCTCAGCGGCATGGCCAAGCGTGCCAGCGTAAGGAACTATGACAACTCCCGGCCTGTGGATATGACCACAATTGAGGAATTACTCACTGTGACCATGCAGGCTCCCACCACGGGTAACATGCAGCTTTACAGCGTAATAGTGACAACGGACCCGGAAAACAAAAAACGTCTGAGAGAGCTGCATTTCGGGCAACCGATGGCAGAGAACTGCTCCGCGCTCCTGACTTTCTGCGCTGATGTGCGGAGATACAGTGAATGGTGCCGCATAAACGGATGTGATGCAGGGATGGATAATGCCGGCGGCATGCTGATGGGTATTATGGATGCCTGTATTTTTGCTCAGCAGTTTGTGACAGCTGCCGAGGCTGCAGGTTTGGGAACCTGTTACCTGGGAACTGTGCCTTACAATCTGAAGGCGTTCAAGGATGAGCTTGATGTGCCTGAGGGAGTTCTTCCGCTGTTCTCCATCTCCGTCGGTTATCCGGCCGGAGAGGCAAAGCAGTCTGACCGTCTGCCCCTGAGCACAATACTGCATCATGAAAAGTTTGCGGATTACAGCACCGATGACATAAAGAATGCTTACGCAGCCAAAGAAGCCCTGCCTGAGAATCAGGAATTTGTAAGAATTAACTCCAAGGATAATCTGGCTCAGGTTTACTCTCAGATAAGATACACACCCGATACAAACCGCCAGATTTCTGAGGCACTGAAGGAATATCTGTACCCTGGGTTGCCATAATTACCTATTTAATCTCTGCGATTTAACTCGTGGATATTCCGTATTCTAAAATTATCTTTTCCAAATCTTTTTTCAGATTTGGGATGTGTCGTATGACTAAACTCCAAAGAAATTCAGGTTTTACAGAATCGTAACCATGAATTATTCAATTGCGAGTGTCAATTATTGCTCTTGCATTTGGTATTGGAAAATCTTGCTGAATCTTGAGTATTCTGTTTATGGCTTCACCCATTATTTCAGTTTTTCTCTCAACAGCACTCCTGCGTAAATAGTCTTTCTCAAAAACATCATATCGCATGGGATAGCCATCAAAGTAGCTTTCCACTTCTTCTATTGCCCTCTTTATATCGTAAAGATAAACGGCAATAAACTCATTCATATATCATTTGCTTTTTATTGTCAACCGAGGCCTTAAAAAGAGGATTGAGGTTGCTGCCATATTCAATTAGGTCAACGGTGCGATTAAACAAGCGTTCCAATGCGTCACGTAGGTCAAAATAATTACTAACGTAATCAAATGTGGCATGGTCTATTGGCTCAAAGTCCACAAGCATGTCCACATCGCTGCTGTCATTGAATCTATCTGTGAGGAGAGAACCAAAGACTGCAAGCGATTTGACCTTATGTTTCTTACATAAGTCAATTATGCGTTGACGATTAAGCTCAATCAGTTTCATGCCACAAAAATAGCGATTTTATTTTATATATAAACGCTTGGCTATCAGAAATCGTTGAAAATTGGTTGAGTTTGGTCTATTCTCAATAAATCAGACCGGAGCCACAAGGATATTCAGTCCTGCCGGATGTAATTATAAATTATGTTCGGAGCAGCTGATGTAACACTTACAGGAAGACATGGGAGAACCGGTGCTTTGGTTTTTCCACCGCCGGGATTTGGTGAGAGTTCAACATGAGCTTCATCCCAGAGTTTCTCACTGATAAACTCACTGAGCACTGCGGCACCGCCCTCCACCATCACTGAGATGTATCCATAGTCACGATACAGTCCATCAAGCAGTTCCCTCAGGGAGCGGCCGTCTGTTATGTGGAGTGTATCCGGATTAATGAACACCTTGTATCCTGAAGGTTCAAGTATCCGGTTACGGTCCAGGATAACGGGCCGTGGTGAATGTCCGGCCACAAGACGGGTGTTGAGCATTGGGTCATCGGTCATGACGGTCCGTGCTCCAACAATTATTGCATCGGCCTCTGCTCTGCGGCCATGTACTATCAATGCACCATGCGGTGTGCTGAATTTGCCGTCCATGCTTCCGTCCGCCCCCTGAGCCCATTTGAGGGTGACATAGGGGTAGTGACGGGTGTGGGCCGTGAAGAATTTGCGGTTGAGCTCAAGACATTCATCCTCCAGCAATCCCACATCCACTGTTATTCCTGCAGATCTGAGGATTTCCACGCCCCTGCCGGCAACTTTAGGGTTAGGGTCAAGAGTCCCAACAACAACTCTTTTGAAGCCGGTGTCCCGGAGGAGAAGGGCGCAGGGGGGTGTTTTCCCATAATGCGAGCAAGGTTCAAGAGTTACGTAAATGGTGGATTCCGGCAGGAGAGCCCTGTCAGAGTCTGAAACGGACTTTACGGCATTAACCTCTGCGTGTGCCTGGCCAAACTTCCGGTGCCATCCCTCGCCTATTATGCGTTGATTATGCACGATAACAGCCCCAACCATAGGATTTGGGGAAACAGAGCCTCTGCCGGCCTCAGCCAACTGCAAAGCCCTCCGCATAAACTCAGTATCAGAGAGTGAGTAATTCATTTTGGGAGGAGTTCAAAGGTGTCAACGTAAATTTCAGTGATGTTGCGTTTGATGGCGTTTCTATCCTCCCAGACGCGTGTCCTGATTTTACCCTCCACGAGCAGGCGGGCTCCGGTGCGGATGTACTTTTCCGCATACTCGGCTGAGCGTCCCCACATCACGATATTATGCCATTCTGTCACTTCCGGTCCAACAGTAATGGAGCCATCAGAATTGCGGACGCTGCGGCGTTCTGTTGTGGCGAGCCTGAACTCCGCCACAGCCTTGTCATCTATCATCTTCATGCGGGGATCAGTACCCACATTTCCCAGGAGGATAACCTTGTTCATCTGAAAATTTGTCTTTTGGAAACTAATTTATGGAGTCAAATGCAGTTTACTGCAGACGGAAGGTTACGGGGAGGGTGTAAGTTACTTTTACGACTCTTCCGTTGTTACGGCCGGGAATCCAGCGGGGCATAGACTGGATTAAGCGAAGAGCCTCACGGTCCAGAGCGGGATGACGACCTCTGACCACACGAGCATTGGAAATAGAACCGTCCTTGCCAACAACAAACTCAACAACAACGCGACCGGAAACTCCTTCCTCAGCAGCGGCGGGCGGATACACGAGGTTTGCGCTGATCCAGCGGTACATTTCAGCCTCACCACCGGGGAAAGAGGGTTTCTGTTCAACCATAGAGATGCTCATGGGCTGTTCACCATCATCCACAGGATCGGAAATCACCTCTTCTCTAACGCGATCTCTATCACTTAAGAGAACATTTTCTATATTAACTTCACCGATTGCTTCCTCTTCTGCAGAAGTAACTGTTTGTTCCTGAGGGTCCGGGACAATCTGAATCTCGGTGATCTGAGCTGTTGTTTCAATATCATTCAACGCCTCAGCAATATCTTCTTCAGTGTATTCCTCCTGTGCTACTTCCAAAACAGAGATTTCATCATCATCATACTGATTGTGCATATCCTTTTCAATGTACTCAGAAGAGTTGGCAATTTGCTCGAATTCCTGTTCAAATTGCTTTTCATTAAGGTAATGGATAAGTTTGGGTAAACCCCAAATTCCTGCACCAATCAGGATAACGAACCATGCACCGAGGATGACAAATAATGTTATAAGAGTTTTACGATTTTTTTCAGGCTGAACTGCGGGCTTGCCGGGATTGTCTGTTGTCATAATGAATTAAATGTTTAAATTAATCAAAAGAGTGTACCGGAGCGAGCCAATACACTCTTTTTATATAGAGTTATGGAGTCAAAAGCAGTTTACTGCAGACGGAAGGTTACGGGGAGAGTGTATGTAACCTTAACGGGCTGACCGTTGTTACGGCCGGGAATCCAGCGGGGCATAGACTGGATTACGCGAAGAGCTTCACGGTCCAGAGCGGTATGACGGGGACGAACCACGCGAGCGTTGGTAATAGAACCGTCCTTACCGACAACGAACTCAACAACAACACGACCCGAAACGCCTTCTTCAGAAGCGGCGGGCGGATAAACGATGTTTGCGCTGAGCCAGCGGTACATTTCAGCCTCACCACCGGGGAAAGAGGGTTTCTGTTCCACCATAGCGATGTTCATGGGCTGTTCATCTTCCACTACGGGAGCTGAGATCACCTGTTCCTTAACCTCAATCTTATTAAGGTCATTGACACCTTCAGTGATATCCACAGCACCTACGGCAGCTTCATTTTCCAGGATGTCTTCCTGGTTCTTCACCTGCTTGTCTTCATCAAAATCTTCATCCTGAGTGATAAGCAGAGCGGTCACCTGCTGAGAGTTTGCAACTTCTTCCGGAGCGATGATTTCTTCAGGTTCGGGGAGTTCAAAGATTTCCTGTTCTTCTTCCTCAATTTCCTCTTCTTCAGCATCGTAAGTTACAATCTCCTGCTCAGTGCTTGTCACAATCTGGTCATCTTCAGCGCGGCTGAACACTCCGTTAACGGAGAGAATCAGGAGCACCAGAATTACAGCCAGGATGGCAAACACCCAAAGTACAGCTTTGGTATGGCGTTTGGGAGAGGTGGAACGGAGCACATAAGCGCCGAATTCCTTGTTCTTTCCCTCAAAAACTATTTCACGCCATTCTTTCGAAGTAAGATCTACGTCTTTTGCCATGATTGTCAAAGATTAAGGGTTATCAGTAGATGCTTGCTCCTGTGCGGTGCGAGCGGCAACGTTTGCACGCACATTGGGGCGTATAATAGTCTCGTTATTAGCCTGCTCAAAGTGACGCAGCAGCAGGGTATCAGTATGAGTGGGCATTTCAATGCTATAACGTGAAATCTGGTTGATGTTCATTTCATCAATAGCGTTGATAAGTCCCTCATAAGTGGTGTTGGGACCGGGTTTGATCACTACAACAGGACGGGTGAGAGTGGAGTCACTTGCATTTCTGCGGGCTTCCTGGTCAAATTCTTCCTTAGTGATTTCACGGTTTTTCCACCGGGTCTTGAGTTCCTGATAACGTCTCATAACTTCCTCGTTCTTGGAGTAGAGGATTCTGCGGATACCCTGAGCTTCATGGTTTACGTTACCGATGAACTGCTCGCGGCGCAGGTAGTTAGGAGTTGAGAATGTTGTATCGGCAATACCTTCATAATAATAGATATTGTGAATTGTTCTGCCGGTTTCAGGATTAATGGCGGGTTTATCACCATTATACTCAGTATCAAGAATGAGAGTGATAGCTTCTGACTGTTTGGCCTGGTTCTGCTGTTCCTTCTTCACGTCCTCGTTGGTGGGGAGTACAATCTGAAGAGTCTGAGACTTGATCATGGTCGTACAGAGCATGAAGAACGTAATCAGAAGCATGTTCATATCCACCATGGGAGTAAAGTCCACATGGATGGCTATTTTCTTCTGGGCGCCTTTTTTCTTTTTGCCCCCGTCGGACTGTTCAATTTGTGCCATGGGAATTTACATTAATTGGTGGGTTCATCTTCGGACTTGAGCGCTGTCATAAGGCTGAACTTGTTCAGCTTCATGGTCTGGAGGTTGTCAAAGACAGTCTGCACGGTTGTGAAGGGAGTGTCTTTGTCAGCCTTGATTGCAATACCCTGACCTTTACGCATCAGAGCGGTGTAAAGGTTAGAGAGTTGACTTCTTTCTTCAGGAGAAAGATCAGCGGCCTGGTCATTGTTAATTCTCTGCGCGACATTATAAATGGCTTTGAGCCAAATCTGGAAGTCATTGAGACGACCGTCGCGGTCACGGTTTCCGTCAATGGGTATACCGACATCAGCTCTGGTGAGGTCACCTTGCATTTTGTCACGTTCGGTTACTGTCATTGACAGGAAGTTGGGGAGCTCGCGGAAGGGAACGCCGAACATGTTGGTGTTCATGAATTCAGCCTTCTGCTGTGGCGTGATTGTAATTTGATTATTTCTGTGCTGGTCGTTATAGATGGCGACAGCTTCATCGAGCATCAGGCCGCGGATGTTGGCGCTTGAGAGCGTTGAGTCCGCATCGCCTGTGAAAGAGATGAAGATTTTACCTTCAGTAGCAGTGGGATCCTCCATACGTCCGCCCTTGTCGGCGCAGGAAACGAGGACAGTCACCAGGTTGTTCATGGGCACTTTTTCTTCAGAAACGGAAGAAGGGGTGTACACGATGGTGGGTTCTTTCTGCAGGAAGGTTGAAGTCAACATGAAGAAAGTAAGCAAAAGAACAGTCACGTCACTCATTGCGGTCATGTCAATGAGCGTGCTCTTTCTTTTAATTTTTACTTTTCCCATATTTACCTATTGTTACTATAAAGAGATTGAACTATGGATAAATGCGGGATTAGTGGGTAGCTGCAAACGTCTGAACGATTGAGAAACCGATTTCGTCGATAGCGTATGTGAGGTTATCGATCTTGTTGGTGTAGTAGTTATAGAAGATAACGGCGAAAGCACCGGTTGCGATACCGAAGGCAGTGTTGATAAGAGCCTCGGAAATACCGGTAGACAGTTCAGTTGAGTCAGGAGCACCGGACTGAGACAGAGCCTGGAATGATTTGATCATACCCATTACAGTACCGAGAAGACCGACGAGAGTACCGAGGGTAGTCATGGTAGCGATGATGGGGAGGTTCTGCTGGAGAGTAGGCATTTCAAGAGCGGTAGCTTCTTCAACCTGCTTCTGGAGAGTAGCGATTTTCTGCTCTTTGGTGAGAACGGTGTTCTTGTCCATTTCTTCGTAACGGATCAGAGCGCTGTCAACAACGGCGGCAACAGAACCTTTCTGCTTGGCGCAGAGGGCACGGGCACCGGCGATGTCACCTTTTTCAAGAGAAGCCTTAACACCGGCAACGAACTTGGCGATGTTGCCTTTACCCTTTGCAGAGCTGAGGGCGATGTAACGTTCAACAGCGAGAACGATAACAGTAAGGAAGAGGGTCTGAAGCACAGGAACGATGAAACCGCCCTTGTAGATAGTACCCCACAGGTTCTGGGGATGTCCGTCCTCATCAAAGTGGCCTTCATAGCCGAACCAGAAGATGAACAGGCAGATTGCGATACATGCGCAGATTACGATTACCCATGCAGCGTTTTTGATGCCGGGGGCATTGTTTTTCTTTTTTGCTTCAGCCTTCTTGTTGAGGGGCTGAGTAGCAGTGGGCTTTTGAGCTTCCATAATGGTTTTTAAGATGTACTGAAATTAATGATTTATTAATTAGTTTTATGTTATTAGATTTACACAAACAGAGACCGTTTTTACGGTTTAGTACGCAAAATTAACGATATATATTCAACTCGCAAAATATTTGGGGATTTTTTTGTACCTAAAATAACCTATTTAAGCAAAATTTGCTTTTTACGATTTAGAATTTAGTTACAAAAAGTGAATATTGCTTACTAAATGTCAAGCCTTTAAGGTATCAAAGGTGTGATGTCCCTTCAGATAATACTCAGTGAGGATATTTACCTTTCCCTGGGGCAGGTCAGGGAGAATATTCCTTTCAGGATGGGTGGTGTACTGTTTTCTCATGGTCTTGAAATCCCTGTGTGCGCGCAGGATGGCAGATGCGTTCCTGAAGTCCAGGGTGAGTACATATTTCAGCCAGGCGATGGTGTCCAGAATACGGCGCCGGAACAGGAATCCGCGGCGGCAGGTGTCCGGCAGGTTCTTGTGCAGCATCAGCAGATTGTTCCTGAAATTGAGATATGTCTTTTTTGGATTCTCAGCCGGAAGCGAGCCGCCACCGAGGTGAAAAACGCAAGCTGAAGGCACTGCATAAATGCTCCAACCGGCAAGGCGGATGCGCCAGCACAGGTCTATTTCCTCCATGTGGGCAAAGAAGTCCTTGTCCAGTCCGCCACATTCCAGGTAAACCCTGCGGCGTACCATCATGGCTGCTCCGGAGGCCCAGAAAATTTCTGCAGGTTTATCGTACTGACCCTTATCTTCTTCACAATGGGCAAAAATTCTGCCGCGACAGAATGGATAACCGTTACGGTCCACGTAACCGCCTGATGCACCGGCATATTCAAATTGAGCTGGATTGACGGCACTCAGAATCTTGGGCTGGGCAGCTCCGCAGCGCGGGTGTGAATCCATCCATTCTATGAGTTCACGGTCCCAACCTACTGAGGTGTATAAATCCGAATTAAGGAGAACCACATACTCATAATCACACTGCTGAACAGCAAGGTTATAGCCCTGGGCAAAACCGTGATTGGTATCAAACTCCAGCACCTCCACCTGCAGCGGGAACTCCTGACGGAGCCACTGCACTGAGCCGTCAGTGCTTCCGTTGTCCGCCACAATTATGCGTGTGAGCTCCGGGTCCGAGGTGCGTATGACCTCAGGAAGATATTTGCGGAGCAGGTGCAGACCGTTCCAGTTCAGGATTATTGCTGCGCAGCGTTGTTTATCTTTTTCCATCTGTTGTGGGTCCATAACCAAATCGGGGGATTACGCAGAATTGTTTCCTGCAGTAAATCAGCGTATAAACCGGTGAGTTGTCCGGGTTCTGTTTCAGCAGCATTATCAGACATGTGCCTGCATGTGATGCGGTAATGCCCGCGTGATATTTTTTCCATATCCCAGTAAATGACAGCCATTCCCATCTTGCGGGCCAGGGTTTCCGTTCCTGTTATGAAGGCTGTATCCCGGTGGAGGAAACGGACATGGAATGTCGGGTCTCCGTGTGAGGGCTTCTGATCACTCATGAATCCGGTGACTGTACACAGGCCGTCCTTTCTGAATCTGAGCAGGCTGCGCATAACGGTTGCCTTGGGCAGGGAACAGGAGCCGAAACGGCTGCGGATCCTGAGCATGATCCTGTCCATAACGCGGTCTTTAAGAGGGCGGTAAACCTGACAGTACCTGATGCCCGGAGACTGTGAGGCATGGAGGGTTACGCTTGGAGCCCACTCCCAGTTTCCGCAGTGGGAAAAGTAGATGGCAATACTCTTGCCCTGAGCGGTGAGACGGTCCATCTCACTTACATTGACAAATTCCATGCGTCTGCACATCTCACTGTCACTGATGTGGAGGAGTTTTACAGACTCAACTATGTAATCTGCGAAATTGCGGTAAAATTTCCGTGAAATTGCGGTACGTTCACTGTCAGATTTATCAGGGAAAGAAGCCGCAAGGTTGCGGGCCGTCATTTTGCGTCTATACCTTACTATATAATATATGAGGACAAAAAGGAAATCCGCAAATACGTAGAGCACCGACAGCGGCAAGCACGCCAGAGCTGTAAGCATCCATGTGAAAATCCTCACTCTCATAAGGCCGGAGAAGCAATGACAGTCTTACGGTCACCCGCAAGGGTTTCCAGTCTCATGGGTGTGACGGAATTCTCCGGCAGCGGAGTGGACGGGAAGACAACACGGAGGTAATTGTCAGTAAAGCCGGCAACGGCACCTTTCTTACCGTTACCTTCAGCCAGCACGGGTCTGACTGTGCCCAGGAACTTGCGGGCAAATGCCTCATGCTTGATGTCAGAAATCTGTCCCATAATGGCTGCGCGTTCCTTTTTCATTTCCGGAGCAACGGCATGAGCGAGCTCCAGGGCGCGTGTACCGGGACGCTCAGAGTAAGGGAAAACATGGAGATGGCTGATATCAAGGCTATTGACAAAATCCACAGAGCGGCGGAATTCCTCTTCCGTCTCCCCTCTTGCTCCCACAATGAGATCCACTCCAATGAAAGCGTCCGGAATGAGACGGCGGACAGAGTCAATCTTGCGGGCAAAAAATTCAGTATTATAACGGCGGCGCATGAGCTCCAGAACCGCGTCAGAACCGCTCTGGAGAGGGATGTGGAAGTGAGGCATAAAGGCGCGGGAGCCGGCCACAAACTCTATTATCTCATCCGTGAGGAGGTTGGGCTCTATTGAACTGATGCGGTACCGTTCAATACCTTCCACTGCGTCAAGGGCGCGGCAGAGTTCAAGAAAGGTCTGGCCTGAACGACGGCCGAAATCACCAATATTTACTCCCGTAAGGACAATTTCCTTACCACCCTGCCCTGCCACATCCTGAGCCTGCCGGACCAGGGAGTCAATCTGCGGGCTGCGGGAACGGCCACGAGCTTTGGGAATGGTGCAGTATGTGCACCAGTAGTCACATCCGTCCTGAACCTTGAGGAAAAAACGGGTGCGGTCACCGCGCTCACATGATGGCATGAATTGGGTGAGCTCCTTGGCATCCACCACCGGCGGGAGAGATTGAACCGGACCATTCCAGGAATCTGCCAGCTGAGCCAGATAGAGCTTGTCATTGGTACCCACCACAGCGCCAACGCCCTCAATCTCCATGATTTTATCGGGATTGAGCTGCGCGTAACAGCCTGTTACCATGATGGTTGCTGCAGGATGGCGTTTATGGAGACTGCGGATGACATTACGGCACTTACGGTCTGCTTCCGCCGTTACGCTGCAGCTGTTTATAATAATGAAATCCGGCTGCTCACCCTCCTGCGCACGCATAATACCACGGTCAGCCATCAGGCGCTCAATAGTTGCGGTCTCCGCAAAGTTGAGCTTGCAGCCAAAAGTATGGAACATGGCCGTGCGATGCGTGGATGTCTGCTGAGTATCAATCATTTGCAATAGCCGTTAATGATTTTGGCAATCTCAGAAATATCATCATCCGTAAGATACTCAGCCACGGGCAGGCTGACCACCCTATCTGCCAGATACTCCGTAATCGGCAGTGAAAAGCCTGAAAATTCCTTATAACAGGGCTGGAGATGGGGTGGAACGGCATAATGGACATCGGAGCCCACTCCGTTATCAGTCAGATATTTACGGAAAGAATCCCTGTCATCCACCAAAACCACATACTGATGCCAGACAGCGCCGTCAGGTGAGTCTATCACGGGCTTCACTATCAATGGATTGGTAATCAGTGTATTATAAAGTGCTGCAATTTCTCTTCTGCGGTTGCTCAACTGAGGGAGGTGCGGGAGTTTGACACGTAGGACTGCGGCCTGGACAGGGTCAAGGCGGCAGTTGAAACCCTTATAAATATTGTGGTACCTGCGGTCAGAACCGTAATTGGCAAGGGCGCGGACAGCTGCCGCAAGTGCGAAATCGGAAGTAGTCACCGCACCGGCATCCCCCAAGGCACCCAAGTTCTTGGTGGGATAAAAGCTGAAAGCGGCTGCATGCCCCAGGGCACCGGTCATATTTCCTCCGTCAAAACCGTGGAAAGGAGAGAGAGCTCCAATTGCCTGAGCATTATCCTCCACCACAATGAGATTATGTCGGGAGGCAAGTTCATACATGACAGCGTCCCAGCACGGGCGGCCGTAAAGATGAACGGTGAGGATGGCGCGAGTATGCGGCGTTATGGCTTTCTCAATCAGTGAAGTATCCATGTTCAGCGTCCGCACATCCGGCTCAACGGGTACAGGGACAAGACCAACGGATGTAAGTGCCAGAATGGAAGCAATGTAAGTATTGGCAGGGACAATCACTTCATCCCCGGGCTTAAGCTTACCCATCTCCATGTAAGCCAGGAAGATGAGCCGGAGTGCATCCAGCCCGTTGCTGACCCCGACGGCGTGAGGGGTGCCTGTAAACTCTGCCAGTTCCTTTTCAAAGGCCTCCACCTCCGGGCCACCGACATATCTGCCGGAGCGGGCCACACGCAGGAGCGCCGCCTCAATTTCCTTTTCATAAGGGGCGTTTATACGGGCAGATTCCAGAAAGGGGTATTTCATTGATTACTTACGGCTTTCAATAAATTCATCATAATCCCGGATATAATCTTCCTCATTATACGGGGTTGAAGTCAGGACCATACACACGCTTCCGGATGAGAAATCATCCAGAGTGCGCCAGTATCCCGGCGGAACATAAAGGCCCTGGTAAGGCCGGTTCAGGACAAACTTGAGCCAATTCTTGCCGTCAAAGAGATTCACAGCAAAACTGCCTGCAGCCGCAATGATGAGTTCCTTACCCACATGGTGGGCGTGAGAGCCGCGCTGTTCACCTGCCGGGACATCATATATCCAGTACACACGGGCAATGGTGAATGGGAACAGACCGTCACCATTCTGAAGAAAAGTGAGATTGCCACGCGGATCATAAATGCGAGGCAAGTCAACCACCACCGGTTCAGCCCATTGAGTGGCGTGCGAGTCTTGCAAGGTATTGTCCATAATGAGTTTTTTCAAGGGGTTCAGCCAGGGCGGCCAACTGTGCGGCGTCAATGAAACCACGGCGGAAGGCCACTTCCTCAATTGCCGCCAGGAGGAGGCCCTGACGCTTCTGAATGGCTTCCACAAAAGCGGAGGCTTCCATGAGAGACTCCACCGTACCGGTGTCCAGCCATGCAAATCCACGGCCAAAGCTCTGTACGCGGAGCTGTTGGCGTTTCATATACTCCTCATTTACAGAGGTTATCTCCAGTTCACCGCGGGCAGATGGTTTTACTTCTGCGGCTATGTCCAGAACAGAATTGGGATAAAAGTACAGACCAACAACAGCCAGATTGCTCTGAGGATGAGCGGGTTTCTCAACAATATTTACAGGCAGTCCCTCATTATCCAAAGTAACCACCCCGAAACGGGACGGGTCCTCCACAGGGTAAGCAAAAATGGATGCATTCCCCTGTTCTGCAGTCTGAGCGGCTTTCTGCAGCATCTGCGTAAAGCCCTGACCATAAAAGATATTGTCACCCAGGATAAGGCACACGGAGTCATCTCCGACAAACTCGCGTCCGATGATAAAAGCCTGAGCCAATCCCTCCGGCCGGGGCTGGCACGCATACTGAATATCCATTCCCAGGCGGGAACCGTCACCTAAAAGGCGGCGGAAGGCCGGGAGGTCATCAGGTGTACTGATAATGAGTACCTCACGGATGGAAGCCAGCATCAGCACAGACAAGGGATAATAGATCATCGGCTTGTCATAAACCGGCAGAAGCTGTTTTGAGACAGCCAGTGTGGCCGGATGGAGGCGGGAACCTGCTCCGCCCGCAAGTATTATACCCTTCATCTGTTGGCGTACATTTTATTATAATAATCCAGATAAGCGCCGGATGTTATTTCATCCGTCCATTTTCTGTTTTCTATATACCATTTTACGGTGTCTCTGAGGCCTGTGGAGAATTCTGTCAGAGGTTTCCATCCAAGTTCCTTCATGGCCTTACGTGCATCAATGGCGTAACGGCGGTCGTGGCCTGGGCGGTCACCGACGTAACGGATAAGTTCCTCGTTCACAGCCTCATCACCTGTAATACTCCTTACATGTTCAATAAGCATGCGCACAATATCAATATTACGCGCCTCAGCGTAACCGCCGAAATTATAAACCTGACCCGGCACACCTTTCTCCATAGCTGCAAGGATGCCGCGGCAGTGGTCTGAGACATGAATCCAGTCACGCACGTTGAGGCCGCGGCCATAAACGGGCAGTTCCTTGTGCTGGAGCATGTTGTTAATCATCAGCGGTATAAGCTTTTCAGGGAACTGGTAAGGGCCGTAATTATTACTGCATCGGGTTATGATGACAGGGAGGCCGAAAGAATGAGCGTACGCCTGAGCCATCATATCTGATGAAGCTTTTGAGGCGGAATAAGGTGAGGACGGTTTCAGAGGAGTGGACTCATTAAAAGTCTCAGGGCCATAAAGGAAAGCCTTGCGTCCGAGAAGCTTCTCAGTTTCCATGTCAGCCTCCGCGGGCACCTCATAATCAGCGTCCAGGTCTCCGTACACCTCATCAGTGCTTATCTGCACAAAAGCAGTCAGGTGTCCGTATCTGCGGGCGGCTTCAAGGAGTCTCTGAGTACCGGCAATATTGGTATCAACAAATGGTGCGGGGTCATCCACGCTGCGGTCCACATGACTCTCTGCTGCAAAGTTGACAATATAATCCGGTTTATACTCCCGGAGGATTGAGGTGACCAGGTCATAGTCACCGATACTGCCCACAATCAGTCTGTCCGGTTCAATCACACCTTCAAGATTTGCGGGATTACCTGCATATGTGAGGGCGTCCAGCACCTTGAAATCCACACCACGCTCATGGAGCATGGCGGCAAAGTTGGAACCGATAAAGCCGGCCGCTCCGGTGACAAGCACCTTTTTTCCTTCAAGAAAATCTTTCATTGTTCAGCCAGGGGAGTAAGGTTGGCAATCTGGTCACGTGCTGTTGAGAGCATGCGCTCATATTTCTCACGGTGGATGGAAGCACGGCGCTGAGCCTGCAGGGCCTCAGAGAAGCGGTAACACTCCACAATCTCGTTCCTGAGTGCAGGTGTAAGATTGATAACTGCATCCGCACCGCGCCGCACCGTGATTTTAATTCTTGAGGTGGAGGGATGATTTGAGAGCCATTCCCCCATTCCGGCCACATCCTCCGGGCTGAAAGATGCTGACTGTGAACCCGCCACATCAATAATGCGGGCTTCTGTCACGGCAGAGCTTGAATAAGAATCAGAACCGTCTGACATGGTGATGCACTGAATTCCGGGACAGCGGCCGCTGATGTTGACCACCACATAGAACAGGCCGTCCTCATCCACTCTTGCCTGAAGGGATGTTGAGCCCATGATATGGGTGTCAGTGCCATTGGGGACAAAAAATCCTGTTACGCCCTCAGGGCCGGGAATGTGTGTGAAGCGTGGGCGGAGGGCCTCCAGGTTTTCACTGGCGGCAACAAGTTCCTCTGAGGCAATGGAAATACTGTCACGAGCCAGGCCCTCAATGGCCCGGGCGCGCAGCAGCAGACCCTCCCTGCGGATGGCTGTCTGGTCTCGGTGTCTGACATTGAGGGTGTCAAGGAGCTCCAGGGTCTGATGATAATTTTCAGCAGTGAGCGCACTGTCCGCCTGAGCCAGCAGCTGTCTCGCGGCACCCTGTCCGCCATCGGAACATGAAACTATACCGCAGAGCAGTACTGTTATTCCGAAAATTTTATTTAGAGCGTTCCACATTTTTTACACCTTTAACGGTTTTGATTTTCTTGATAAGAGTATCCAAGGCAGCAGTATCCGGAATACCCACAGTGATGATTCCTGAAAAGAGGCCATCATTGGAGTCAATTGAAATACTGCGCAAAGTTACGGATTTTTCTTTATTAATTACAGAAGAGATGTTGGTAACGATACCGATATCATCCTTACCGACCACACGGAGAGTGGCCGCAAACTGATTTCCCAACTTGCCGCTCCAGCGCACGCGGATAAGGCGGTAACCGTATTTATCCCTCAGGTGAGGAGCGTTGGGACAGTCATTTCGGTGAATCTTGATTACTCCCTCGGATGAAATGAAGCCGAAGACATCATCACCGTAAATGGGGTTACAGCATGCAGCCAGGCGGTAATCCACGCCCTTGACGCCGTCACCGATCACCACCGCACCCCCGTCAGGGCGTCCGGTGATACCATCCGCCTCCTCAGGCATGACATAAGTGCTGGCACTGACAGTGGCGGTCTCCTCTGCCGGCTTGAGTATCTGCTGGTAAACCTCAATGACTTCATTGACATCAATCTGTCCGTCACCCACGGCACTGAAGAATGCAATGGTGTTCTTATACCCCATGCGTGTGATTGTCTTGGCCAGGGCAGATTCCTCCAGTTCTATCTTGCGGTTACGGAACCGGCGTTCAATGAGTTCACGGCCGGGCTCGGCGGCTGAGTGTTCACTCTCCTTGAGGATGGCACGGATCTTGTTACGCGCCCTTGAGGTAACCACCATACCGAGCCAGTCTGAGTTGGGTTCCTGAGACTGGGAGGTGAGGATTTCCACGGTGTCACCGCTTTCAAGGCGGTAATTAATCTTTCTGTTCCGCCCGTTGACCCTTCCGCCCACGCAGTGGGCTCCCACGCCTGTGTGGATGTTGAAGGCAAAGTCCAGAACCGTTGCACCCTGGGGGAGCTTGTAGACATCACCCTTGGGTGTAAACACAAACACCTCATGAGAATAGACATCCATGGTGAAGTTCTTCATCAGCTCCATGGGTCCGGTGTGGGCGGCCTCCAGAATGTCACGGACATTGTTCATCCACGTATCCAGACCGCTTTCACTCTTGATGCCCTTATACTTCCAGTGCGCAGCCAGACCCTTCTCGGCCACCTCATCCATACGTCTGGTACGTATCTGCACCTCCACCCAGCGCTCCTCCGGGCCGTACACGGTGGTGTGCAGACTCTCGTAACCGTTGCTCTTGGGGATGCTGACCCAGTCCTTGAGTCGGGCGGGATTGGGACGGTACATGTCAGTGACCACAGAGTATGCCAGCCAGCACTCGCTCTTTTCCCTCTCCGGCACACAGTCAATGATGATGCGGATGGCAAAGAGGTCGTAAATGCCGTCAAGCGTTGTATGCTGTTTCTTAATCTTGTTCCAGATGGAGTAAATACTCTTGGTACGTCCCTTGATTTCAAACTTGAGGCCCATGTCCTCCAGGCGTTTTTTCAGGGGCGCGATAAACTCGGCAATATACTTGTCACGCTTGGACTTGGTCTGATTCAGCTCGGAAGCAATACGGGAATATACCTCACGGTTACTGTACTTGAGGCTCATGTCCTCAAGCTCACTCTTGATGGCGTACAGACCCAGACGGTGCGCCAGGGGTGCGTAAAGATAATTTGCCTCATAAGCAATTTCACGCACAAGGTTTTCCCGGGGATGGTGATTGATGGCGCGCATCAGTGTGAGACGGTCCACAATCATTATGATAATGACGCGTATGTCCTGAGCAAAGGTGAGCAGGAGCTTACGGAAGTTATCACTTTCCACAGATGCACTCTTGCTGTACAGCCGGCGCACGCTGATAAGGCGCTGCACCATGGTGTTCACGTCCGCACCCCATGTGCTCTCAATCATTTCAGAGTCAGCCTCATCCGCAATGGCGGACAGAAGCACCGCACGGACCATTGAGGCATCCGGGTCCACCATCTCACAGATGGTGCGGGCTGTGGCAAGCGCTTTACCCACAGGGTGAAAGTCAAAGCGGTCATGCATGATGCGGCGCTCACTGAGCAGATCCGTGTAAGCCCGGAACTCAGCTGAGGTCAGAGAAAAGCCGCAGCTGCGGTTCAGCTGCCTGAACGCGCCCAGAAGTTCTGCGGGGGTGCCTGATATGACCGTTACTTTACTCATTCATTGATAATATTTAATGTCAATACTCACATACAAAGGTAAGCAAAATAAAACAATCCACCAAAGGAGAAACCTTTTTCAGGTAAGATTTATTTTTAATCACTTGATATTGCGGGGGTGGAATGCAATCTGAGCGTGGAGACGGGAGGTTTCCGTATGGAGGTAAATTTCAGTGGTGCCGAGGCTTTCATGACCGAGCATTTCCTGAATTGCGCGGAGGTTGGCTCCTCCTTCCAGCATGTGGGTGGCAAAGGAATGGCGGAGTGTGTGAGGGGATATGGTCTTGGTTACCCCGGCCTTTTCCGCCAGGTCCCGGACCACATAAAATACCATTACCCTGCTCAGGGCCGCTCCTCTGGAATTGAGAAAGAGGAAAGATGCCTGTCCGGGTTTGGGCGTGGGGCCGTCCGCCCTGAGGTATTCCTCAATGGCGCTGATGGCCACTGTGGAAAGCGGGACCATGCGCTGCTTGGAGCCCTTGCCGGTGACAAGGAGGTACTGCTCAGTCAGATTGATATTTGAGTGCTGGAGATTACAGAGCTCACTGACGCGCAGGCCGGAGCCGTAAAGCACCTCAATAATTGCGCGGTTACGCAGTCCGAGCCAGGTATCGGGTTCAGTGGCTGCCACCATGGCGTCTATTTCCGGCACGGAAAGTACCTGCGGGAGCTTTCTTGAGCGTACGGGGCCGTGGAGATTGGCCGCGGGGCTCTCCTCAATCTTTCCCTCCAGCATGAGATATTTGTAAAAACTGCGGACGCCGGCCAGGATTCTGTTCTGGGTGGCGGGCGAGACCCCTAATTCATGAATCTGTCCGATAAAATCAGCCAGCTGGGGAGTGGTGGCCTCAGCCGGCTCAATTTTGTTTTCCTCCAGCCAGTCCATCAGGCGGCGGTAATCCGTCATGTACGCATCCAGGGTATTGTCAGAGAAACTGCGTTCCAGCAGGAGGTATGCCAGATACTGTTCCCACAGAGGGTCAGAAGTGCGGGAAAGTTTCATAAAGAACCCTGCTCCACCAGGGAGGCGATTCGTTCAATACGCGCGTCCTCCTCATTGGAGCGGGGACGGAATTCACCCTTGAGGCTCACTCCGAAAAGCCTGCCGAAACCCTGCCAGAAGTTGGCACGGAAGCTGCCTAAGAAAGCGCGTACAATCTGGAAACTTGTCTGGTGAGTCTCTCGCTGAATGAGTTTTATCAGCAGCTTGGCCTGACTTTTTGAAAAGCGGCGCAGTACGGGTTTGTACTGTTCAAAGAGGTCGTGCTCCATGCGGTGGAGGTATTCCTCACGCTCACGCTGGGTGGGGAATGTCTCTATATATTCGTAAGTCTCGATGAGAGTCTCGGCAATGAGTTTGGCATATGGGAGGGTGAGCTTGACATCCCTGACAGTGCGCCAGTAATGTTCCTCGTCACGGCGGTTCTTGAAGCGCTCCGGAGGAAAGACCGTCAGGTCACGCATAAAGATGACCATTACCGTATCACCCTCATCATCCACACGCCAGCTGTAACCGCGGTAAGGGTTCTCCATTGCCCGTCCCACAGCGGGTTCCTCCTGACAGAATGCGCCAAGAGAAATAAAAGCAAGCAATATAAGGAGAATATATTTCATAAATATATTAACGCCCAAAAAGCAAAAAATATTGTCAAGTCAAATCTATCTTTTATCAATACAATCAGAGCGTTGATTGTTGTTTAATAATTGTGTTTAAAAGTTAATCCATGTTAATAAATGGGGGAGGGCGAAAATATTTGTTTATTTTTGCACTTTGAGACTTATACACAATTATTATAAACCTAATCAATCTAATCACACATGAAAAGACTATTACTCACGGCAGCGCTGGCTGCCGGGTTTATGGCCGGGCCGGCAATGGCTGAGACCATAAACCTGGGGAGCTCAAATGTTGAGTTTACCCGTGTAGTAGATCGTCAGATTGCGCCCGGAGTACAGTATATGTACCTGAAAGCCCCCGGCAACGGAGCTTATGGAACTCATGTATTCCTGACCATCGCAGATCTGACAGACCCTACAGTTTCAGTTGAATACTACACCGCAAACGGGACAACCGGCGGCAGTCGTGCATCCTTGGCCACCATTGCCAACGCCCACACAAGTGAGGGGCATCGCGTCATTGCAGGTGCCAATGCCAACTTCTGGATTGGCCCTGAACAGCCCTGGGCATCCCAGTTGCAATATCAGCCCCACGGAACAGCAATTCACAATGGCGAACCATTTGTCCAGAACTCCCCCGGAGGATACGGAGCACATGTAGGCGGTCCTTCACAGACAGGAATGATTGCCTATACAGAAGACGGACGTATGAAAATCAATTACTATACGCCCACACTGAACTTTCTCAATACACGCATAAATCATGTACTTGATATCCATGATTTTAACCGTGCTGTTTCAGCAGGCACTGCTGTAATTTATACACCGGCGTGGGGCAGAAACAAGGAATTCCTGCCCGTGACACTCAACTCATCCGGCACATGGGACATCCTGCGTAATCAGTGCACAGAACTTTACCTGTCTCTTGCCCCCGGAGAAAGTGCCATGAAAGCGGGAGGTACTTCCAAATACATAGTAAAGGAAGTCCGCACCAATGCAGGTACGGGTACATTGGGTGACTATGACCTGGCCATTGTAGGTCAGGACATAACCGGAGCTCCTTATGCATCTGTTATGGCCGGCAATTACCGTGTTGGTGATGAGTTGATTCTAACCAATACCTTTTCCACCAACGGCAGCCAGTGGCCCTTGATTGAAGAAGCAACCTCAGGCAACTGTATGGCACTGGTGGCCGGTAGAGTTATCAGTGCAACTGATGGCCCCGTAGACCAGTCAACATATAACAATAAAAAATACGCCCGCACACTTTACGGTACAAACGACGACGGCACCAAACTTTACATTGCTGTTTGTGGCAACCTGAGCGGCTCATACACCGGTATGACCACCGTACAGATGGCCAACTTCCTGAAGCACTTCGGAGCCACTTACGCCTCACAGGTAGACTGCGGCGGTTCATCGCAGATGTACGCAAACGGAGGCCAGGTGAACCAATCCCAAGATGGCACAATCCGTAATGTCCACAGCGGAATGTTTATTGTGACATCGGCACCGGAGGAGGAAGAAGAAGCACTGCCCATTTATCCGGATGAGGCTGCAGCTCAGGGATATGTGGCTCCCAACTCATATGAGATGGAGACAGCTTATACAGACCTTGCCATTCCGGCCCTTGCTGATCACAAAATCAAACGTGTAATTGCCCGCGGCGATGTACTGTATATACTCGGACACAAGGGTGACGACGCCACCATAGTGGTATTTGACCATGTGAACGGACGTCAGATCCGTACACTCGGCACCGCCGGTACCACCGGCAAACGCGGCATCAGCGATATTGCCATGACTGCGGACGGCTGGCTGATGGCCATCAACTATACTACACAGGGATACGGAGGAGCCGCCGGAGTATATGAATATGTGTATAATCGAGATGCAGAAGGCATTGCAACCGGAGATCCCATTGGAGCAAACTCCACAAACTACTGCGGCAATTATACTAATGCATATACCGGTGAGACCTTCACCTTGACCGGAGACCGTTCATCAGGCTGGATGTATTACAGCGCCCAGACCACTGCCTCATCCGAGCAGATCCGCGTGCAGTGCATGGGAATTGTAAACGGACAATTCTTAGATAACACTAAAATATTTCACAATAACACCAACGGCTTCTTAAATCATAAAGACTGCGGTGACCTGCTGATGTTTGCATCTCCTTACTCAGAGGATGAGTATATACTCAATACTGCAAAGAAAAGTGCAATGCTCATACCCCGCGTAAATCAAGCTGCAGGAGTCCCCGCCGTCAAGGGTACCGTTTCAGCCTCTGTCGTTCCCACCAACGCCCTCCACACCGGCATTTTCCGTTTTGGAGGAAAGATTTACATGACCTCACCTTCATTCAGAAATAATACTGTCAACAACGGTATTCTGCTCGTTGACATTACAAATGGTATAGACCAGGCCCGTGCAGTGAGCGTTTCAGGCACCACACTGAGTGATTATGACAATACCAATGTGGCCACTACCGGTCTGGGTATTGCAGTGATGAATGAGGGAATGTATGTTGAAAGCCGTATGGCTCTGTTTGCAGTGCGTAATGGCGCTGTGAGCAAATTCATCACCCCGTCCACAGTCATCATCAACCCGGGTGAGCAGCCTGACGTTACCACAAATCTTCAGGATGTTGACTTTGGTGAAATGGAATTAGGACAGAGTGCATCACGTTCTTTCACTGTGGAAGGAGAAAACCTGCGTGGTGACATCAACCTGATTCTGAGCGGCAGCAGTGACTTTACCATTTCCCGTACCTCAATCAGTGCAGAGGAAGAAAGCGGAGAAGTTACTGTAACTTACACCCCGTCAGCCCGCGGAGAAGCAACAGCCACCCTGACACTGTCCACAGACGGCATGCGTTCAATGCAATTCAGCCTTAAAGGTAAAGGCGCCGGTGAACTGGCTCTGCGCTCTTATGCTTACGGTCTGAAAGTGGAAGAGAAAGAAATCTGTTATGATTACACCTTCACTCTCAATGCCAATGCACCTGAGGTTACCCTGGTTCTGAAAGCTGAAAGCGGACAGACTTACTCATATCCTCAGGGCGCCATGACAGCAGGAACTCACACTCTGTCAGTTCCGTTCAGCCTCCTGACTCCCGAGAAATATACCTGGGAAGTTCAGGTGACCAATTATAGAGAGGTGGCCGGTGACAAATTCTTCCATGACGCTCCCGGCAAGCTGGATGCCCGCGGTGGTGTGCTTGTCATCAAGGATGTTGAAAACGAAGCTTTCGGCACAATTGTAACCTCAGCCGGTTACGCCCAGGGCTTTACCATCTATAACGGCGACCTGACCAAGCGCGGCACATACCATGCCGGAAATACAAACTGGACAACTTCCAACCGTTCATCACTGTACCGCCTCGGATACCGTGCATCAGACGGCTGCGTATACGCCAATGATTACGCCGACGCGGGTGCCGGTATTTATTTCTTTAATCCCGCTAATCCTGAAGCTGCAATATATAACATATTTGCAGCCCCCGGAGCAACCAAGGACAGCGGTGGATGCTGGAGCCTTAACGGAACAGTTCTCGGCGGCGGTAACTCAGGCTTCTGCTTTACCGGCACAGGAGAGGATACCAAGTTATGGTCATTCCAGGAAGATTATCCATCCGGCAACCACAAGCCTTATATCGTATACGTTCATAATATCGGTACAGACACCCACGTGACCACAGCGCCCACCACACCTGACCCGGTTAACCTTTCACACGAGAAGCTCTTTGCCAACCAGAATGTGAATATGTATCCGTGCAGCCACGGCGTATTCATGGCACAGCACCGTACAACCGGGCAGAACAGCACCGGCGTTCCCGGATTTATTTTAGCCGGTTTTGACGGAAAAGTATTGTTCAATGCCGGTAACCATGCTGATGTTATACCCAACTGCGCCGGTAGTGTTGCTCTCAACTATGATGAAACAATCCTGGCCGTAGCCCTTTATGACGGCTATATCCGACTGTTTGATGTGACATGGAATGGAGACACACCTGAGCTCTCTGTACGCGGAGACGTGAACGGTGCTTACCGGACCACAACAAGCTCTGACAATGAAACATGTCAGATGGACTTTGACTATGCCGGTAACCTCTATGTGTTCTATCGCTCAACAAAGGCAGAATATGACGGCCTGAACGTATTTGTTCTTCCTTACGAGGCAGGTGTGGTTACAACACCTTCTCCCGCAGCTCAGGCCTTTGACGGAACTGAAACCTGCGCCAAGAAGATTGAAATGACAACCCTGACCCACCAGGCTCAGATTAATCTTGAAGGAACTTATGTACTGGCCACATCCACAGGTGTGCTCAATACAGATGCACAGATCAGCCGGAGCAATGGTAATATAGTTTCTGAGACAGCCAAGGCAGCAGCCCTGACCATTGCGGAACAGCCCGGTGGCTGCTTCACCATCAGCAGCGAGGCCGGTTACCTCTGTACAGACGGTGAAGGTCTGAGCTGGAAGGAAACAGCTGATGACAATTCACTCTATACAATTGTTATTGATGCAGAAGGTAAAGCCACAGTCACCGCCAGGAGCGGAAACGCTCTGATGGCCGGAGAGTCCCTGCGCCTGATGGCGGAAGAGGTTCGCCCCGTTGTTGAAGTTTCATCTCTGGCACAGGCCGCTGAAGCTGAAGAGGGTTCTGTAATTGTAATGACCTCTGCTGTTAATATCCTGCATGCGGCACCCACAGTGGATGGCCTCAAGTTTGATGTATTCTTCACAGACGGCAGCACAGTTGCCGCGGCTCACATGTCCCTGAATCAGTTCAACTCGCTGATTGACAACCACAGTGTGGCAGCCGGCATAATGGTGGTGGCCAACACTGATGCTGATAACGATGCATTTGCCTTCCGCGTACTGGACGGTAACGCCCGCGGCTTTGAACCTGATGCCGAGACACATGACATGGAGGCTGACGCTGCTTATATCCATACCGCTCAGGCAGAGAATGGTCTCAAGCACGTACGTTTGGAAAATGTAACTGTATCCGGTGGAAATGCCGCTGACGGTTATATGCTCTCTCATGCCTTTGACCGTGACACTCAGATCACAGCTCTGGTTGGTCATGTAAATGTTTCACAGATGCTTGAAACAGATGGTCAGAAGGCTCCCGTTTATGATATTGAAGGTTTCCTGTTCACCCCCGGTTCATCCCGCATGGGCGCTCGTGCCGGTGCTGAACAGCTGTATCTCTCAGCTGTAACAGCCAAGCCTGAAGGTTATATCCCGCCAACAGCCACATTGTTTATCAACAATGAGGAATCCGATAACCTTGCCGAACTGGAAATTGAGTCCAAACTTGCATTTGGTATTGAGGATGTTATGACTGACAAGGTTGTTATCTTCTATACCAAGGACGGAATGGATCCTCAGGAATATCTGGCTGCCGGAGTTGCTCCGGTTGCAGACCCCGCCATCTGCTCAACTGTTGAATTTGTAGATAACCTTGACTTGACAAGCGAATGGGAGAACTGGGAACAGTATGCAGTAGGAAAGGTTTTCTATTACATTGCCGATGGTAATGAGGATGAAAAGCAGTTCTATGTGGCACCCCGCAACCTGTGGGATTCCGATTACTGCAAGACCCTGAACCTTAAGGCCATCACAGTGCTTCTGCCCCAGAATGTTGAAGAGAACAAGGTGGCACACTTCGGTCATGAACTGACTCTTCCCGCTCAGGTATTTGAAGCACCTGCCACATGGGAAAGCCAGTATGAGTCCGGCACAGCGGAAGAGACAGTGCGCCGTGCGGCTTCCGAGCTTGTCAAGACCGGTCACTCAGATGTACTTGACATGACAATGGGCTTCGGCACCACAGGTGTTGAGGACATCAGCACAGAGGATAACGGTGAGGCACGGTATTATGACCTGCGCGGTATTGACCGCGGCAATGATGCCAATGCTCTGACTCCCGGTGTTTATCTGCGTCGTACTGCCACAAAGGCCTCAAAAGTGGTTATCAAATAAGATTTCCAAGTTTTTCTAAATAATAAAGGGTGCGCCGGACTGAACGACGCACCCTTTTCTTCTTTCCATATTGTCAATTTATATGGCGTCCTGTTTTATCTGCCAGGAAGCGGCGGGCTGCCCGGGCCCAGCGGGCGTTGGAACATGTGCTTTCATTTTCAAGAATCGACATGAGCTGCCAGAAACACACCGCTCCGGTGAGAGAATGTACGGGGTCACCCCATCCCAGGCCTTCAGGCATTACAATCCTGATACCCTGCGCCACCAGGAGCCCGCACCAGATTTTCACTATTGTGACGATTGCCATCCCCAGGCGCCGCGAGCTTATTTTACCCTGAGCCTTACCGGCCCGGCGCAGGCGGCGGCTAAGTGTGAGGGCTGTTATCAGGTCTATGATTACCATTACCGCGCACAGAAAAGCTGCAGGGAGAACCGGTTCCACAAAGGCGGCCACTGCGGCAGCAATTCCGGTGAGACTCAATTTGATCTGACCGGGCAGAGTCCCGGCCATATTTACAATTTCCTTTAACATATTCTTCAGATTTAAATTCCGCCACAAAATTAACACCCGTCCCCACCCCCCTCACCCAAATTCGGTCCCCCACAAACGTATTTGGTGCTCCGGCAGATATTTTGTAATTTTGCTCTGATAAATTACAGAGACCACATTTGAATGGAAAATACGGAATTTGAGCGCGAGGCGCATGGTTTGTTGAGGAGGTTCTTCGGTTACACAAGTTTCCGGCCGGGACAACTTGAGGTTATCAGCGCCTTACATTCCGGGCGTGACGCTCTTGTGCTTATGCCCACGGGCGGAGGCAAGAGTCTGTGTTATCAGATTCCGGCTCTGTTGGCCCGGGAGGGTGTCACCGTGGTGGTTTCACCGCTTATTGCCCTGATGCAGGACCAGACTGCTGCCCTGCAGGCCAACGGTATTCCGGCTGCGGCTCTCCATTCAAATCAGACGGAGACGGAGAACATCAGGATAATGGATGCGGCGTATCAGGGAAAGTTAAAGCTGCTATACATCTCTCCGGAGCGTCTGCTGCTTATGCTTCCTGAATGGAGAAATCTGAAAATCAATCTGTTTGCCATTGATGAGGCTCACTGTATCTCACAGTGGGGTCATGATTTCAGACCTGACTATGCAGCCCTTTCCCGGCTGCGGGAACTGCGTCCGGAGGTTCCGATTATTGCACTGACGGCCACGGCTGACCGCCTGACCCGCAATGATATTTCTGAACGGCTGGGGCTACGGGACCCATTCTGCCACACTGGTTCTTTTGACCGCCCTAACATTTCTCTGGCGGCTTTCAACAATCCGGGCTTACGTGAGCGTGTTAAGTTTGTCACCATGCTGACACGCAAGTACCCGGGTGATTCCGGGATTGCATACTGTCTGAGCCGGAGCAATGCTGAGAATTTCACCAAGGCTCTGCAGGCGGCAGGGGTGAGGGCTGTATGTTACCATGCGGGCATGAGTCCGGCGGACAGGGACCGTTCTCTGAAAGCGTTCCTCAACGGGGCAGCTACGGTTTGCTGCGCCACTGTGGCCTTCGGGATGGGTATTGACAAGAGCAATATCCGCTGGGTGGTGCACAATAATATGCCTGGCAATATTGAGAGTTACTACCAGGAGATTGGGCGTGCGGGGCGCGACGGTTTGCCGTCAGAGGCCATTCTCTTTCATTCATACGCAGACATGATGACCCTTGAAAAATTTGCTGATGAGTCCGGCCGGCCGGAGGTGAATCATGAGAAGCTTGCACAGATGCGCGCTTACGCCGAGGCTCGGATTTGTCGGCGCCGCATCCTGCTCAATTATTTCAGTCAGGAGAGTATCAGTGACTGCGGCAACTGTGACGTGTGCACCAATCCTCCCCAGCGCTTTGACGGCACCATCCTGGCTCAGAAGGCTTTGTCAGCCGTGATGCGTACCGGTGGCAGGGACATAAGCGTCAACACACTCATAAACATTCTGCGGGGCTCCATGCGTGCGGATATTGTTTCTGCGGGTTATGACCGGATTAAGACTTTCGGGGCAGGTGCAGACCTGAGTGCGGCCCAGTGGAAGGATTACATCACCCAGATGATTCAGAGCGGGGTGTTTGAGATTGCTTACGATGACAATTCACACCTGCGTGTCACTGAGTTAGGCATGCGTATTCTGCGGGGACAGCAGGAACTGGAGCTGTCTGTATTTGTTCCTTTCCAGCCCAAGGAAAAGAAGCGGTCAGAGGCTCCTGTGAGGGCCATTGTTGACCCTGTCACTCAGCTGTTTGAACAGCTCAAGAACGTCCGCACTCTGATAGCGCGTAAAGAGGGCGTGCCTCCTTATATAATTTTCAGCGATGCAACTCTGATGGAGATGGCCACGCGCCACCCCGCCACCATAGAGCAGCTGCTTGAGGTTTCCGGTGTTGGAGAGCGTAAGGCGGTAAGATATGGCAATAAGTTTCTCAAGGAGATCCGACGTTTTGACGGGCTGGGGGCGAGCCGGCAGTCCGGTACAAGCCTGAAGGAGACTCTCATTCTTTTCAATGCGGGGGTGCCGATTGGAGAGATTGCGCAGATCAAGAACGTGAAGCTGTCAACTGTTTATACTCATCTGGCAGAACTGATAGACGCCGATATGATAAGCACTTACGGCAGTTTCCTGAGCCGGTCGGATTATCAGACCATAACGGCGGAGTACGCGTCCAATCCTGAAGGAGCATTTGAACGCCTGAAAGAACGTTACGACGGAGGCATCATCCGCATAGCCCTTGCCGTCTCCCGCGCCAACTCCCGCCGCACCTCCCAATCCTGACAGGTCAAGGG
>CAZNBD010000007.1:15662-47464 GCA_964571405.1 uncultured Bacteroides sp. | reverse complement strand
CTTTGAGGGGGTAGTGTCAGTTATGACGTGTGAGTTCGAGTCTCATTTCGGACACAGTAAAAGTAAAGCAGACTTCAGAATCTGAAGTCTGCTTTATTTTTATCTGAAGTTCAGAGCTCAACGCATGGCCAGCACTTCAATCTCCACAAGTACACCTTTGGGAAGTTCACGCACGGCAACGGCGGAACGAGCCGGATACGGTTCATTGAACGCAGTGGCATACACAGCATTCATGGCAGCAAAATCTGCCATATCAGCCAGGAAAACCGTTGTCTTAACCACATTATCCATGGTCAGACCTGCAGCTTCCATTATAGCTTTAACATTACTGAGGCTCTGCTGAGTCTGGGCTGTTATTCCCTCAGGAATTTCTCCGGTTTCAGGGTTGAGGGGTATCTGGCCTGAGGCGTACACAAATGTGCCTGTATCAATTGCCTGGCTGTAAGGGCCGATTGCTCCGGGAGCGGAAATAGTTGCAATTACTTTTTTCATTTTCTGAAAGTTGATGGTATGTTAAGTTATGGTGAATAAGTTTCTTAGATAAAAAAGTCTGATTATTTCTGGACAATATCCAGATCACTCAGGTATATGTCTCCGGTGAACTGAAGCATTCTGTCCATGATATCCGCATATGCCTTGTCAATACCGGGGAAATTCTTTTCAAAATCAGGGATAAAATCTGAAGAACCAATCGCATAATTAAGTCTGAAAAAGACCGCTACGCTGAGTTTTGATGGCTCCATTGCCAACTGAAATCCGTAATTATCAGACTGGTCAATCACTACCCTGTTTATAACCTTGGCCTCACACAGACGGTCTGTAACGGTGGAGACCAGCCGCGCAGGCATGGAGTAATTTTCAATCAGTTCATGAGCTGTAACAACAGGTTTACCTTCGGCAAAACGATGAGCAAAGACAGATGCTATGGCCAGCATAACCTTGTTACTGTAAGACTGGGAAATATTGCTCACCTGACGGTCAAAGCTGAATGTAAACACATTCTGGGAAGAATAACAAATAACCGCTCCCGCCAGGACAATCATCCAAACTAACTGAAGCCATAAAAGCAAGAGGGGCAGGAATGCAAAACTTCCGTATATGGCATTGTATTTTGTAACATAAAGTGTACCTGTCACAAAGAGCCACTGAAGAATCAGGAACCCCGTGCCGGCAAGAACGCCTGCAATAATGGCATTCCCAAACTTTACCTTGGCATTTGGAATCATCAGGTATGCTGCTGCAAAGAACAACCATGTCATTATCCAGGAAGCACCTTCAAATACAGCTGAAATGATGGGGGTCATAAAGCTGAAATGAAAGAAGGACTCAATGGTTGAACTTATCATCAGGTTCAGACCACTGGCACATATCATCAGGACAGGAAGAATGAGAAGCACCGCTGTATAATCAGAAAGCTTACGCCATAAGCTCCTGCCGTTCTTCTGTCCCCAGATGAGATTAAAGGTATCCTCCACATTCATAAGAAGGGAAATTAATGTGTAAAGGAGGAAAACAATACCAACCCCTACAAAAATACCCTCCGAGGCCTGACTCAGATAAGAGTCCACAAACTCAAGCATATATCTGATGGCAGTGCGCTGAGCCGGAAAAAACTGAAAAAGTTCCTGCTGAAGTACTTCCTGAAAACCGAAACCGCGCCCAATGGCAACAATGAGAGCCAATGCAGGAACAACCGCCAGCATTGTGCGGAATGTCATGGCGCATGCCTGAGTCTGGATGTCACGGTTCATGAAAGAACGCACGGAGAGATTTGCCGTGCGCAGAACACTTATCCACCATTTCTGGCGCGGATCACTCCACACTCCTCCTGAGACATAATCCCAGCGGCTTATGACCCATCCGGATACCCGCTGGAAAAAGCCAGGTTTATCTGTTGACTGATTGCCGTCCATCTTTATTGAGTTTTCAGAATGCAAAAATAACTATTCTGCTTCAAAATTCCACACCGATACCGCCAAAAACTGTGTAACGGGTGATGGCCGCATTGAAAATGAGCGCTCGGTAATTAAACACAAAATGAACACCGGCGTCAAACTTATATTTCATATCCAGCTTGGTTTTCTCCGGGTCACCTGGTTTACGGTTCTCCTGGTTCTCAAGGTCATATACAATCTTACCCACGGCCGCAGTGCCCACAACAGGAATCACACGGAACTGTTTGACAATAGGAATCTGATAACCGAGCTGAACCATGGCGGACGCAGTGTTTTTCCCTGAAGGCTCCTTACCCTCAGGTAATTTACATGACCCTACTCCGCCAATGGTAATATGGAAACCATTGACAGTTACTCCGAATCCCGCAGCAGCCACATGACTGTCAAAATGGTAACCGGCGTTACCGCTCAGATTGATACGTCTGTTCACAGTATTGAAAGGGAACCAGTCTGTGGCTGATGCGGTCATTCCTGAAATAATCATCAGGACAAAAGTAAGAAGTGCAGGTATGTAATGAATTTTCTTTTTAAGCATAATGATGAATTTTTCTGAGCGTTGAAAAAAGTTTAACTATGTATTATCAACAAAATTGCAGGACAAGCGTTCACAAAATTTGTAAAAAAAATTGAATATGCAGAAAATAATGGCTAAATTTGCAAAACCAAAAACGGAATATCCATGCAGAATAAACCCACTACGGTACCCTCGTCATCCACAAGACCATATAAATTGGGATTGGCGCTGAGCGGAGGCGGAGCACGCGGATTTGCGCATGCCGGCGCCCTGCTTGCAATTGAAGAGGCCGGACTTAAACCCGATATAATAGCCGGAGTAAGCGCCGGCGCCATTGCTTCTGTTCTGTACGCGGGAGGATTGAAGCCGCTTGAAATAGCTCAACTATTCGGGCAGAAAACATTCAGAGACTTTGCCGCCTTGAATTTTGGGAACGGAGGATTCCTGAATTTTGAGCGCCTGCAGGAATTCCTATACAGGTCATTAGGAGGCATCCGCCGTCTTGAAGACCTTTATATCCCCACATATCTTGGAGTTACAAACTTTGATGAAGGAACATCAACATACTTCCACACCGGAGAACTCGGCCCCCGCGTGGCAGCTTCCTGCTCAATTCCCATTGTTTTCCGACCCGTCAAGATTGATGGAGTGAATTATGTTGACGGCGGAGTTCTCCGCAATCACCCCGCATGGATAATCAGGGATAAATGTGAATATCTGATTGGAGTAAATGTAAGCCCGCTCCGTAAAGCCAGCGATTACAAATCCGTTATAGATGTTGCCATGCGCACATATAACCTGATGGCAAAATCCAATCAGGCACGTGACATGGCCCTGTGTGATTTATCAATTGAAACCCAGGAAATTGCCTCATACGCCATCTTTGACCTTTCAAATATAAAGAATGTATTTATCAGCGGCTATGTAAATACACGCCGCGCCCTCAAGGATGCCGGCTTATGGAATCCCTCCGGAGAACCTCCCCGGATATCGGATCTGTCAAACCATTAAACATACACAATCTCTATAATGTCTCAAGCTCAGAAACCCATCATTTACCAGCTGCTTCCGCGCCTGTTTACCAATTATAATGAAACATTGGTCCCCAACGGCACCATTGCGCAGAACGGCTCTGGAAAATTGAATGGCATCAACTCCCGGATTCTGGCAAGCATCCGGGACCTCGGAGCAACCCACATCTGGTACACAGGCGTAATTGAGCATGCACACTGTCCGGATTATTCTGCGTGCGGAATTACTCCGGACAATCCCCACGTTGTCAAGGGGCAGGCAGGAAGTCCGTACGCCATCAGTGATTATTACGATATAGATCCTGACCTGGCAGAAGAACCGGCCAAGCGCATGGAGGAATTTGAACAGCTGGTTGAGAGGACTCATGAGGCCGGACTGAAAGTAATCATTGACTTTGTCCCCAATCACGTTGCCCGCCGTTATATGTCTGATGCCAAACCCGCAGGTATCAAGGATTTAGGCTCAGATGACAATACGGAGATGTTCTTTTCTCCAACAAACAACTTCTATTATATCACCCGTCAGCAATTTTCTCCTCAAGCCGATATGGGGTGCGGAGAAAACGCATATATAGAATTCCCCGCAAAAGCGTCTGGTAATGACTGTTTTACAGCATTCCCCGGCATAAACGACTGGTATGATACCGTCAAACTCAATTACGGCTGGGATCCGGGGGATAACAGTTGCCATTATGACCCCATTCCGGACACATGGTTCAAGATGCTGCATATCCTCAGGTATTGGGCCGGAAAAGGAGTGGACGGATTCCGCTGTGACATGGTCCATATGGTTCCCAAAGAATTCTGGAGCTGGGCCATTCCCCAGGTCAAGGCCACATATCCTGACATCATCTTCATTGCGGAAATATATGATGTGGCTCTTTACCGCCCATATATTGAATCCGGATTTGATTACCTTTATGACAAGGTAAATCTGTATGACACCCTGCGCGCCATCCAGACATCCAACCATTCGGCCGCCACTCTGACCAACTGCTGGCAGACAGTGGAGGGAATTCAGGGCAACATGCTCAACTTCCTCGAGAACCATGATGAGCAGAGATATGCTTCTCCGTTCTACGCCTCAGATCCGTTCAAGGCGGTTCCTGCATTGGTGGCTGCAACAATGATGAACACGGGCCCGATGATGGTTTATTTCGGACAGGAGTTGGGTGAACCCGGAACTGATGCAGAAGGATACAGCGGTTTTGACGGACGCACCACCATTTTTGATTACTGGAGTGTTGCATCCGTACGGCAGTGGCTCAACGGAGGAAAGGCAAACGGCAAACTTGAACCGCAAACAGCGAGACTGCGAAACATTTACCGCAATATTCTGCGCCTGGCAAATTCAGAACCCGCCATTGTCAACGGTTCATTCTTTGACCTGATGTACGTCAATTATCAGAATCCGGGACTGAACCCTCACCGGCACTATGCATTCATACGCGCCCTCGGTGATGATCTCCTCCTGATTGTCCTTAACTTTGACAGCTCAGGCTCAACAGTGAGCGTAAACATTCCCGTTCATGCCTTTGACACCCTGGATTTCCCCCAGGGAATTGACTCCAAGGCAACGGAATTACTTACAGGCGAGACAAAAAGCAAGATACTCAGCGCGTCAGAACCGTTTACTGCCGATGTTCCCGCTCACGGAGCTGCCATCTGGAAATTATCCCGTAAACGGATGGAACCAATCCGTCCTGCTTCCGGAATAAAAGCCAAAGCCAAAAAGAATGTAAATCAACATTAAAACTACCATATCATCCCACACAATGGATAATTCATTAGCCCCTTTCAAGATTTTCGCCGGCGAGAAGTCCCAGTACATGGCGGAGGAAATCTGTAAAGAACTCGGTGTAGAACTGGGTAAGATGAAAATTGAACACTTTGCTGACGGTGAGTTTGAGGTTTCATTTGAGGAATCCGTACGCGGCTGCGAGGTTTACCTTGTGCAGAGCACATTCCCCAATTCAGACAACCTGATGGAACTCCTGCTGATGATTGACGCAGCAAAACGCGCCTCTGCCAAGAGTGTTATAGCCGTCATGCCTTACTTCGGCTGGGCACGTCAGGACCGCAAGGACAAACCCCGTGTATCCATCGCAGCCAAGCTCGTATCAGACATGCTGGTAACAGCCGGTGCTGACCGCGTAATCACCATGGATCTCCACGCTGACCAGATTCAGGGCTTCTTCAACATTCCTGTTGATCACCTTTACGCATCCTCTGTTTTCATTCCTTACATCCAGAGCCTCAAGCTCCCTGACCTGGTGATTGCCACACCGGATGTGGGTGGTGCCAAACGTGCCAACAGTTACGCCAAGTACCTTGATGTACCCCTGGTTCTGTGTCACAAGCAGCGTGCCAAGGCAAATGTTGTGGCAAAAATGACTGTTATCGGAGACGTCAAGGATAAAAACGTAATCCTTGTTGATGACATGGTGGACACCGCCGGCACCATCACCAAGGCCGCTGACCTTATGATTGAAAACGGAGCCAAGTCAGTACGTGCCCTCGCGTCTCATGCCATCATGAGTGACCCTGCCAGCGAGCGTGTTGACAACTGTGCCCTTACAGAAATTATCTTCACCAACTCCATCCCCTTCCACAAGGACTGCAAGAAATGTACCATCATCTCAGTGGCACGCCTCTTTGCAGACACCATCCGCCGGGTACACTCCAATCAGAGTATCTCCTCACAGTATCTTATAAAATAAGACATCAAGCTTTAAGGCACCTGATATTAACAGCCTGCGTGTCACCCTTACGGGCCACGCAGGCTGATTATTAAAGCATACACAATCCTTAAACTAAGTGAAATATTAACAAAAAAGATTGAAAGGGCTGGATTAAAGCTTACATTTTGATTAATTTTGCACACATGAACGCACTTGCAGAACATTCCATAACAGTAATTACCATCAGTCTCTCCGTCATTGCGGCGGTTGCCGTATATGTCCCCCGTGTTCCGGCTGCCATCATTGGATATGGAGCACTGGTGTGTGCCCATTGCCTCCGTGGTGAAGATTTTGTAAGCACCGGCATGTTGATTTTCTGGGGAATTGTCACCCTGATAATCATAGCCCTGAGATGGTTGCAGCCCATGCAGCTCACCAGCATGCGTTCCGGTGTCCCTTATGTAGCCACCGGTGCCATTGCAGGAACCTTACTGGGAATAGTTGTCACCCCGGCATCAGCACCCATCATCATAGGCGCCAGTGCGGGTGCCCTTCTTGCGGCAATAGCTTACATGCGCACACCCAATGGCCTGCATTACAGCCCCGCCTCAGGACAGTTTGTTGAATATCTGTGTGCAAAAGGTTTTCCCATAGTAGCCACCTGCGTAACAGTGGCAATCAGTCTCCTTGTAGTCCTCGGCCCGCGTTGAAAGTTATACGTATCATATTGCTGATGGCCGCACTGACGGCCGCTCTTGTAGCATACTCCGCCACAAGACAGAGCAGCCGTGCCGCACTGGGCGCGCCTGATCTTGAACTGATTGCAGAACGCACCACAGACCCCACCTCGGAATTTTATTATCCCACTCTCCTGCGGAGTTTTCAGGCCAACGATACCACCATGACTCCGGAACAGTTCCAGTACCTGTATTACGGCACACTGTTCCAGGAGGATTATGACCCATACAGGGAATCACCCAATCCCCAGCTCCTCCAGGAGCTCATCCCCATATATGCCAAGGAACGGCGCACACGTGCAGACCGCGCCAAAATGGCTGATTATGCCACGGCTGTATTAGCTTCCAATCCTGTGGATCTCAGACAGCTGACAAACCGCATATATGTGTATGAAAAGAATGGCAAATATGACCTTGCCAAAATCTGGCAGTTCAAGCTCAACCATCTGCTGCTGGTTATTGCGGCCTCCGGCACCGGCCTGACACCTGAGACAGCCTGGATTGTGGTTTATCCCCAGCATGAGTATGATTTCCTCAATTTGAGCGGACGTACGGCCAGCAGTCAGCGCTTTGAGCCGCCGTATTATGATTATATCATGATATCCAAACGTACAAATTCAGATCCTGACGGATTTTATTTTAATATTTCAGAATTATTACACCAGTACTTTATCAAACATCCATCAGAAACCGCAGATACCACAGCGGATTGAGCAGAAAATGCTGAAAAAGGCAGCAAACGCCAACATTTAACTTGATTTTCAGGATTTTTGCAAACTTTTACAGCTATAATTGCGCAAAAATTCTTATCTTTGCATTTAATTTTTGCAAATTAACAACAATCACACAGTATATGAACAAGAAAATTACCACCCTTGTAGCAGCCGCAGTGTTTGCCGGGACCCTGGCCTCATACGCCGTACCCGCCAAGCCCGGACTGCGCACCATCACCCAGCCTGACGGCACAACTGTTGTAGCCGAGCTCCGCGGTGATGAGTTCAGTAGCTTTTATGTTACTGAGGATGGCTCCATAATGCAGCTGGATGCCAACGGTTTTCTCCGCTATGCCAGCGTGGATGCCACAGGTACCATTCAGCTGACAGAGCAGCGTGTGGCTGCAGATAATGATGCCGTCGTTGCCGCATACGCACGCAGAGGCATGGTAAATCGTCAGGAAATGAACGCTGTACCTCTTGATGCAGCCGCCCGTGCAGTTGCAGCCAATATCAGCCGTGCCAACCGCGAGGATCTTCCCTGGACCGGTCTGGGTCTGATGAACCGTCAGAGCTTCCCCGTAACCGGTGATATCAAGAGTGTAGTTATCCTGGTTGAATACAAGGATGTATCCTTCACCCTCAACCAGCCTTACGATTACTTCTATAACCTTCTGAACCAGGAAGGTTTCAACCAGTACAACGGTGTTGGCTCCGCAGCACAGTGGTTCCGTGAGAACAGCTGCGGTCAGTTCAATCCCACCTTTGACGTTTACGGTCCCGTAAAACTGTCACAGAACCGTGCATATTACGGAGCACAGTCCGGCACACGCCATGACTCCAATCCTGCCGCAATGATAACTGAAGCAGTTGCAGCCCTTGACGGAACAGTTGACTTCAGCCAGTATGACCTTGACGGAGACGGATACATTGATAATATCTTTGTATTCTATGCAGGTCAGGGACAGGCTTCTTACGGCGGTCCTGACACAGTTTGGCCCCACTCCTCCACCATCTCAAACGGTCCCGTTGTTGACGGTGTACGTGTAGGTCGTTACGCATGCTCCAATGAATGGGAATACAACGCTCCTGACGGAATAGGCACTTTTGTACATGAGTTCTCTCATGTAATGGGGCTTCCTGACCTTTACGCAACCCAGTACACAAACGCCCGCACTCCCGGCAAGTGGAGCGCCATGGACCAGGGACCGTACAACAGCGGTGGCGTACGTCCTCCTTACTACACAGCCTACGAGCGCAATGCACTCGGCTGGATTGACCTGGAAATACTTCCCTCTCCCGCCAACATCACCCTGGAACCCATCCAGAACAATGTGGCATACGTAATTCCCGGTCACGTAACCAATGAGTTCTTCCTCCTTGAAACCCGCTCAAAACAGGGATGGGACGAAGGCACCCCCGGCGCCGGTATGCTGATCTGGCAGGTAAACTATGATCCCTCTGTTTTCAACAGCAATGTGGTGAACAATGACCCTGACAAGCAGTATGTTAATATTATTGAAGCCAACTATCCCTCCTCAGGTACAAGCGTAAGCGGCGAGGCCGGTTACTGCTTCCCCAACGGATTCCGCAAACGTATCTGCCCCACTACCAACCCCAATCTCCAGCCCTGGGTGGGTCCCGTCATCCAGCACGATATCAACAATATCAAGTACTCCAACTATAAAGTAACATTTACAGTTGACGGAGGTACAGCTGAAGTTGAGACACCCGTGGCCACAGATGCAACAGCAATCTCAGAAAACGGCTTCACAGCAAACTGGAACAGTGTTGAAGGCGCACGCAGTTATCATGTAACCGTAAGCGCAGAATATCCTTCTGAAGCTCAGAATGAATTCCTGCCCTTCGGCACAGCCACAGACACCAAGGTTGTAATCCCTGAAGGCTGGACTTTTACCGGTGCTGACAATGATGTCTACACTGCCGGTACCACATTCTTTGGAGATTCAAAACCGTCACTGAAGTTCAATTCATCAGATATCGCCCTGATTTCACCCGTTTATGACGGAGAGATTGAAAGCCTCAACTTCTTCCTCCGTTCAGTAACGCCGTCCACTTCAACCATCTTTGCCATTGAAGGACGTGACAGTGAAAACGGAGCATGGCGCATTCTTGATGCCAATGCCAATCTGGATGAAATCAAACTGAAAGGCCAGTTCTTCAATGTCAATGTGGCAGATGAGCATGTACGTCAGATCAAGTTTGTGCTTTACGGTTCCGGCCGTGCCGCTCTTGATGATGTTACAGTAACCATAGCACCCACTTACACCAAGGTAATCGAGAACCTCAACCGTGTTGATGCCGGAACTGAGACAAGTCTCCAGATTCCCGTGACCATTGAAGGAACAGGAGTTTACTCTTATGTGGTTGAAGCCAAGGATGCCAACGGACTCTTCACACCCAAGTCTAACCGCGTGATGGTGGACCTGACCAACTTCTCAGGCGTTGAAGACATTACCGTTGATGATCCAAACGCTCCCGTTGAATACTTCAACCTCCAGGGTATGCGTGTTGAAAATCCCGGCACAGGTGTTTATATCCGCCGCCAGGGTGAGAATGTATCAAAAGTTATTATCAAATAACTTATTTTAACAAACGCAAATGTTACTTTTTCAGTCTTTATGCGTCTAATATATAAAGCAAACAGAAAAGCAGATATTAAGAGCTGACATAAAGACTGAAATTGATTGAAAATATTACGGCAATGCAGTTCACCGGGAGGCGTGCTGCATTGCTTTTTTCTATACATGTACCGCACCAATATTAACTTTTAAACGTTATAAATAAAATAACTGACAAACACAGAAATATTATGCTTATAGCAAGCCAGAAACGTAAAGAAAATATTGCAGAGTACCTCCTGTACATGTGGCAGATAGAGGATATTATCCGTGCCAACGGTCTTGACCTTGATAAAATAAAAAATACCGTCATAAATCCGATAGGCGGCGATGAACAGACCCTCAAGCAGATGGCTGAATGGTATGAAAGCCTCATTGACATGATGAGGCGCGAGGGCGTGGAGTCTTCAGGTCACCTGCAGATGCACAAGAATGTGATTGGTAACCTGGCCCAGCTCAACAAGGAAGTTTTGGCAGATCCGCGTTTTGACGCTTACAGGAACGAGTATTACAAGACCCTTCCATACATAGTTGAACTGCGCGCCCGCAGCAAGGACGCCCCCGCCGGTGAGATTGAAACATGCTTCAACGCACTGTACGGCGTTCTTATGCTCCGCCTTAGCGGAAAGGAAGTGAGCGCTGCCACCATGGAGGCTGTCAATCAGATTGCCAAGTTTATTGCCCTCCTGGCCAAATACTTCCATCTTGATGAGGAAGACAAGCTCTTTACTGATGATCAGGACAAAGCTAAAAATAATTAAATCTTATAACTGTTAAAGACTTAATAGGTTAAATTAACATTAATTGCTCTGTTTCTTTATGGTGATGTATTAATTTTGTATTAAGAATATTCACCTGAAAAATATCATAATATCTTCTATGAGCGATAGCGTAAATATCCGGCAACTCAATGAGCTGGTTGCCAGTAAAAATAACTTTGTAAAACTGATTACTCACGGCATGGATCAGACCATTGTGGGTCAGAAACATCTTGTTGAGTCACTTCTGATAGCCCTGCTGGCAAACGGTCACGTACTCCTGGAAGGTGTTCCTGGTCTGGCCAAGACACTTGCCATCAAGACACTTGCCCAGCTTATTGATGCCAAATACAGCCGTATTCAGTTTACTCCTGACCTCCTTCCTGCTGACGTACTCGGTACCATGATTTACTCTGTCAAGAATGAGCAGTTCCAGGTCAAGAAAGGCCCCATCTTTGCCAACTTTGTACTGGCAGATGAAATCAACCGCGCCCCGGCCAAAGTTCAGAGTGCCCTCCTGGAAGCCATGCAGGAACGCCAGGTTACAATCGGAGACCACACTTACCCCATGGACAAACCTTTCCTTGTAATGGCCACCCAGAACCCCATTGAACAGGAAGGTACTTACCCCCTGCCTGAAGCCCAGGTGGACCGATTCCTGATGAAGGTTGTAATCGGTTATCCCACTCCGGAGGAAGAACGTCAGATTATCCGCATGAACATAAGCACCAATTCATCCAACAGCATCACTCCCCTGCTCAAGCCGGAGGAAGTGCTGGAAGCTCAGAAGGTGGTGGAACAGATATATGTGGATGAAAAGATTGAAAGATACATTGTTGACATTGTATTTGCAACCCGTACACCGGAGGAATACGGACTGAAGGACCTTGCATCATACATTTCATTCGGAGCCTCACCCCGTGCCTCCATCTCCCTGGCACGTGCGGCACGTGCTTATGCTTTCCTGCATCAGCGCGGTTATGTTATTCCTGAAGATGTAATTTCAGTATGCCATGACGTGCTCCGTCACCGTATCGGTCTGACATATGAGGCTGAAGCCAACAACTTCACCACAGACATGATAATCACAGAAATTCTTGACAAAGTACAGGTACCCTGATCCTCACAGCCTTTCTCCTCTATACACTTAAGTAATGGATTCAAACCAACTGCTCAAAAAAGTCCGCAAGATTGAAATCAAGACCCGCGGCTTGTCTCAGAACATCTTTGCCGGTGAATATCACTCCGCCTTCAAGGGCCGCGGCATGATGTTCTCTGAGGTGCGTGAGTACCAATATGGTGATGACATCCGTGATATAGACTGGAATGTCACCGCACGTCAGAACCGTCCGCACGTCAAGGTCTATGAGGAAGAACGTGAACTGACGGTGATGCTGCTGGTGGATGTTTCCGGAAGTCGCAACTTCGGCGCAACAGGGCCTGAAAAACGTGAGATGATTGCGGAAATTGCCGCCACACTGGCCTTCTCCGCAATTCAGAATAATGACAAAATCGGAGCCCTGTTCTTCTCAGACCGGATTGAAAAGGTTATCCTGCCCAAGAAAGGCCGTAAGCACATTCTTTATCTCATCCGCGAGCTGCTGGATTTCAAGCCTGAAAGCAGCGGTACGGATATAGGTAAGGCTGTGCGGTATATCACTGACGCCATCAAGAAACGGTGCACCATGTTCCTGATTTCAGATTTCATTGACACCAAGGATTATAAGACACCGCTGACAGTCTGCGCCAACCGCCATGACATAATGGGCATTCAGGTATATGATAAACGCGATGCAGAACTCCCTGATGTGGGTCTGATGCGTGTGGAAGACCTGGAGACTGGAGCCACACAGTGGATTGACACCGGCTCTAAGAAAGTGAGGGCGGCTTACTCAAGATGGTGGTATGAGCTTCAGCAGAAGATGTCAGCCACCCTGAGAAGCACTCATGTTGATTTTGCCTCCACAGCCACTGACGAGGACTATGTTAAAGCCCTGATGTCATTATTCAAAAAACGTGCTGCAATATGAAAAGATTCAGTTTATTAACCATCCTCAGCATACTCCTCCTGACAGTACAGGCGCAGGGACGTCCCCGCATAACCGCTGAGCTGGACAGCACCATAATGACCATGGGCTCCACCGCTTCACTCAGTGTGGAGGTACACGTCCCGGCTCAGGCTGAACCTCAGTTTATAGGTTTCCCTCCGGCCATTGACCAGAATACAGGTTTCGTTCAGTTCGGACCGGTACAGGTTGTTGCCGCTGATTCATCATCCACCGTTGATTCTGAACGCAGTTATAAATTCAATTATACCATCCAGGCTTTTGACCCCGGCATGTGGACTCTTCCGGCTTTCGGCGTACTGATGCCCGGCAGCCGTGACACTGTTCTGTCAGAAGTCCTTGCCCTCAAGGTTTTACCGGTGGAAGTTGACACTGTAACGATGGCTCTGATGCCCTCGGCGCCCCCTTCTTCCATTCCGATGAAGTGGCATGACTGGATTCCCATATGGCTGATTATAGTTTTAGGAGCCCTGGCAGTGGCAGCCCTTGTGATATTCCTTGTAATGAAGTTCCGCAAGCACAAGGAAGAAGTCAAAATCCGCAAGTCCAAACCCATACCTCCGTATGATCTTGCCAAGATGCGCCTTGAAACACTCCGCAGCCGTAAGCTTGCATCCTCAGGCCATGAAAAAGAATTTTACACTGAGCTCACTGACATTCTGCGTCAGTACCTGCAGGGACGTTTCGGCATTAACGCCATGGAAATGACCTCAGGCCAGATTCTGCGTGCCCTGCACAAGAATCCTCTTACCCGTCTGCCGGCTGCTCAGATGGATGAAGTTCTGAAGATTGCGGACTTTGTTAAGTTTGCCAAGGAACGTCCTCTGGCAGAGGATAATGAACGAGCCCTGATAAGGTCCACCCAGTTTGTGGATGAAACCAAGCCCGTTCCCCCGCCTCCGGAACCTGAAAAAGCTCCCGCTTCCAAGGCCAAGAAAAAGAAGAATTGATAATTTCTATATATGACATTTGCACATCCACATATATTATGGCTGTTGCTTATAATCATCCCGCTTGTAGCGTGGTATATTATTAAGCAGCGCAACAGCCATGCCACACTGAGCATGTCCACCACCGCTGCCTTTGCGCGTCTGCCCCGCACATGGAAGCAGTCACTGCGGTGGGTATTGTTCGGCATGCGCATGTGCGCCGTGGCTTGCCTGATCATCATGCTTGCCCGTCCGCAGGTGCGTGACAGCTGGCGCACCACCTCCACTGAAGGTACGGATATCATCATAGCTCTTGACGTGTCATCATCCATGATGGCCCGTGACTTCACTCCGGACCGTTTTGAGGCCGCCAAGGAAATGGCCGCCCGCTTTATTTCTGGACGTGAGAGTGACAACATGGGGCTTGTTATATTTGCTGGTGAGTCTCTCACCGGTGTTCCCATGACAATGGACAGGACCATGCTGCTGTCTTATCTCCAGAACCTTGACATGAACGTTCTTCAGGACGGCACAGCCATAGGTGACGGCATAGCCACATCCCTGAACCGCCTCCGTGAAGGAAAGGCCAAAAGCAAAAGCATCATCCTGCTCACTGACGGAAGTAACAATACCGGTGTCATTGCCCCCATCACAGCTTCTGAAGTGGCACGTGAGATGGGCGTAAAGATTTACACCATCGGTGTGGGTAAAAACGGTATGGCTCCCTTCCCTCAGCGCACCATGACCGGCCGGATTGAATATGTCAATCAGCCTGTGGTTATTGATGAGCCAACTCTCCGTACAATAGCCTCAAATACAGGAGGTGAATATTTCCGTGCAACTGACAATTCAGTGCTCCGAGACGTATTCAACCAGATTGACCAGCTTGAAAAAACAGAGATGGACGTACGCCATTTCTCCCACACCGAGGATAACTACATGCTGTGGGCATGGCTGGCTTTCGGGCTCTTCTGCCTTGAGGTTCTCTTACGTTACACCGTGTTACGTTCAATTCCTTAAACATTCTGCGATATGTTTGATTTTGCCTATCCCCTACATCTTTACCTGCTGGTACTTGTACCGGTACTGGTGTTTCTGTTTGTGGCGGCCAGAGCCTCTCGCAGAAATAAGATAAGAAAATTCGGTAATCCGGAAATTGTGGCACGCATGATGCCGGATGCATCACGTTATACACCGGGTGTGCGCGTTGCACTTCAGTGTCTGGCCCTTATTGCCCTGATAGTAATTCTGGCCCGTCCGCGTACAGAGGGTCAGACGTCTCAGGAAACCGCTGCCGGCATTGAGATCATGATTGCCTTTGACCTGTCGAACTCCATGAACGCCTCCAGCACGGACCGCGAGGACGGTGTGAGCCGTCTGAACCGTGCGACATTACTGCTGGAGCGTCTGATTGACCGCCTGGATAATGACAAGGTTGGTCTGGTAATCTTTGCCGGAGACTCCAAAACTCAGCTGCCTCTGACCTCTGATTTTTATACTGCCAAAGTATATCTTTCTGAACTCAATCCTGACATGATGGGTTACCAGGGTACTGATATAGCCTCTGCCATCCGCATGTGCATGAACGGTTTTTCAGGTACTGAAGACATGCAGAAAGCCATTATCCTCATTACTGATGCCGAGGACCATGAAGGCGCAGCAGTTCAGGCTGCCCAGGATGCCGCTCAGAACGGAATCCAGGTTGATGTAATCGGAGTCGGTACCACCGGCGGTGCAGTGGTTCCCGGAGTTCGTGACCGAGATGGCAATCAGGTTCGTTCGGCTCTCAATGAAAGCCTTGCTGAAGAAATTGCCCGTGCAGGCAACGGCGTGTATGTCAATGGTTCTGCAGGAAATGCCCTCTCCACCCTTGTGGATCACCTTGACCAGCTTTCCAAGAGCGAGTTCACAACCGTGCGTTACAGCGCCGCTTCAGAGCAGTTCCCCACATTTGCCGTTATCGCACTGATACTTCTCATTGCAGATACCCTGGTGGTTGACCGGAAGATCAGCTGGCTGCGCGGAATTGAGTTCTTCAGCTCATCAAAGCGCCTCATCCCCGTTATTAAGAAAGACAAAAAGAAATGAAAAGCATACTGATTACATTATTGACATTAGTGGCCTCCTTAGGCTTATCCGCCCAGGGGCTGACCGCTGACAATGACCCGTCAGTAGCTCCTGTGGTGCCCGTTCAGTCTGCGGACTCAGTTCCGGAAAAGAAAGCTCGCCATAATTCATTGACAGAATCTTACCGCAATGAGCGTCTGCAGATTCGTAAAGGCAATACTTTCTTCCGCGACAGTAATTATCACCGTGCTCTTGAGTGTTATGAACGCGCTCTGGAAGAAAACGGCATGTCAATGGTGGCACGTTACAACAAGGCCTGTGCCCTGCTCAAGCTCAGTAACTCAGACAATGCAGGCACTCAGGCAGATACCAGACCGATGGCTCGTGAACTCCTCGCCGGTGTGGCTGAAGATGCAAAAACGCAAAACCCTGACCTGGCTCACCTGGCCTATTATAACCTGGGCAATATGAGTTATAATGACAGTGAGTACGGAATGGCCATTGCGCTGTATCAGGCCTCTCTGCGCCTGGAACCTGATGACTGGAACGCAAGATACAATCTGCGTCTGGCTCAGCTTAAGCTCCAGCAGCAGGAACAGAATCAGGATCAGCAGGATCAAGACCAGGATCAACAGGACCAGAATCAGGATCAGCAGCAACAGCAACAACAGCAGGATCAGCAACAGCAGGAACAGGAGCAGGAACAGCAGCCTCAGGAACAGCCCATGAGTCAGAGCGCTGAACAGATCCTGCAGAGCATGCAGAATCAGGAGAATGCCACCCGCCGCCGCGTTCAGCAGCAGGAGGATCCAGCTCAGGGACGCAGGCAGCCTGACAAACCCTGGTAATATTTGTCAATACACGGAAAGACCATGATACAGAAGCGTTTCCTCATATTATTGATTAGCCTTGCCGCAGTGTTGGGCGTCATGGGTGCCAATTCCAGCTTCACTCTGGTACCTGTACGCAATGTGGTGGAGGGCCGGAATTTTGCCCTGACTTTCCGCCTCACAAACGGTGAGGGCGGAGAACCGGAAGCACCACAGCTGGAACACTGTACCCTGCTTTACGGTCCTGCCACTTCCACCATGCAGAGTGTGGAAATTGTCAATGGCAGATACACCTCAACACGCACCATTGATTATACCTTCACTTACCGTGCTGACAGTCCGGGACATGTTAACGTGCCTGAAGTGACAGTCAGCAGCAAGGATGGACGTCTGCGCTCACGGGCGGCTTCTTTTGAGATTCTTCCGGCTGACAATCCGTCCGGTTCCAACACCGCTTCCGGAAACCGTCCGGACCGGACAAATTCCCAGTCATCAAATCAGAGTACGGCTCAAAGCGGAAGCTCAACTTCTGCTGACCTTCTGGTACGTGTGTTCTTTTCAAAATCTTCTGTTTATGAACAGGAGCCGGTGGTGGCCACCATCAAGGTTTATACACGTAATGACATCACATCATTTATTCCGCGTGTGCAGCCGGCCTTTGAGGGCTTCCTGATGGAAGAGCTGCCGGTTTCACAGGAAACAACCCTGGAACATTATAACGGACAGAATTATCACTGCGCTGTGCTCAAGCGCCTGTTGCTGTACCCCCAGCGCTCCGGCCGTCTTGAGGTCAACTCCGGTAAATATGATGTGACCATTGTGGAATATGAGGTGGTCAACATGGGATTTTTCCGCACTCAGCGCCCCGTTGAGCGTGAGATAACCACCACCTCCAATGCCGCGTCCATACAGGTGCGACCTCTGCCCTCCCCTGCTCCCGCCGGTTTCAACGGTGCAGTGGGTAACTTCTCTGTAAGCACCAATCTTGATCCGGAGCTCATGAGGACCAATGAGCCCTCGGTTTACTCATATACTGTTGAGGGAACCGGTAACATCAAGTATCTGCGCGACCCAATCCTTGAACTCCCGGCCGGCATGGAAAGCTTCTCTCCCCGCAATGACATTGATGCACGGGTTATTGACGGAGGTGCCAACATGCGCGGTACTTATAAGACTGAATTCACAATTGTTCCCTCAGAAGTTGGCACATTTACCATTCCCGGAACACCGTTTGTGTACTTTGACCCCTCAGCGGGAGAATACAAGACCATTGAAGTGGCCTCTACTGACGTACGCGTTCTCCGCGGAAGCAGCGAGCCTGTTTCAGCGCCGAACCGCAATGAGCCCGCTGCCATTGAAGATATATTCCACATTCACCCCATGCCTGCAGAGCGGGCAGCCGCAGACGTCCATTATACTTATGGCAGCGGCATTTACTGGTTTATGTACGGACTGGCACTGCTCATTCTCATTCTGGTCATTATAATTTACCGCAGAAAGATCAGGGCAGCCTCAGATGTTGCCGGCCAAAAACTTGCCAAGGCCGGACGTAAAGCTTCCAAGCGCCTCAAAGCTGCTCAGAAATATATGACAGCGCATAAGCCGGATGAATTCTACGCCGCAGTTGCCTCTGCCCTGTGGGGGTATCTGTCAGATAAACTCTCCATTGCTCCATCTCAGTTGACAACCTCCAACATTGCAGAAAAACTGGAAGCATACGGACTGCCGGCAGACAAGGCCTCAGAGGTTCTTTCAGTACTTGAGCGCTGTGAGATGGCCCGCTTTACTCCGTCAGGATCAGACCGCCAGATGGCTGACTTGTATTCTGATGCCAACGCGGCAATTTCAGCCATTGAGAATGTCAAAAAATAAACCGTTAAGAAATAAAGACATATGATGACTTCATTATTTAAAAGGATACTCGCTCTTCTGTTTCTTGGCGTGGCCATGATGGCAGGAGCTCAGAATGTGGGCATAGAAGCAGACTCTGCATATGTGCGTGAGCAGTATGGGCGTGCCATTGAGCTGTACAATGAGGCTCTGGTCCAGTACGGCCCTGATTCCGATACATATTATAACCTTGGAAACGCATATTACAGGAACGGAAATCCCGGACGTGCCGTCCTCTCATATGAACGTGCTCTCAGGCTTGACCCCACAAACAGGGATGCGCGTCATAACCTGGATTTTGTGCGTTCACGCCTTGAAGACCTTCCGGAGGATGACAGCTCCTTCCTTTCAAATGTTCACCATGCCGTGCTGGGAACCATGAAAGCCAATTCATGGGCCTGGACTGCATTTGGAGTTTTCCTGCTTCTGCTCGGAGCGGTTTCTCTGTACATATTCGCTCCGGGGGTTACGCTCCGTAAAGCCGGGTTCTTCGGAGGCATAGTGCTCCTTTTCCTCTTCATGTACACCATTTATGTGGCTTATGACAGTGCCGCGCTTGCCCGCACTGACCGTTACGCCATAGTAACCGTACCCTCCACGTACATCAATTCCATGCCTCGCGCTCCCCGTAACTCATCAGAGCCGGTGGTTTCTATCCACGAGGGTACCAAAGTGGAAATTACGGATTCCGTGGCCACCCCTGATGACCCCCAGTCTGCAGTCTGGTATAACGTCAAAATCAACAATGGTACACGTGCATGGGTGCGCGGAAGTGATGTTGAAAAAATCTGATAAAAATCATTTACGATAATTATCTGATGTTCTTTGAGTTACCCGTTTTATGCTGTAAAACATCAAACTTTTTTCCCATAAAGTTTGCTCATTATGGAAAAACAGAGTAACTTTAAGCCATAAAATTACAATTCTATAGTTTCACCCTAACTGATCATAATATAATATGACAAAGACCATCACTTTCAACGAGCTCAGAAGACTCAAAGACCGCCTTCCTGACGGCTCCATGCACAAGATTGCAGACCGTCTCAACACCACAGTACAGACCGTCCGTAACTACTTTGGTGGCACCAACTACGATTTTGGCAAGAACTGTGGTGTTCACATAGAACCCGGACCTGACGGCGGAATCGTTGTGCTGGATGACAGCACCATTTACGATATGGCTGTTGAGATTCTTCAGGAACAGGAAAAAGAATAAACTTCACTGGAAGTAACAAAAAAGTCTTTCGGCACAGAGCTGAAAGACTTTTTTTATATTACCATCTCCCCTGTTAGGGGAATGTGTTAAACATCTATCTCAGACGGAAATTATACCCCAGGGATACCTCAATATTCATGTTTCTGCTGGCACTGAAAGTATCCGCTTTTGATGATGGGAAAATATTACCAAGCCCGTAATAGAACCGTCCTTCAAGCACTATTGAATTGCGGGGTGTTATCCTGAACTCGGCTCCCAGGCCGGCACTGATACCGTAATCAAACTTGTTCTTAATCTCCATGGTGAGCTGTTCCGTGCGTCTGTTGCGCGGATAATCTGCAACGGCCCCGGGATTGTGATAATCAAAATTGGAATCAATGGAACTTCCAATCAGGTATGAAACGGACGGACCCAGATTGACAAAACACAGAAGCCTGTCACCTCCAAAATATATGTGTGTGAGTACAGGGAGTGTAATGTAAGTCAGGGAGCGGGAATAAGTAAAAGGTAATTCCTCATAATTTTCAGTCCAGCCGCGGCGTGTCCAGCCCAACTCGGCAATAAATCCAAAAAGCTTTTCCTCAGAGTATCTGAAAGTGAGGGCGCCACAAGAACCCATCCCCCAGCTCTGGCGCACAGAAGGTGAGAAAGAAACCTGGCTCATGCTCATTCCGGCTCTGGCACCTATGCTGATGTGGGGCTTGTAATGCACTTCTGCGGACATGTGATTAATGCCGAGAAGTGAAAAAACACACAGGAGGACAAAAATCAGTCTCTTCATACCACCCGTGCCTCTACCCTACCGGACTGGAGGAATTTAATGATGTAAACTGCAGTATTAACCCATCCGCCACCGTTGACATGTTCCAGATGGAAAGTACTCTGCACGCCTGTATAATTGCTCATGGCAGATGGAGCAAAACGTCCTCCATTGACATTCATGTTCCTGATTACGAAACATCCTGCGTCAAATCCAAGCAAACCCTGTGAGGGTACGCTTTCCATCATGGGAGAGCCGAACCAGCGCCGGAAATCGTTTTCAAGTATTCTTGAGCTGAAGCCGTCTGAATCTTCAAAGAAGCGGCTGTAAATTGTTGCTTCAAGCTGATGAAGAGTCAGTTCCGCCTCTCCGCGGAATGCCAGCCAGTCCGGATAACCGAAAACTGCCAGATCCGGTAAAGTCTGCGGCACCTCTCCTTCCTCAGTCTCACTTTCACGTACACGCAGGGCATCACGCATATTTGCCAGTACATGTGCAAACTTATTGAATTCCGCCAGACTGCCGGAGGAAGGTATTATCACATATGAAGAATCAGCACTCAATGCTCCCAGATCTGAACGCTGCAAATTTCCTGAATATTCTATATCCAGAAAATCAATGGCATGGAGTGTAAGATAATTCCGCAGGGCTTCCGTAAAAGGTTCTTTCTCATTACGGCCGGCGGTATTCTTAATGATGACAGGAATGTATCCGCTGAAATCAGACATGATGGCATCAATAGCCTTGGTGTACATGGTGGCACCAGGAACACTGGCCTGTATCATATACGGATTGGTACGGTAAAGAGTATCCCTGGTGTCAAACAGATTAAGAAGATAAGTACCTCCACGGGTCAGATTTTCAACACATGAAGCATTGGCAGTCAGGCTGTCAGAAAGAATAATCACGCTGTTAAGGTCAAAATCAGAAGGCAATGCGGTCTCAGACAGATTACAAACGTTAACTGTCAGATCATCAGAGCGGCTGCTTAATGTATCTGCTGCAATGAGGAAACCTTTATAAAACTCCAGGCTGAGCTTTTCCGCCCTTGATGCTTCAGAAGCACTTCTGCCAAAACCGAGGGCAATACCCACCGCAGGATTCTTGGGGAGCACCTCCGCACTTTCCGCATACTCCGGAGTATTATTCCCTGACTCAGGCATAAGCTCCTGACTCTGTTCAGCATTTTGACTTCCTTCAAGACTCTGCGCCGGAACTTCATGGTCAGAATATTCTTCCACCGGGAAGTAAAGCACGGTACCTGAACGGAGACCGTCAGTGGCGGCAGGATTATGGCGGATTATGTCCTGAATTGGAATTCCGAGCTTGTGGGATATGCCGTACAGGGACTCGCTTTTTCCCACATTATAATAATAGAACTGGCGGCCGCCAACAGTTTTCACCGGGAGAACCAGGGCAGAAGCACTGATAAAGCTCAGGACACCAAGCAGTATTGAAAATATTTTTTTACCAGAAAACGACATTTTCCTAAAACTTATATGATTCCGCAAAGTTACAACATTTTTTCAAAACTGCTGCCACCGGAACTTGAATTTACATCATGCGCAGGGATGACCCGTAATCCGAATTATTGAGTGAACGACGGGCAGAGCGGAATATTGAACCGAAGTCAGCGGAATAGCTTGCTGACAGAACCACCATATTTCCGTTATGTTTGATGTAACGTTCTCTGTAATAAGGATTCACGTTTGAATAATTCCAGCCGGGATAACGAGTGCCCTTTCTGTCAAACATATACATCCAGCTTGCACCCAGCGTCCAATGTTTATTGGGTTGATACTCAAACCTGAGCGCATCCCCGTTTTCTTCTTTTCCCACATAATGCCCGTTCATGAATTTTCCGGGAATCTTGCGCCAGTAAGAAATTGTGTAAGGCCCTTTGTTCCACCATAATGAGAAATTGGCCTTGAAAGAAGTGAGGTGATGTGACCAATTCTCGCCCATGGTTTCATAATGAGCCACACCAATATTCACGTTAATGCCAAAGCCGTGAATATCATTCAGTCTTAAGTTGAGATTTGCACTTGAATTCCATGCTTTTTTGGCGTTTACAGACTGGGACAGGAACATTTTATCCCCAAGATACCAGAGATCATTCATCACAAAATCACCAACCTGCCTGTATGTCAGCAGCAGGGAAGTATTGAACTTCCGGTACTGAAAAGACGGCATGAGCTCATAAGTAAAGTTCTGAGATACTTTCAGTTTGGGATTACCGTTGGATATCAAATAAGGCGACTCCTGCTGAGGATAATCAGTCAAAGATGACAGAGAAGGAATACTGGGAGTGTACTGGAAAGAACCGGCCAGGCTCCATTTCCGGGATATACGCCATGAGAACTGGGCTGTTGACAGATTGCGGATAAAATGACGTTTGTTCAGGTCGTTCTTAATCCAGTACAGCTTTGCACCGGTTGATGCAGAGATATATACTTTTCCAACTTGCTGTCCCAGGCGGGCATATACATAATTGTTATTCTCCGTGAGCAAGGGCTCATAATCTGTTGTAAGATATGTATTCTTGCTGTGAGAAACTGTATTCTGATAACCTGCCGAGATTGATGTCCTGTCACTGAACTGATGTGAATAACTGATTTCACTTATAAGAGAACGACGACGGCTGTCAACATCCATAACATAATTTGACTCTTCTGCATCTGAATATTCATACATCTCATTCCAGCGATAGTCAACTGAGCTCAACGTTCCAACCATCTGTATTTCAAGAGTATTCTTATCATTAAAGTTACGTTTGAAGAACAGATCAAGTGATGGTGTGATATTTTTGTTTGATGAGAAACCGTAATTATAGTAATGTCCCAGGTAAGAGTCTGTGATATCAGTTATTGAGCGACCTTTATTAAAACTGGGGTTAATCCGAAAGGTTGCTGAAAAAAGTGTATTGATATCAGGACTGTAATTATACTTCAGACCAACATTGTGATAATGATAATTAAAAGGATTGCGGTCATGTTCCTCCAGGTTAACCCTGAAGTCGTCTCCGATATAACTTTCAGTTTTATTATCATAAACATCCTGATAATTACGCCAGGAAGGATTATATGTGAGGGTAAACTGAGAAGGCCCCTGATGATATGAAGTTCTTACATTGCCATCCAAAAATGCAGTGGTGACTGCACTGCGGGCCCAAATATAAACCTGACCGCCATCAGCACGTTTCTTAAGGGTGATATTGAGGAACCCGCTGTTACCGCTGTCTGCATAACGGGCCGGTGTTACGCGGGAGAATTCTATTTTGGAGATATCCTTGGGCTGGAGGGTATTGAAGTCCTCAATTGTAGATGGCACTCCATTGATCAGAATCACCGGTGTCCCACCGTTCACTGTCACTGTCCTGTTGATTGGATTAACTTCAAGACCGGCAAGAGGCAGTTTCTGGAAAAGGCTGATGGCGGTACCGGAAGCCCTGACATCCGAGGAGGAGGGGAAAATTATGGTACGCCCATGAATGTCAATCATTGAGTTACCGGAAACCTGTACCTCGTTTAATGTTATTCCTTCTGACAAATAGACAGTTCCGACATTCACGTTACCGGAAGACTCAATTACTATTTCAGTTGTATTGAATCCTGTCATTGAAATTTCAAGAGTCAGTGAAGACTTAATATTTGTTGAAATTTCAAATTTACCATTATCATTTGTGGTCACTCCGTTTATGAATTGAGAGCCGCCCAAGAGCCGGCAGGAAGCACCGGAGATAAGAGTTGAATCGTTGTCCGCACGCACTTCGCCTTGAATTGTCCTTGCTGAAACAGATACAACTGAAAACAGAATCAATCCCAGTAGAATGTTTAAACGTGTCATGTTTAAGAAGTTATGTATTGTGATAATTGAAATTCCTATTATATGTGACCGGTTGGAATAATCGGCTTGCAAAATTACAAAAAAATTAGTAACTTTGCACAAATAATAATACGCACACCCCAACCTGCACAGCCTTATGACAAGAAGATGGAATTACCCCGTTCTGAGTGCCGAGAACCAGAAACTCGGTGCAGAACTTGCCATCCGATTCGCCAACTGTCCGCAGGTTGCTGACCTGCTGGTTCAGAGAGGAATAACCACCATTGAGCAGGCAGAGCGCTTTTTCCATCCCAGTGTGCGAGACCTCCATGACCCCTTCCTGATGCCGGATATGGATAAGGCCGTTGACCGCCTTAACCGCGCCATGGGGTCCAAGGAGCGCATTATGGTGTACGGAGATTATGATGTTGACGGATGCACTGCCGTTGCGCTGGTGTTCCGTTACCTTCAGAATTTTTACTCTGAACTTGATTATTTCATACCCACACGTTATGATGAAGGATATGGAATAACCAAGAAAACAATTGATGAATTTGCAGACCAGGATGTCAAGCTTGTCATCATCCTTGACTGCGGAATCAAGGCAATTGAAGAAATACGGTATGCCAAGGAACGCGGCATAGACTTCATAATCTGTGACCACCATAAACCGGATACAGAACTTCCGCCGGCAGCCGCCATCCTCAACCCCAAACTTGAAGGCAGTACATACCCCTGCCCTCACCTGTCCGGTTGCGGTGTCGGATACAAGCTCATGCAGGCCTTCTCCATCAGTAACGGTATCGGAACGGCTGAACTGGAATGTATGCTGGATCTTGTGGCAGTCAGTATTGCAGCAGATCTCGTGCCCATAATTGATGAGAACCGCGTGATGGCATATATGGGTCTTAAGCGCCTCAATGCCAACCCAAATATGGGTTTGCGCGCCATTATCCGCACCTGCGGTTTAGGCGGCAAGGAAATCACCATCAATGATGTTGTTTTCAAGATCGGCCCCCGGATCAATGCATCCGGACGCATGCAGAGCGGAAGCGAGGCCGTGGAGCTGCTTGTGGCCCGTGACGCCAAGGAAGCCAACCGTAAATCCCTTGAGATTGACCAGTATAACAAGGACCGCAAGGAACTTGACAAACAGATTACAGAGGAGGCAAACGCCATTCTGGAAGAACGCGGTGAAGCACACTCAAACAAGCGCTCAATCGTTATTTATAACAAGCACTGGCATAAGGGTATAATAGGCATTGTGGCCTCCCGCATGACAGAACTTTATTATAAACCGAGTGTTGTTCTCACCCTCTCCAACGGGCTTGCAACGGGTTCTTCACGTTCTGTCCAAGGATTTGATGTTTATAAGGCCGTTGAGAGCACACGCGACCTCCTTGAGAACTTCGGCGGCCACACATACGCTGTTGGTCTGTCCCTGAAAGAAGAGAACATCCCGGAGTTCACTCGCCGATTCGAGGAATTTGTGGCAAACAATATCCTGCCTGAGCAGCTCACGCCCCAGATTGATATTGACGCCTTCCTGTCATTCTCTGAAATAACGCCTGAGTTTGTTGCCACCTTACGCCTTTTCCATCCCTTCGGACCCGGAAACCGCAAGCCAACATTCTGCACACGCCGTGTCAAGGACTTCGGCACCAGCAAACTGGTGGGAAAAAATCTTGAGCACATAAAGCTTGAGTTGGTTGATGACACCTCCGGCAGAGTGGTAAACGCCATTGCGTTCAACATGGCTCAGTACTTTGAGCACATACACTCCGGCAAGTTCTTCAATATATGTTATACCATTGAGGAGAACAAGCATCCCAACGCCGGCACCACCCTGCAGCTGCTTGTCAAACAGATCAGAGCGGACATAGAGTGATGGAGCACCCCACAGCGGAGGACATACTCAGGGAATACTGGGGTTACTCCGGCTTCCGTCCTCTCCAGCGCACAATAATAGACAGTGTGCTGAACGGACGGGACACCATAGGACTTCTGCCCACAGGTGGTGGTAAAAGTATCACCTTCCAGGTTCCGGCGCTGATGATGCCCGGCCTGACAATTGTGGTGAGTCCACTCATCTCATTGATGAAAGACCAGGTGGATGCGTTGAAACGCATTCATTACCCGGCCGCCTGTCTGTATATGGGTGCCACACGCGCCGAGACAAGATACATTTTTGAAAAGATAGATGCGGGAAAACTTAAGTTGCTTTACGTGGCTCCGGAGCGCCTGGTGCGTGAAAACTTCCTGGTAAACCTTTACAGATGGAACGTAAGCCTCATTGTGGTGGATGAGGCCCACTGTATCTCACAGTGGGGTTATGATTTCAGACCCTCATATCTCAGGCTCAGTGTACTCAGGGAAAAGTTTCCGGATATTCCCATACTGGCTCTTACTGCCTCTGCCACTCCGGAAGTCATTTCAGATATTTCCAGGCATCTGGGGCTGAATAATCCGGCAAAAATTCAAAAAAGCTTTGCCCGTGACAATATTTCGTTCAATGTCCTGCACTGCTCCTCAAAGACCGGGGAATTACTCCGAATCCTCAAAGAGACACCGGGCAGTTCAATCATATACGTGCGTTCACGTAAAAAGACCAGGCAGATTGCAGATGTCCTTAATGGCCTGGGAGTACCTGCTGTTTATTATCACGCCGGACTTGATCCGCTCAAAAAAGTTGAGAGTCAGGATTCATGGATGAGCGGGGAGGTGCCTGTCATTGTCTCAACCACAGCTTTCGGCATGGGAATTGACAAGGCCGATGTCCGCCTTGTGGTACATTATGATTTGCCCTCCACACTGGAGGAATATTATCAGGAAGCCGGCAGAGCAGGACGTGACGGTCAGCCGGCAAAGGCAGTTTTATTGGCTGACAGCAAGGACCTTGCCGTTCTGGCCCGGCGCCTGGACTCAGCATTTCCGCCCAAGGATTTTATCCGCAAGGTTTACAATGAAGTGTGCCGATATCTGGAAATATCCATGGGTGAGGGATTTGACCGCATGTATGTGTTCAGTGCGGAAGACATGAGCGTCAAGTACGGAATGCATCCCCGCCGCCTGCTCTCTGCCCTGAGTATTCTGCAGAGATGCGGATACATGGAGTATGTGAATGAACTGGCCAATCCAACACGTGTGCACATCATTGTGCCCAAGAAAAAGATTTACTCAGTATCTGAATCATATCACACAGACAGGCTGCTTGATTTCCTGCTCAGGAACTGCCCCGGGATTTTCTCTGACTTTGTTCCCGTGGATGATGATGTGGCATGCAGACAATTGGAAATGAGTCCCGAGGCCATGTACCAGACACTGATACAGCTGCGCCGGGAGCATATCCTGAACTTCATTCCGCGGAACCGCGCCACATATATCTATATGCCCAACAGGCGCGTGCCGGCAGAGGAACTCATCATACCCTTCAATGTTTATGAACAGCGCAAGGAAGCCCTGCGTGTGAGCCTGGCAGCCACTTCTGATTTTGTATTCAATGATTCCTCCTGCCGTGTAAGGAGAATGCTGGCATACTTCGGTCAGCAGACAGATGACTGCGGCAAGTGCGATGTTTGCCGCCTGAGGCAGCAGTCAGCTCATTTGCTCTCTCCGGCACAGATTGAAGAAGAGATTATGGACCTCCTCCGCACGGCAGATGGTAATCAGGTACTTTTCAGTGCCCTGCGCACGCGCTTCAGCCTTCAGCTTGATGATGCAGCTGAGGTGATCAATAATCTTATTGGAAAGGGGCTGGCTGAACTCAAAGACGTCCGCCTTATCCTGAGAAAGTGATTATTTGCTTTTCTGCCTGCTTGCGTAATAATGATATATTATGGGCAGCAGATAAACATTGAGCAGTGTTGAGGTCAGCAGACCACCCAGGACCACAATTGCCATCGGGCTCTGTATTTCATTACCGGGCTTGTCTCCTGCCATAACCAGGGGAATAAGAGCCAGTGCGGATGTCAGCGCTGTCATCAGGATGGGACTGAGCCTGTCCTTGGAGCCCTGACGGATTGTATCCTCTACGCTTGTTCCCTTATCCCGTAAATTCTTATATTTGGAAATAAGAAGGATACCGTTTCTGACTGCTACTCCGAACAAGGTAATGAAACCTATTATGGCCGGGATACTTACCGTGCCGTCACTGATAAATATGGCCAGTACACCGCCGATGAGGGCAAACGGAAGACTGGCAAGAATGATAACAGCCAACATGGGTGAACGGAATTCTCCCAAGAGCAGCAGGAAGATTACCAGCAGAGCTCCCAGGGTGGTAAGCAGGAGTGTACGCGATGCCTTTTGGGCATTCTCAAACTGCCCTCCGTACTCAATTCTGTAACCCTCCGGCAGACTTATTTCCTGTTCTATGGTATTTCTGATATCATTAACTGCAGACCCGAGGTCACGTCCTGACACATTGGCCTGAACTACAAGCTTGCGCTGTACGTTCTCGCGGGTGATTGAGTTGGGGCCGGATGTGGAGACAATCTCCGCCACTTCCTCCAGGGGCACCTTGCCTCCGGATTCTGTATCTATCAGGGCACTGCGGACACCTTCAATGGTATTAGTATAATTGGAATCCAGTCTGAGCACAATGTCATATCTGCGCTGACCCTCATAAATATCAGCAATCCTTGCTCCTGAGAATGCGAGTGATATTAACTCATTGAATTCATCAAGTCCGATACCGTAACGCGCCAATGCCGCGCGGTTGGCAACAACCTGTATCTGGGGAGATTCAGTCTGCTGATCCACAGACACATCCACCAGCCCGGGGATTCCTTCAATCTTCTCCTTGATCTGATTTCCGATAATGAACATACGGCTCAGATCAGTTCCAAAGAGCTTGATGGCAATATTGGCGCGAGTTCCTGAAAGCATGTGATCTATACGGTGACCCAGTGGCTGACCGATGGTGGTGACAACTCCGGGTACCTGACTTAGTTTGGCGCGCATATCATCAAAGAGTTCTTCGCGTGACCTGTCCGTGAGGGTGAACTGTACATCAATTTCAGCGCCGTTTGTGGCCTGGGAATGTTCATCCAGCTCACCGCGGCCTGTGCGCCGTGCTGTGGCTGTCACCTCCGGAATTGAAAGCAGAGCTTCTTCCATCAGATTTCCCAGCTCATTATTGACATCAAGGGAAACTCCCGGCTTGGCTACTGCAGATATTGTTGCGGAGCCCTCATTAAAGTCCGGAAGGAAGCTGCTGCCCAGAGTCATGCTCAGTGCCAGTACTCCCACAAAAATTGAGGCTGTCACTATTACCACCAGCTTTTTATGAGAAAGCACCCATTCAAGTGAAACGGCATAAGCGGCTGCAATTTTGCGGCTTAACCAAGGCTCCTTTTCATTGCGTGAAAGGTATTTCTCACTGCTCAGAAGCATCTTGCTCAGAAGAGGGGTTACGGTCATTGCCACCAGCAGAGACATAAACAGTGAGATGATATAAGCAATTCCCAACGGCTTGAGCATTCTGCCTTCCATGCCTGAAAGGAAAAAGAGCGGGATAAAGGCCACTATGATAATGAAGGTGGCGTTCAGGATTGAAGCACGTATTTCCTTTGATGCCTCAAATACAACCGTGAAAACCGACCTGCGTTCCTGAGGCGGCAAGGCATGGTTCTGCCTCAACCGCTTATAAACATTCTCTACGTCAATGATGGCATCATCAACCAGAGAACCAATGGCTATACACATTCCGCCCAGGGTCATGGTATTGATATTCATTCCCAGCAGGTGAATAACTATCAGAGTTCCAAGCAGTGACAGCGGAATGGCCACTATTGATATAATGGTTGTCCTGAAGCTGTTAAGGAAGAGAAAAAGGACAATGATAACAAATACCGCGCCCTCAGCCAAAGCACTTCCCACATTATCCACCGATGTCTGGATAAAATCCGCCTGCCTGAAAATTTCAGTGTCAAGCACCACATCCGGCGGCAATGACCTGCGGATGGCCTGCAGGTTTTCCTCAATTTTTTCAGTTACCTCCAGTGTATTGATATTTGGCTGTTTGGAGATGGACATTATCACGGCCGGTGACGCATTCTGTGATGCATGACCCATCTTGACGGCCGGACCAATCTGCACTGTTGCCACATCACCTATTGTAACGGGCCGGCCGTTTACAGTCTTGACAAAAGTGGCGGCAAGCTGATCAAGCTCAGTGGTGCGGGCCATTCCGCGGAGAGCATATTCGTTACCGTAATCACGCACCACCCCACCAACGGAATTATTACTCATTGTGGAGCCGGCGCGGAGAAGTTCATCCATTGTAACTCCGTACGCATTCATGCGCAGCGGGTCCGCCAGTATCTGATACTGCTTGTAATCGCCTCCTATTACGGTTACCTGTGATACTCCGCCTGTGGCGAGTATTGCCGGCTTAATGACCCAGTCAGCCAGGGACCTCAGCTCCATCATTGAAGTGCTGTCAGACTGCAGCCCAACAAACATTATCTCTCCCATTACAGAAGACTGCGGAGCCAGGACCGGTGTCACACCTTCAGGAAGCGTGCCTGCCAGGGCAACCATCTTTTCACTTATAATCTGACGTGCTTTGAAAATATCCGTACCCCAGTCAAATTCCGCCCATACAAATGAATTACCGGACATGGAGGCAGAACGTACACGCCGCACGTTTGTGGCTCCGTTGACAGCGGTCTCTATGGGGAAAGTAACCAGACGTTCTACTTCCTCCGGCGCCATTCCGGCAGCATCTGTCATGATAACTACTGTGGGAGCAGTAAGGTCAGGAAAGACATCAACATCCATCTGCCGTGAGGAATAAACACCTCCGGCTATGAGAAGAACCGCGCCAAGGATGACAAGGAGCGTGTTCTTCAGTGAAAAACTTATGATGTAATTTATAAACTTCATGACTGATCAATGAACGTGTCCGGCATGGGGATCAAGCGCCCCTGATGAATGGGCCAGTTTGACAAGAATGGCACCGCGGCTGACCACACGGTCTCCGGCATTGAGGCCGCTGAGAATGCGGGTATATCGGCCGTCTGATGTCCCTGCTGTCACCTCCCGCTTTTCAAAGTACTCGGGTGAGAGCTGAACATATACAAACTTGTTACCCATCTCTTCAATAATGGCACCGTCGGGAACTGTCAGTGCACTTGTCCCGTCATTGCAGGTAATGAACATCTCAACAAATGTTCCGGGAACCAT
>CAZNBD010000007.1:7068-15562 GCA_964571405.1 uncultured Bacteroides sp. | reverse complement strand
CCAGCGGCTGACCGGTCTCAACATATGAACCGTTGGCCGCATCAAGAGATATGACATAACCGTCAATGGATGAGGACACTGACACCGCACCTCCTGAGGTCTGGGAGCGCAGGTTCTCATACGCAGCGCGGGAGGTATCATAACGGTTCTGAGCCTCGTTCAGCTGTGAACGTGTAACAAGCTGAGACTGAGCAAGATTACTCAGACGTTCAAATTCCGCTCTTGCGGTCTCATAATTGCTGCGGGCTTCCTCCAGTCTCACTGAAAGATTGTTATCCACTTGCCCTGAACCATCAATCCTGAAAAGAGTCTGGCCGCGTCTCACGGAACTTCCGTCCGTAAGGTCTGATACAGCATAACTTACCACTCCTGCAGCAGGTGAAGTGATGGTGCGGGTGTCTCCGCTGGTTGGCTGCACCTGGGCAACTGTACGGATTACCCGGCCCGAAGGACGGCGTACGGCCTCCGCTGTGGCAAAATCCACATTCCAGCTCATTTCCTTGCTGAAAGTAACTGCATTTCCGCTGTGTATGTGAGCTTCTTCCGCCTCATGGTGCGCGCGGTGCTCATCATCAAACACTTCAATGTCATTTATCTCAATTGTCTCGGAAGATGAATCTGTTCCAACAGTCACAATCAGCTTACCCTGTCCCGCTGTTACGGGCGTGAGGTCAAAATGATAAATTCCGGGAACGTGAGAATGCTCCGGCTCTGCCTCAACCCTACTCTGCCCTACAACCAGTTCAACAGCCACGCTTCCGTCCGTGAGCGGCTTGAAATCAGAAAGTTTTGTCACATGAACCATAAGCTCACCGGTTTCTCCTGTCACCATCGGAGAGGCTTCCGCAAAAATTTCATAAGTATCATCATAAGCCGTCAGCATGAGTTCTGCCTCATGATTGTGCTCATGATCATGTTCTTCATGACGTCCTCCACAGGAATAGAAAGCAAGGGATGCGGCCAGAATTACCACATAATATTTTTTCAGTTTCAAGGCTATTTCTTTTAAAATAATGTGTCTTAACAGTTAAGATGTCATTTCAATTTGCAAAATTAGTAAAAAAACCATAACTTTGCAAAAGCAAGCTATGCGCTCAGCGCAGAATGAGAATCAATCAATACACTTAACATACAGTCTATCATCATGAAACGACTATTACTCCCTCTCCTGTTGTGGAGCATCTTACCGGTTTCAGCAGAAACGGTCACCCTTGAAGGGAAAGACTATGAGTACAACGTAATGACACGCCGGGAAATCGGTCCGGGTATTGTTCACACCCGTTACCGTATCCCCTCTTACCCCCTGAACATTAATGTACTTACGGTAGACCTCAACAATCCTTACAATACCATTGAAACCACAGTGGCCAATGAATCGGCCAAGGGCACTGAAACTCTGGTGCATGCTGCAAACCGCCAGTCTCGCCCCGGACATCGTGCTGTCGGCGGTGCCAACGCAAACTTCTGGGTGGTTGCAACTCAGCCGGAAGAAAACACTTACACCGGAACTACCAGAAACGCATCCGTCCGTAACGGTGTGCTTGTAACTGAAAGTAACCAGCACCGTGACCAGTGGGACGGCGGCACAAAACGTACCGGCGTTGTGGCAATGAGTTCTGACAAAACTTTATATATCGATTACTGCACAAGTACCATCGGTATCTCCGGCGCAAATCTTCCCCGTCATGAGGTTCATCAGGTTAACAAAGGTGTTCATCCTGATGAGCTCTGCATGTATAACTCTTTCTATGGAGCAAACCGTGAGTTCATGCCCATTTATATTGACGGCAACGGCAAATATCAGCATGATTCAGAAGGTGATGCAACAGAGGTTATCCTGGACCTGGTGGACGGTGCTTCATTTGCCGCCAACACTGCAGTAAACCTTGAAGTAAAGGAAATTCGCCTCAACAAAGGTAAAGGCAAGCTGGGCAACCATGACCTTGCCCTTGTGGGCCGCGGTGATAATGCCGCCGCTCTGGCCGCCATTCAGGTTGGTGACATTCTCACACTTGAATATTCCTGGACATACAACCCGGGAACTGAGGATGAAGTTACTCCCCAGGTGATGCAGGCAGTAGGCCCCAACGCACTCGTTATGCGTCAGGGTACCCTCACCAAGCACAATACCAATGAGGCTTACAACTCTCAGGTATATTCCCGTACTGGTTACGGCTGCTCTGAAGACGGCAAAACACTGTACATCATAGTAATAGACAAATCAACAGACCCTGTTTACGGTAGCTCTGCAGGCTGCAACACCACCAAGATGTGTGAATTTGCACGTATGCTCGGCTGCTCTTACATGGCCAACTTTGATGCCGGTGGTTCCGCACAGATGTTTGTCAACGGCAAGGTTGAAAACCGTACAACAGAAGGCAATCCCCGAGCAGTGGCCAACGGCTGGCTCATTTACAACACAGCTCCCGAGGATGTTGAGGACGCCAATACTGTTGCACGCCTGGAATTTGACGCCATCAGCCTTGAAGCTCCCATTTATGCCAATTTCTCACCCGTTGTAATTGCTTATAACAGATATGGTGCAGTAATTGATTATGATTACCGTGACTTCACTCTCACAGCCAGTGATGGAATCGGAACCTGTAACGGCAACATGTTCTTTGCAGCAGGAACTCCCGGCGTAGGCACAATCACAGCCTCTGTAGGTAATGTGTCCGTCACCAAGGAAGTGACAGTCAAGGAAGCACAGATGGCCCTCCGCATAAAGAATCTGCTCATTGACGGCACTCGCACTTATCCTGTGGAAGTGGTCAGCAGCATTGATGACACAGAATTCACTTATGACCCCTCTACCCTGACATGGACAGTGGAGGATCCCACAATCGTTCAGATTGATGAAGCAGGTGTACTGCACGGTATTTCTGAAGGCACCACCACTTATACATGCTCAATCGGCAACTTCTCTGACCAGGCAACAGTCACAGTTGAAATTGCACCTGCCGCTCAGATGGGTCAGGAAAACTGGGAAGGTTGGACAAACAAGAGTGCTTCCGGCATTTCTCAGGATCAGTTCAATGCAGAAGGTCTATACACTTTCAGTTACGCGTCACCCCGTGATCCGTACATCACACTGACCAAGGAAACCAAATTTTACAGTCTCCCTGACGCCATTGTACTTGAACTGCGTTCCAGCGTTCCCCTCAGAAACGTGACCGCAGATATCCGTGCACCCTTCCACACACGTACCAACAACGTCATTGCGGCACCTGAATCAGGTACATATCCCGCCAATACAGACCTCACCATTGAATTCCCCTTCAGTGAGATGAGCCATGAAGGCGATATTGCCATCTATCCCCTTACAATGCGCACACTGCGTTTCAACATTGAACCTTCAACAGACCTGCAGGGCAACCAGAGCATACAGCTTGGAAGACTCTACGCCTCTTATAATAATGTGAGCGGAGTTGAAGACGTGGTTGTTGATGCAGCCCGTCCTGTAATCACACCCAATCCCGTCAACGCCGGCGCTCAGGTAACAGTTTCCTGCGCAGGAATTGACCGCATTGACATCTTCACACCGGCCGGAGCGGCTGTATCAACAGCACTGTGCAGCGGAGAAAGTGCAGCGGTATTCAACGCACCCGCCGCTCCCGGAGCATACGTGGTACGCATGTCCGGTTCTAACGGCACATACTCCTCAGTAATCCTCGTAAAATAACCAACACAATTCTATAACAATGAAAAAACAATTAATTCTGCTAACGGCACTTGGCCTTGCTCTCAGTGCAGGAGCGCAGATTGCCAATGTTTCCGCACCGGTACGTCTTTTCACGGCCGAACAGGGAATGATGTGTAATCCGGCTCTGAGCGCTGACGGACGTACCGTTATGGTCTCTGACCCAAATTTCACTAACCCCCGAATGGTTAACATTGCTGAACGCACCGTTACAGCAACAACCGCCAACACCATTGAGGCAGCCAATGCCAACTTTACAGCCGTACGCGGCAATGTTGAGGTTTCAACAGAAGGCTCAGTGCTGACCATCACCCGTGACGGCCAGAGCCGCCAGTATACTCCCGTGCCCTCGGAAGCCGGTTATCTCTGGGCTTCTGTTAGTCCTGACGCTCAGAAAGTAATGTTCTTTGCAGCAGGTAGCGGCATCGTTGTATGTGACCTTGACGGTAACGTACTCTCCCGCCCCGGTAATTATGAAAGTCCCGTATGGTACGGAAATAACCACATCCTGGCCCAGAACGCCACAGATGACGGTCACCAGTTCTCTTCATCACAGATTGTCCTCCTGACCATGGACGGTTCACAGATGCAGGAGCTCACCGCACCTGAAAGCATGTCAATGACCCCCTCCGGAGCTTTTGACTGCAATACAGTGGTTTACAGCACCATTGACGGCATGCTGTATAAAATGAATGTTTACATCCGTTAAACCCCGTGGAAACAATGAAAAAGACAATACTTGCAATGGCCATGGCGGCCACCGCGTTAGGCGCAACGGCTGCTACTGCTTCTGAGTTCACCATTTACATCAATCCCGGTCACGGCGGTTATGACAGCAATGACCGTAATGTGGTCATTGAACCTTATGGTTCAGGTGACCCTGCTGGTTACTGGGAAAGTAAGTCAAACCTTGAAAAAGGTCTTGCTCTCCGTGACATGCTTCAGGCCAAGGGATATAAGGTTGTTATGTCCCGTACCACAAACACCACGGCTGATGACCTCGGCCTTACCACAATCGGCAACCTGGCCAACGCCAGCAAGGCCCGCCTGTTCTTCTCCATCCACTCCAATGCAACAGGAACGGATGCCCGACGTAACTTCCCCCTCATGCTCTTCCGCGGTTATGACAATGAACCCGTAATTCCGGAGAGCAAGTCTCTGAGCGAATGTCTCAACGTTCACCTGCTTGAAAACCAGGTAACATATTGGACAAGCACCAGCCCCAACGTACGCGGTGACTGGACATTCTATCCCTCCTGGGGTAAATCCGGACTTGGCGTACTCCGTTCTCTCACAATCACCGGTATGCTTTCAGAGGGTTCTTTCCATGATTATATTCCTGAGGCTTACCGCCTCATGAGCCCTGAATACTGCTGGCTTGAGGCTTATCACTTCCGCCGCTGTATTGACCAGTTCCTGGACGTTCCCGGTGAAACCGTAGGTCACATCTTCGGCCGCCTCAATGACAGCCGTAGCCCCCGTCCCGGTAATTACAAAATGTTCGGTGATGACCTGCTGGCAACTGTCCAGAACGCCACCGTTGAACTTTATGACGCTTCCGGCGCCCTGAAGGAAACATTTACCACAGACCCCATCAACATCAACGGTGTTTACTGCTTCCGTAACCTTGAACCCGGCACATATACCGTCAAGGCTTACTCTGACACCTATTACCCCGTTGAGAAAACTGTGACAGTTGAGGCCGACCTTGTAAGCTATGCCAACATGAGCCTCAACAAAATCCGTAACTCCGCTCCCGTGGTGCTGGGATATTCTCCCATGTGGTCAGAAGGTGATGAAAGCGTTCTGTGCAATACACCCATCACCATTGATTTCAGCTGGGATATGGATACTGAACTTACCGCTCAGGCCCTGACCATTGAACCCGCTGTTGAAGGTGCCGTAACTTGGGAAGATCTCAACTACCGTATGGTATTTGTACCCACCAAGGCTTATGACATCAACACCACTTACACAGTAACTGTTGGTACCGGAGCCGCTCACGCCGGTGGTACTCACATGGAACAGCCCGTTTCATTCCAGTTCCACACCGCTGAACGTAACTTCATGGAAATCTTAGGTTACTATCCCAAGGATGGTGACCACGTTCATTTCAATAACGCCGCTATTGAATTCCGCTTTGACAAGCGTCCGCATGTTACCAACATCCTCAAGCAGGTTACTTGCACTGACGCCAACGGCAACGCAGTAAGCTTCAATAACCGTGGCATCACCTCTTCTAAGAACACCAGCGCATACGGTTTCTTCCGTATTCCGTTTGCTCAGGATCTTACTCCCGGAATGCAGTACACATTACACGTTTCTGACCAGGTTGGTGACAAGGACGGTATCACAATTCAGAACGGTATGGATGTAACCTTCACCGCTACTGATGCCGGTGAAGCCAAACCCGATTCAGAAATTGAAGCATTTGAAAATGCAGCTGCTTATACTTACGATGAAGACCAGTCTCTCCAGGTTAAGAAACAGAGCGTTGCTGCTGAAACTCCCTCACTCTTCAACCAGGGTGTCAAATACACTTATGAATTTGAAGCGGACAACGGTGGTGAAGTTCTCTTCCGCCGTCAGGGCGACCCCGTTTACATCACTCCCGGTGAAATCGTAGGCATACATGTACGCGGTGACCTCTCCGGTAACGGTCTGTATCTGCTCTGCTCTTCTGAACTCGGTGACAAATACATTGAAGTATGCAAACTTGACTTCCTCGGATGGCATTACATTGAAGTACCTGCCTCTGTTCTTGAAGGCACTGACCCGTACATGTTTACCGGTGTCAAGATTTCACAGACAGCAGGTATGGCTTCCGCTGCAGGCAACATCGCTCTTGACCGCATGAGCACTCGCTCAGGTGACAGCGGCGTTAATGATATTGAAGTATCAAGCGTAACTGTTCATCCCAACCCCGCTTCATCATATGTTGTGGCCAACGCTGACGTACTCATTCAGGCTGTTGAACTGGTAAGCCTCAACGGTGCCACAATCACCAAAGTTCCCGGTAACGTTATTAATGTTGAAGCTGTTCCCGCAGGACATTACTTCGTTCTTGTTTACACAGCTAACGGTCGTTCCGCTCACCGTGTGATCATCAATCATTAATTCCCTGTACCCCATCATAAAATGAGGCTGTGTCAAAAGCACAGTCTCATTTTTTTGCTTTTTTTGTTTTTGTAAAAATTTTTCCTATATTTGTGGGGTATTTCAAATTTAATGCAATTAATCTATGAAAAATCTATTAATCAGGACTTCTCTTGTGTTGATGCTCTTCTGTGCATCACACTTTTCACTGTCTGCATTTGACTTCTGTGTTGATGGAATCTTTTATAATATCACAGATGATTCCGCATGTACAGTTGAGGTAACCAGTGAGGAACTGGATGCCCAGAATTATTCAGGAGCTGTGGTGATTCCAAGTAATGTGGAATATAACGGAATTAATTATTCCGTTACCGGTATTGGCGAGTATGCTTTTTTCAAATGTAGCGAACTGAGTTCCATCGTTCTTCCGGAAACATTGACTTCTATAGGCAAGGGAGCTTTTTTCCGTTGTACTCTTATTGAAGAAATCAATATCCCTGATAGTGTTTCAGACATTGGGAGCAGTGCATTTTCATGGTGTACTTCTATAAAAAATATAACACTTCCGGAAAGTGTCACTGAAATCAAAGACTGGGTCTTTGATTGCTGCGATTCTTTGGAAACCGTAACTATGTCTTCCGCACTGAAATCAATCGGGCAAAGCGCATTTTACTCTTGCAGTTCACTTAAATCCATTGAGTTAGGCGAGTCTGTTGAATCAATAACCAGTAGTGCCTTTTTCGCATGTACTTCTCTGGAATCAGTTGTTGTTCCGGAAGCTGTTACCATAATTGAAGACAGAGTTTTTGCCCAGTGCACTTCTCTCAAAGAAGTAAAAATCGGTAGTCAGGTTACTGAATTATCCAAGTATGCCTTTTTAAACTGTACTTCACTTGAAAAGTTTGTTTGCATGGCTGTAAATGACCCTAAAGCTGATACTACATCAGAAGGTACATTCAGCCGCTCCAATATAAGTAATGCGACCCTTTATGTGCCTGAAGGGAGCATGGTGAAATATATGCTTTCCGAGCCTTGGTCTGAATTCGGCTCTATTGAAGAAACGACTCCGATGCCTGCCATTGTCATTACAAATATACGCAGGGGACCCACAGAAAACTCAACGTCTACTTTCACTTGTACTGTAAAGTGTAAAAATACTGATTATCTTTACATAGAGGTTGTAGATGAAAACAATACTCCTCTCGGGAATTATTCTTATGAATCTCCGGAGGATGTTAGGGTGGAAACAGATGCTTTCAGTTCTTTGTGTAACGGTAAAGTGACTTTTAAAGCTATTAATGAAGTTGGCGAGATAGTTAAAGTTGTGGAGTTTAACCCGGCTCTGCCTGACGGTCTGTATTATTCCGGAACAGATGGCAGGATTTATGTTTTGGACAACGAAGGGAATACCTCTGTCCTGACTAATGAGGAATTTCCTCACACATTCCAGCTTGTTCAGATTCGTGACAGAATATATGGCACTTCGGCCGGAGAAAATTTTACGTGGGTCACAAATCCTACGATAAATGGTGATGGAAAACTTTTCTATCTTTTCAATCAGAATAATGGGGAATTGGGAACAAATATTATTCTTGACAATACCGGAGGAGATAACAACCGTGATCCTTATGGCTTGGCCAATTATGGAGATGATATCTATGTTTATGACAGAAATGAAGCAATCATAAAACTGGGATA
>CAZNBD010000007.1:0-6968 GCA_964571405.1 uncultured Bacteroides sp. | reverse complement strand
GGATTATGATCCCAAAAATCCATTGCACCACTCCGGAATCAAGCGCATAAAACTCGGACAAGAGCACCCTGTTGTGGAAATGGTTGCTGAAGGTGTTGAAGCTTACGGAGTTGTACCCGTCAATTTCACTCGCGGCAATGAAAGCTCAGTTCAAGATATAGTTGCTGATCCGGAGGAGAATGCTCCCGTTGAGTATTACAACCTCCAGGGCATGCGCATCCTCAATCCTCAGCCCGGTACTTTTGTTATCAAACGCCAGGGTAATAAGGTGGAGAAAATCATCTATTAAGAATCAAACTTTTGGGGTGCTTTGTTTGTGAGAAATTGTTCTTTCAGAAAAAATTCTTAACTTTGTGGCTTGAAATATTGAGTAAAAACTGATTTTTTAGTTTGCCACACAGATGAATATAGCCAACCCGTTCCGCAATCTCCCTCCTGTAACGCTGAACCTTTTGATAATCAACACTCTCATTTGGTTGGCCTGTGCCCTTATACCGGCATTGCAGTCCTCCCTTGAGAAATATCTGGCTCTGTATTATTTTACCTCTCCCAATTTCGGTGCATGGGAACTTGTGAGTTATATGTTCCTTCACGCCAACTTCACGCACCTGTTCTTCAATATGTTTGCCCTTCTGATGTTTGGCGGACCAATTGAGCGTGCACTCGGCTCTCAGCGCTTTCTCTTATTTTACATGACCTGCGGTATATGCGCCGGCTTGGTGCAGATGGGTGTCTTTGCTCTTTATATTTCTCATATTGAAGGGATTATTGACAATGCAGAAGTCTGTGCTCAGGCGGTCCGCCTGGGGTACCCCACCACCCAGATGTCTCACTTTGAGCTCTATTCTGCCGGTGGTCCCGAAGCCCTTGAATTATGGCAGTATGTAAATACCCCCATGGTGGGAGCCTCCGGTGCTGTATATGGTATTCTGCTGGCATTCGGCTTCCTGTACCCCAACGTTCCCATTTATCTTTTCTTTATTCCGGTTGGAATCAAGGCCAAGTGGATTGTTGCAGGTTATTTCATAATTGAGCTTCTGCAGGGCATGGGCAATACAGGTGTTGGAGTTGCTCACTTTGCCCACATCGGTGGTATGGTGTTCGGCCTCCTTCTCCTTATTTATTGGAAAAAGAAAGGAGTTTTCAATAACCACTGGTTTTTCTGACTTTTCAGCACGCTGATACATGAAATTCCTGAGGATACTCTTCCTTATCATTGATGTACTTGCCGGTGCAGCCATGACTGTCTCGGCATATTCAGGCATGATTTCTCCGCTCAAACACGGCGGAGTCTGGGGTATCGTTGGTCTCATGTTTCCCATCCTGCTGGGGCTGGTGGTGTTTCTGGCTTTAATTCAACTTTTCTGGAACAAACTTGGAAGCCTCTTTCTGGCTGTATTCATGGTTTTTTCCGGAGGACCCATTATTACTTATTGTCCCCTTAATATAGGCAGCCGCAGTGCTCAGGATGATGCTTTCACCTTTACCCTGCTTGAATATAACGTGGCCAATTTTGATGACCAGCGTCCTGAAGAAGAGCGTCCGCAGGACAGCAATGCCATTCTGACATATATCATCAACACCAATGCGGATATAGTCTGCCTGTCAGAGGCCACAATTTTTGTTCCCAATGAGCGTAACCACATCAATCAGGCTCAGATAGACAGTCTCCATGCCCTGTACCCTTACATTATGGTTTACAAGGGAGCGCAGATGACCTTTTCCCGCTTTCCCCTGGAACCCATTCACCTGGATATTACCGGTGACGGATATAATAATGTAAATGTTGGTGCGTACCGTGTCACATTGCCGGACGGCAGACTCTTCACTCTGGTCAATGCCCATCTGCAGAGCATTGGCCTCCAGATGTCTGACAAGGACCTGTACCTGGATCTGACTGAAATGAAACCGTCTGACTTTGACATTATCAAGGCGCAGCTTCTCACCAAACTTGCTTACGCCAATGTCCTGAGAGCCCGCCAGGTTCAGTGCATCCTCCAGATGGTACGTCATTCCGGAGGACCAAATGTAATTGTCTGCGGTGATTTCAATGATATTCAGGATTCATATGCCATCCGCAGTTTTGAAGATGCAGGCTTCCACTCCGTTTATCCTGAAGTTGGTTTCGGCCCAATGATAACATTTAATGCCAACCGTTTCTATTTCTGCATAGACCACATCTTATATCGTGGAGATTTCCGTCCGCTCTGGCTCCGTAAGGGTACAACCAAGGCCTCTGACCATTACCCCCTCCTGACTGAATTTGAGCTTATATCCACAGCGGACTGAGGACAATATCAAAATACTTTGTTACGGCAGGCAGCAGTAAGAATAATTTTTAACTTACTGAGTTTTGCGGTTTGGCCGGAGTTGAGTATCTTTGCATTGTGAAAAACCGCGTTAATGTCAGAATTCCTTATGGCTGGGCCATACTCCTGCTGATGGCAGCCTTTCTGTTGTTGCCCTGGCTCGGTGAGACTCTTTTCAATTCAAAGGGAGAGCCGCGTGAGGCAATTGTGGCTGTGAGCATGCTTCAGAGCGGTGACTGGATTCTGCCATTGAGCAGTGGCGCCGATATGCCGTATAAACCGCCGGTGCTGGCATGGATGATTGCCGTTTTTTCTCTTATTTTCAACGGCGGTGAAGTGACGGAGTATCTGAGCCGTCTCCCGAGCGCTCTTGCTGCCATTGCCATGATTATGGCCGGGTACTCATGGGCGCGCCGTTCACGCGGTGACATGTTTGCTTTGATATTCAGCCTCTTGACCCTGACAACTTTTGAGGTTTTCAGAGCCGCCATGGCATGCCGGGTGGACATGGTTCTCACCGCTGCAATGGTCTGGGCCATGTATCTGCTGTTCAGGATTCAGGGACGTCCAAAAGATAATAACACCCGGCGTTGGATTGGTGCCTGGCTTCTCCTGGGAATTGCCGTACTGACAAAAGGACCGGTCGGCGCCCTCCTGCCCTGCCTGGTGATGGGCGTTTACTTTCTTGTCCGTGGAGAGAAATTTTTCAAGACATTCTTCAAGTTGCTGCTCCTTGCAGTGGCTGCGTTTGCGGTGGCTGCTCCGTGGTATTATGCTGCTTATCTCCGCGGGGGCGAGGGTTTCATTGACCTGATGATGGAAGAAAACATCGGGCGCCTCACCGGCACCATGAATTATGAATCCCATGAACAGCCTTTCTATTACAATTTCCTTACACTCATTGCCGGTCTTTTACCCTGGACTCTCCTTGTGGTGTTCGGGCTTTTCAAGATTAAGAAAGTACAGGCCTCGCCTCTGCGCCCTGCAGGTATGCTTTCCTTACTTGCTCTTGTGCTTATAGTTCTTTTTTACTGTATTCCGGCAAGTAAAAGAAGCGTTTATCTCCTGCCGGCATATCCCTTTGCGGCCTATGCTCTGACTAATATTCTATGTGCTGATGAAACAGCTCTGCCGCGGAAAATAATGGCATGGTTGATGTCAGTGTTAGCAGTGATTGTCCCTGTGGCTTTTATCTGTCTGCATTTCTGGCATCCGGCCTCACTCCCTGCCCTGCATGCCCACTGGTACGGATATGCAATGCTGTCCGTACCCGTCCTGTGCGGTCTTGCCTTTCTTATCCGCAGGCGTGATTACGCAGTTCACAGCGTCCTCTCAGTCTGGGCTTTATACCTGGCTTACATTGCCTGCATTATGCCTGCCGTTCTCAATCCGCGCAGTGACAAAAACCTGATGGATTCAATACCTGCCGGTACTGACACTCCAGTCTTCACATATCAGGAAGGCGAACCAAAATACCGTCTCTATACGCTCAATTTCTATTACAATGACCGCATAAGACCCATTGACAATATGAATCAGGCAGACTCCTTGCCAGCCGGTTCTGTTATCATCACGCCCGTGACGGCTCAGTTAAGGGACAGCACCGGAGCTTATGTGCATCCTGACACCTGTTTCAGATGGTACAGTCTCACTGATCGCAGTTGTGATCATCGGCAGCCGCTTCTGATGGGAGTTAGGAAACACCATTAAAGGAAAAACACAATAATCACCTTGTAAATCAATACATTACCACAATATCTATAATTATGATCAAAAAAACACTAATGATGCTCCTGATTCTGCTCTGCACGGGCATAATCAGTAAAGCAAGTGCCCAGGATGCACCGGCACGTGAGATGCGTTCCGCCTGGGTTGCCACAGTCTGGCGCCTTGACTGGCCACAGACTCTCATCAGTTCTACTGGAAATGAAACCCAGATCAACAAGCAGAAGCAGCAGATGACTCAGCTGCTTGACTCCCTGAGCCTGAACAATTTTAATGCAATCAATTTCCAGGTACGTTCACGCTGCGACGCCATGTATCGCAGCAGTTACGAGCCCTGGAGCAGTGACCTGGTTGACGAGCGCGGCATGGACCCCGGATGGGATCCCCTGGAGTGGACCGTGCAGGAATGTCACAAACGTGGCTTGGAATGTCATGCATGGCTGAATCCTTACCGTTACGAAAGTGTTGCCGGTCAGTGGGATGGTACTCCCAATGCGTATCGTGCAGAACACCCTGACTGGATTATGGATGTAACTGCAAGCAACGGTACAACCGCCTCCATCCTCAATCCCGGCCGTCCTGAAGTTACTCAGCGCATCTGTGATATCATTGCTGAAATCATTACCAATTATGATGTGGATGGTGTCCTCTTTGATGACTACTTCTATCTGAGCGGTACCAAAACTTCTCATGACGGAGACCTTTACGATGCTTACAAGGCAAACGGAGGTACGCTCTCAATAAACGACTGGCGTCGTGACAACGTAAACCGCATGATTGGTGCAGTTTATACCACCATAAAAAGTATCAAGCCCTGGGTGCGTTTCGGCGTTTCACCTGCCGGTATTGCCTGCACCAACCAGAGTGTGGCTGACCAGTACGGTATCCCCCGCTGCCCCACCGGTTCTGACTGGCAGTATTCAGATATCTTCTCAGATCCCATCGCATGGGTTTCTCAGCAGAATCTTGACTTCATCTCACCCCAGATTTACTGGACAATCGGCAATAATACTGACTATAAAAAGGCCGCTCAATGGTGGAGCATGGTTGCTCACCGCTGGAACCGCCACATGTATGTTTCTCACTCCATCTCAGAACTCACCGGCAGCAGCAAGGCTCCCGGCATGAGTATGCTTGAGAACACCGTGATGGCTCAGGATCCCGAATATGCTTCAGGTCCTAACTCCGGAACTTTTGCAGAGTATGTGCGTCAGATCAACCTCAACCGTGAATACAATGAGGATGATGCTCCCGGCTCCATCTTCTATTCAGCCAAATACCTTTACCGCACCGCTCCCCTTTTCAGTCATTACCTGCGTAACAACGCCTTCCAGACACACTGCCTGCTTCCTGCCATGACATGGATGCCCTGTGAGCTCCCCGGTCTGCCTCAGAATGTTACAATGAACGGTTCCAAGGTTATCTGGACAGCAGAAAACAACATGCGTTATTCTGTTTATGCCTTCCCTGAAGGCACCTCAGTGCAGCAGATGGTACGTGACCCCAAATATCTCCTCGGCGTAAGTTATTCTGACCAGTTTACCCTCCCCTCAAAGTATCTTTCAGGTTACAAGGTTGCAGTTGCAACTCTTGACCGCTACGGTAACGAGAGCGGACTGGCACTTCCCGGCCAGCCTACAGGTAACATGGCTGCCCCCGTGTTGACATACCCCGCTGCAAACTCATCTGTTGAAGCACCATTCACTTTCAGCTGGGAAAATGTGGTTGAAGCTTCTGAATTCGTGGTGGAAATTGCCACTGACGCTGCAATGTCAAACCGCATTGATCAGCGGAGCACCACTGCCACTGAAATTGCTTCTGACAAGTTTATCCCCCTGCCCTTAGGTGAGAAACTTTACTGGCGCGTACGTGCATGCGGCGCCGGTTGTGCTGACGGTATCTCAGCCGTTAATGAATTCACCGTAAGCCAGCTCACCATCAGCACTCCGGCTGACGGCGGTGCGGAAGTTAGCCTTACTCCCACATTCACTTACACTATCTCTGACAGAGAAGTGAATCTTGAAATTGCCAAAACTGACAAGTTTGAGGACGCTGACATTATTTACACTCACACCCATACAAGCACCCACACAGTTGCACGTTACACTCTCAGCGGAGGCACACAGTATTTTGCCCGCGCTCGTTACCAGCGTAACGGTGAGACCCTGTACACCCCTGTTATCAACTTCACCACAGCTTACAGTGATGCTGTGATACCCGGAATTGCAGTTCCGGTGGCCAACGGAGAACTGTACAGCAACCAGCACCTGACCGTGACACCTGTTGACGGTCCCACATCAATAACTGTGGAACTTGCTGCAGATGCCACATTCCCCGTACGCAGTAAATATATCAGTAAGAAGGTTGACCTGACCACCATGGAAGACCCCAAGACAGCCGGTGAAATCCGTCTTTCTTCCAAGGCTCTTGTGGACGGTCAGACATATTATGTACGCGCATGCGCCACATACGCACGTGAGGACGGTAACATCACCACTGAGTACAGCCCCGCAGTTCAGTGCGTTTACCGAGCCGGAGAATCCGGAATCAACGGAGTTAACGCTGCCGCCGCTGCTCTGAGCTATGCTGAAGGCATTCTCACAGCTGCTCGCACAGTGAACGGAGTGTCTGTAATGGATGCTGCCGGTCGCACCGTGATGAACATCGGCGCTATGGAAGCCGGTCAGTCAGTCAACATCAATCTGACTGCAGGTGTTTACTTCATCGTTTCTGACACTGAAACCCTCAAGGTTATCCTCTAAGAGGCGTTTTTCCAACCCATAAGTAAACGAGTCCCCCGGGCAATCCGGAGGACTCGTTTTTTATATCTCATATTTATCTGATATTAAGCAGAATGGGATAAAAACAAAAAAATTACTCGTCATCACGACGAATAATCTTTTCACCTTAAATCTAATACCATGAAAAACTGAT
>CAZNBD010000006.1:0-51162 GCA_964571405.1 uncultured Bacteroides sp. | reverse complement strand
CGGAGGACATGTTCCCTGCTTACAAGCCGTTGAGGCTGACGCATATACGTGCCAAAGGCACGTCCCTACCGGAGGGGCGTGCCTTTGATATGTTTCATCCCGGGGGGGGGATGAGGGGTCTGTTCTTTAGAGGGCTACTTTGAGGGCCTGGCCGCCAACAACGCGGATGTAGACACCGTTTGCGGGGTTGGCCACGCGTACACCCTGGAGGTTGTAATACTCGGCGTCTTCAACTCCTTCAACTACTACATCTTCAACACCGGTTGTGCCGGACTGAACAGCATTGGCATAAGTAACGGGGTTAGATTCCAGGTTACCAACAGAAACCTTTGTGGCAAGGGGAGCATTGTTACCAACTGTCATTTCAACAGCGTTGTTATCAGCAGAGAGAGCAGTCCAGCCATCTTCTTCAGGAGCACGTGCAGGAGCGTTCATCTGAGTGGAAGTAGAGCCGAGCTTGTACCAAACCTGAACACCGTTTACAGCAGGAACTTCAAATGTTACATCAAAAGTTGTAACACCTTCAGGAGCCTTACCGGAAATTACAAAAGCTCCATCCTGCTCAACGATTGAAAGACCTGTAACAGAAACTGAGGGCTGAATGAAACCATTCAGAGACTCAGCCAGGTCAACGTCTGAAGCTTCAGAACCGGCTGCGCTGTAGCACTTCTCATAATCAGCAGCGGGCATGGAAATCTGAGTTTCATCACTTCCGTTGTTAAAGAGAACTTCTGTATTGATATCAATTTGAGAAGCAGCAACGGTAAAGATGTAAAGGTTATCGGAAACCAGTGTGGCAGCGCCCTGCTGAATTGTCTCATCACCGTTCTTGAGAGCAACCTCTACATTTGCCCAGTTATCAGTGTTATTGAAGAAGTAAGCAAGAGTTTCAGGAGTTTCCTCAGCTGTAACGTCATAAGCAAAGGTCTGCTCATCAGAGTGGATGGTACCTCTAACAGCCATAACGATGAGAGAACCCTCTCCTACTTCAATTGTAGCATAAGGAGTGGTAACGTTGGCTATATTCCACTCAGCGTCATCAGTGAGTTTCCACCAGATCTGCAGACCGATGTTTTCTCCGAAATCAAAGTTCACATTGAATGTTGAAGTAAGAGCAGGGAGAGTTCCTGAAATCTTATTATCAGCCAATGTGAGGGGTGCCTCAACTGACATATTGATAAGGTTCTCAATCTCACCGCCCGCATTGTATTCTTCTGAAGTTACAGGATATTTGTTATTGACGGGAGAAGCGGCCGGAGTGTAAAGATAACCGTCCTGTGCGTCATCAATATCTACAGTCTGCTTAGCGTTTGAGCCATTGTTGAAAATCAGTTTTCCGAGTTCAACAGATGAACCGACAACATAGATATTGTCAACGAGCTGAGTGAGCTTTTTACCGGGCCATGCACCAAGAATTGTTCCATTATCATCCCAAGCATAAGCATACACATCACCCCAACCGTCAGGGCGTGCAAAGTAATAATAATATCTGTCACCTTCGTAAGCAGGGAGTTCAAGGAAGTTCACACCTGTCTCACCTGAAGCATTATAAATATTATTCTCTACAACATCATATGTACCAGGTGTTGAAACAAAGTTGTTTCCAGTCTCACCATTGTTAAAGGAAACCTTGGTGAAATTATCAATGTGTGCGCGATAATATGTTTTACCGTTATTACCTACAACCAAGTTATTGAGTTTAATGCCATCACCGGCAGCGTTCCGGTTTCCTTCGTCATCAGTGAGGAGGCAGTAAACATCAGCCCAGTTACCTGTGTTTTCAAAGTATATAAAGGCATGAGGGTGAACCTCACCGGCATTGTTTGTAACGGTAAGCATACCTGTATTGGAGTCAAACTCAAATGTTACATCATCAGAGCCATCCTGGAGATAACAGTTTGCACAACCTTCTTCATTAACAAGTTTCACTGCCTTATCAAAAGAAACCATACCTGCGCCACCCCATTCAACGATGAAATCGCTGCTGGCAATTTTGAAGTCAGCATCTGCGTGAACAGCTACGTTTTTAAGAGTGTATACACCGTCACCGTTGTCAGTGAATTTCCATTCAGGATCGGGACCCCAGTCATTCATTTCTCCACGGAGATAGAGAGGCCGACCTTTTTCAACAGTCAGTGTGCCGGCAGAAGGATCTAAGGTTAATGTATAAGCACCTTCTAACTGAAAATTAAAGTTAGCACCTGCAGCGTCTCCTTCTTTAATTACTGAATAAGTACCTACACCGTTAATTGTATTCTGATTCTGAGGTGCAAACAGCCAATTAGCCTGTTGGCCATCAAGCATGCGCTTAAAACCGAATTCACCTTTTTCAAATTCATTGCTATAAATAACCCAGGTGCCAAACTCGGTTTCTGTCAAATCGTAATCAGCCCATGAACCAACCCCAAGAATCTGACCACGAAGTTTATATGTTGCAAAATCCGCATCGGTTATTTCACCATTTATAATGGCTTTGGAAGACGCACCGTTACCATTATAGATGACGTTATTGTGAACAACCAAGTCTCCGGTTTTATAACCATTTTCATCCTTTTGAGCAAAAATTACGCTCGGACACTGTGTTTCAATTTTGTAATATGTAGTACCGTTAATTTGAACTGTCTCAGCTTTTTCAAGTACATTCCATCTTCCGGGGAAACTACCTTCGGTATTGGTCGCATCAGAACCGCCCCAAGACCACATGTACACTGGATTCCAGTTCTTTGTGTTCTCAAAGTAAATGGTAGATGCCCAGCTTGACGCGATGGCGAGTATGGCCATAACGCAGGCAAGAAGTATCTTTTTCATTGTTGTTTGATTTAAGTATTTAATTGGTTATTAATTGATTATTTTCTGCTTGGTCAACGGTTTACAAACCTTTGTTTTTCATTGGCTCATAAGTGCGGCAAAATTAGTTCATATTTATCAAACACAAAAGTTAAAAAACCATAAATATAGGGACGTGCCTCTGGCACGGAGCATCGTAGCGAGCTGACGTCAGGAAGCGTCCTGGAGGGACGCCACATGGGAAACCGGGTACACCGGAGCCGCAGGCGGAGGTGTGCCCGGACATGAACATCCCTCCACTTCCCCCTGCGTCCTGGAGGGACGCCACATCCGCGGCGAGGGCGAGCGGCGAGGGATATATGTCTGAGGGTCAGGTACGCGAGGGTAGTGCCGTACCTCCGGCACGGAGGGTTTGGTGTGGGGGCGGCGGGCCCCCGCACACGTCCGCTCCGCTCCCGTGTACGAGGATTACTATGTGGAATCCCTCCGGGATACTGCGACGCCATACCATTTTACCGCCTCCGTAAAAATAACTTCTGAACGTATACTCAGTATACTTTCAGAAGTTATTTTAAAATCATCCTACCACGTCAGGTGGGGGATGGGGACGGTGAGGGGGGCGGAGAGGGTGACGATGCGGGAGTGGGCCACGTGGATGGCCATGGCGCGGGTGATGAGGATGTCGTCATGGTAGCCGGGCTTGGCGGCGTAGCTGCCGTTGGGGAGCTGCTCATACACAGCCAGTTCATCACATGCGTCATGGTCGCGCTCAATGTATGTTCCGTCTCTGACAGCTTCCACCAGCTCGGCCACAAGGAGGGACTTGGTGGCACGGTTGGTGTGGAAGCCCACGCGTGTGCTGTGGCGCTGCAGGACAGTATCGTAACACTGGCGGCGGTACAGGTTGGGGTAAGAATCTGCCAGGCGGGAGAGGATGAACAGGTTGGAATCCGTGCCTCCGTAACCGGCGCTTTCAAGTGAATTGCTTTCTACCACTAACAGTGCCTCATTATAATAATAAGCCACAGCCATTGCGCGGTCCACCAGGATGTCATGGTCACAGTGGCAGCGGCACTGGGCCACAATCTCCATGCGGTCATTCTCCACATCCTGCACGGGCAGGCGTAGGACGGCAATAACGGACCAGTCGGCCCGCTCAGTGCGCCCTCCCACATCCACCGTAACAATATAAGAAGCATCCGGCACAGGCTCCATCCAGCGGCGGAGCCAGCCGGTAGGATCAGGGATGAACGCACCGGAGCTGATGCAACCGGTCTGCGGGGTGATGGCGCAGCCGGCGCGGAGAGCCTCCACCCAGGGCTGGAAGAACACACCGGAGCCGGAATTGGCAAATGCCTCAATGTCATCAGTGGGATATTCCGCCTTGAGGCGCTCCGGAGAGGCATACTCGCGGCGTTTGAGCCAGTACCAGTAAATCTGGTCCAGGTCCAGACCCATGTCCCAGAGGCGCAGGCTGACCTGATCCATTTCACGGGCGAAGCGCTCGCGGTCCGGCGGGGGACAGGAGTAGATGTCAATGTCATACCAGGGGATGAAAACGGCGTGCTTGTCGCCGCGACCCTCACGGCAGCGGAGCCACTCGCGGTGGAAGTAGTTTCCCACGCCGTTGGCGGTTGACTCCATTACAATAAGAGAGTAAGGGATGAGGGCGATGGCGCCGCAGACAGCCTGGACAAAGCTTTCAGGGTTACGGATCTTACCGTTACCCCAGAAAGCGGTCTCGGAGAGGTGGGCCATGGCATAATCGGCACCGCGGATGGCATCCGCGTTCTCAGCGGAGCCCAGGGTGACGCGGCAGCCGCGGCCGCTGATCTGGCGGACGTTCAGTGCGCGTTCATAACACTTGAACTCCGGGGGACAGTCGCCCTCCCACATCTCGCGGGGATAGTTGGCCAGGATGGTGGTGTACATTCCGCGGATGGAGGCGGCGGTGTCCTTGACGTGGGCGCAGATGAGGGAATGCCAGTTGGTGCGGTGGCAGCTCTGAATCCATGCCATATAAATCTGTACCAGGGTGCTCCCGCCCCACTGGCGGGCCTTGAGGAGGATCAGGCGGATGGGGCGGCCGGCCAGGCGGTCGGACTCCAGGACGGCCAGCACCTTGCGCTGGGGGCGGTTGAGGACAAAGGGCACGTAAATGCCCTGAGTCTTATGCTTTATGACCACGCAGCGGAAGGCCCAGTACTCAAAGTCATGGCGGGCACGGAGGCGCGCCCACTTGAGGCGGTCAGAGCGGGCCGACTGATATTCAGGATCCTGAATCATGGACACAGGCACCCATGCGGCGGTTACATCCGGCTCAGGGGTGGTGACATGCACGCGGCCGTCAGACTGTGAGCCGGCGAGCGGATCATAAGAAGCGAGTGCCCGGCGCCGCTCCCGCCGCAGGGCATCTTCAGTGAGCATTGATGATATATTCATAGAAATAAATTATTAATTATTAGAAAGTGTCCTGGAAGGACGCCACATCCGCCCCGCTCCCGTGTACGGGGATACCCATGTGGAATCCCTCCGGGATACTGCGACGCTATATGACGCCATATCATTGACAACCATGCTGTTACGCGCCAAAGGCACGTCCCTACCGGGGCGCGTCACTCCGGGAATCGCGCCAAAAAGGGGTGAATTTTGCCAATAATCGCGCCAAATTGGCGTGATTATTGCCGATTTTTCACTAATTTTGGCGCGATTCAAATACCAATGAATTTATTCTGCGGGTGAGGGTGAGGACGGCGTGGAGGCGGGTCTGCGGGCGGCAGTAGACCCTCAGTGACAGGGGGCTGTCAGGGGTGCCGGCATGTGTGAGGAAGCCTCCGCAGGAGTCTATGGAGGCGGTGCCTCCGCCGATGATGTCGGCCTCTATCCTGACCGGCACAACCGGGCGGGTGAGGTAACGGTCCACAGTCAGAGTGGCCGTGAGCGGAGTGTTCTGCTCCGTCACCGCACTTATTATTCCGGAGCTGAGGACAATAAATGGAGTCTGGCCGCAGGTGACATATTTGCCGCAGCCGTCAGTGCGGGTATAATACACATTCCCATAATCAAGGCAGAAGACAGTGCAAAGCCCTGAACGCTGGGCGTATAACTCCGCAAACCGGCTGACGTACATCAGGCTTTCATAACCGTTGGTACTGATAATTTCCACAGAGCGGCCTGTTCCGCGCACCAGCACCAGGGCGTCAGCACATGCGGCATAAACCCCTGAGGGCGTGCAGGCAAGTGCGGCAGCTCCGCTGACACCGCGGCCGTGAATGACCCTGCGGCTGAGTCGCCTCCCCTCACCCTCAACAGAGACGGATACAAGGGCATTCTCACATCCGGCCACAAAGCGTGAACGACCGAACTCCCAAGCACCGTCACCGCTGCGTAGGGGCGTCAGGGCGCACACACGGCCTCCGCCGCACACGTCCACCGACTTGAGGCTGAGAGGATTGCCGCTGTAGACTCCTATGTAATCAGGGAAGTCAATATACCTCTGCGCGGGCGTGAATTCTGCCGCAGCGGCCTGAGCGGTCAGGGCTGTGGCGGTCAGGGAGGGATCAATGTAATAACTGAAGCGGCGGCAGGGGGAGGGCGAAAGAGGCACGTCCGCCACACGCACCTTCTGACCGCATGTAATTGATACACGGAGGCGTACGGCATCCGGAGCGGGGTATGTGAGCAATGGGCCCAGGGTGTCCGGAACGGGGCCTGTGCCGGTGACGGAGCGCGTCAGGGCACCTCCTCCGCTGAACTGCACGGTCACGGCGGCCGTCCAGGGGAGATTGTCCGGGGTGAGGGCGGAACACATGTCCAGGGGATGATGGCCGCTGAAGCGTTCAGCGGTGAGATTTCCCCACACTCCGCAGGCAGCATCCCCGGCATGAAGTGCGGCTCCGAGGAGGTGAGGGAAGTCCAGCATCACCTCAGGATAAGTCCTTACCTGCACCGGAGAAGCCAGGGCGGCCTCCAGGGTTTTGCTCTCAGCGGCAATGTCGGCACCGCGGCTATTGCGCACCACACCGGAGCAACCGCTTGCACCGGGGGCAGGAAGCTCCAGTGAGGGCTGCAGCAGGGTGTCTATATGTGCCAGAGCGGAGGAGATGCGGAACATGGATGCTTCCTTGTGGTCAGGGGAGAGGGCAAGGAAGCGTCCGGAAAGAGCCACGCGCCCGAACTGATTGTCATCATCATTACGGGCACGGACAAATGTTCCTCCGCGACCATAAGGATGAAACTGGGGACTGACACAGACTTCCACGCGGCTCACCGCACCCTCCGGGTCCGGCCCCACCTGAGCCGTGATGGTGAAGGTGTTTACACTCATTTCATAAGCGCGTACATTCTGGCCGTCAAAGCTGAACAGCTGCCTGTAAGCGGCACACTGCCCTGCCCCCGGGAGGCCGACAAGGGCCGGTGCGCTTTCATAAATCAGCTCACCGTCAGCATCATACATGCGGCAGCGGGCCAAAACGGGCTGAATGAACACACCGGCAGCGGCCGCCTGGGCTGCCACGGAAGTGTAAGCGTCAGAATAATCTGCGCCGATGGCAGCCACCTCAGTGGCGGTAATCATTTCCTGGGGTTCATAATGGCGGCTGAGACGGCGCTCGCCCACAAGGTGAGTGAGGGGTCCCTGAGTCTGCGCCTGCAGGCGTACCCAGGGGATGGAGTTCAGCAGGGTGCGGCAGCTTTCTGAGGCAAGGTCAAACTCATAACTCCCCTTGGCGGTCATGATGAGCCACTTGCCGTTGCCGCGCTGTATGGCGGCAGAGGGAGTGGCGGCAAGGGTGATACCGAGCGGCTCAGGCCAACCGCGCGAGAGCGTGCCGAGCCCCAATTCATTATTGCGGTAAAAAAGATACTGGCTGCGGGCAGAGTCTGTGCATGTGAGTGGAGTCCAGCCCTCAAAGCCGGTGTGAAGCTTCCAAGCCCCCACGGCTGCGAGACCGCCGGAAGCATGCGGACGGATGTTGACGGCTGAGGAGATATCTCCGTGTCCGCCCGGCAATTGCAAATTAATTCTGATTGATTTCATACAGGTAAAATTGTGCTAAACAGCAACAAAATTACCTGCGCTGACGGTCAGATTGACCTAAAAACGGTCAGAGCCGGACAAAAGCTCCACCGCATCCGCTGCGTCCCAAGCGGGAGAAATGTAACTCAGCTGGTTGAGTATCTGATCCATGGGCTCCTCTGAATCAGAGGATATAAGCCGGCTGACAGCAAAGATGATAAGGAGAATGACAATGGCTGCAATACCGCCGATGAGTACGCCGCGGGAGCTCCAGGTGTGGGAGGTCGCACCGGACCGGACAGCATAAGAGGGTTTGGCCGGAGCCTTTACGGGCCTGGCAGGAGCAGGAACTGGCTTGGCAGGAGCAGCCGGCACCGGAGAAACCGGCTCGGTCTTGACAGGCTCAATTTTTACAGGTTCTGTCTTGACACTTTCAGTCTTGACAGTTTCAACTTTGACGGTTTCAGTCTTGACTGACTCAGTTTTAATGGTTTCAGTTTTGACTGACTGCTGCGCCTCCGGGGTAATTTTTTCAGTAACAGAGGCTAACTCCTCTGCGGCGGGAGACGTGCGGGAGCCGGCGGACATATTGGCCTGCTCAGGAATGGGAGCGCCGCTGCGGAAAGTGCGTGAGGAAGTCTTGGCCAACTCCGCGCTTGACAGAGGTGCCGGCGAGCCGCAGTTGGGACATCTCAAGGCTCCGTCGGGAATAATGCTTCCACATTTATAGCAAAACGTCTTACCCATTTTTCTCTATTATGGTACAAAGTTATGAAATTTTTTTAAAACTTTTTCCTCAATCCATACACACAGAATGAGAAAATTGGTTAATTTTGCCTTGTGAAGCTTAAGGGTGCATGAAAGTGCATCAAACTACCGCTCACCAATCATATCTAACACCTAAATCTATATACCTATGATTATCGGTATACCCAAGGAAATCAAGAACAACGAGAACCGCGTGGGCATGACTCCCGCCGGCGTTCATGAACTGGTCCACCACGGCCACACAGTGTATGTACAGCACACAGCGGGCTTAGGCTCCGGTTTTACTGATGAAGAATACATTGCTGCGGGCGCACAGATTCTCCCCACCATTGAGGATACTTACGCCAAAGCTGAAATGATAATCAAAGTGAAGGAACCGATTGAACCGGAATACGCCCTTGTGCGTCAGGGTCAGGTGCTCTTCACATATTTCCACTTTGCCTCAGATCTTGAGCTGACCAAAGCCATGGTCAAGGCCGGAGGTATCTGCATTGCTTATGAAACAGTTGTGGGTCCCCAGGGCGGTCTTCCCCTGCTGATTCCCATGAGCGAGGTTGCAGGCAGAATGAGTATTCAGGAGGGCGCACGCTTCCTGGAGAAACCCCAGGGCGGCCGCGGTGTCCTCATCGGCGGCGTGCCTGGTGTCAAGCCTGCCAAGGTGCTCATTATCGGCGCGGGAGTTGTGGGACGTAATTCCGCCCGCATGGCTGCCGGCCTGGGTGCCGATGTTACCATCACAGATATTTCACTGCCCATACTGCGCCATGTGGCAGATACCATGCCTGCCAACGTCAAGACCCTGTACTCCAGCAAGCATAACATTGAGTCCGAACTTCCCACCACAGACCTGGTGATCGGTTCCGTCCTCATTCCCGGTGCCAAGGCTCCCAAGCTTGTTACCAAGGAAATGGTTCCGCTGCTGCGTAAGGGTTCAGTGATGGTGGATGTGGCCATTGACCAGGGCGGTTGCTTTGAAACATCTCACCCCACCACACATGACAATCCTGTCTACGAGGTTGACGGCGTGGTACATTACGCAGTGGCCAACATTCCCGGCGCTGTGCCTTACACCTCCACCCTTGCACTGACCAACGCCACTCTGCCCTATGCACTCCGCCTGGCTGACATGGGCTGGAAGAAAGCGTGCGAGAAAGATCCCGGACTGGCTCAGGGCGTCAACATGGTTGACGGCAAGATTACATACGAGGCTGTGGCCAAGGCGTGGGATATGCCTTACACTCCGCTTGAACTCTAATAATTCTGCATGAAAAAATCCATCCTTTATCTTTTAATAATAATGTGTGCGGGGGCTGCGGCTGCGCAGCCTCCCACAGGTTATTATTCTTCCTTAAACGGCAAGAAGGAGGCTGAGCTGAAGCTGGCAATCCATAATCTTGTCAAGAATTTTACCAAGGTCTCATCATACAATGACCTGCCGCAGTATTTCCGCGTGACGGATACTTATCCCAACTCCAACCGGTGGTGGGACATGTATTCAGACATACCCCTTTATGCGCCCAGTTTTACGGGCCTGAACCGCGAGCACTCGTTTCCAAAGAGCTGGTGGGGCGGAAGTACCACTGTGGGTGCGTATGTGGACCTGAACCATCTCTATCCGTCTGAGCGCGCGGCTAATTCCGCCAAGAGCAATTATCCGCTGGGTACGGTGGACCGCAATCAGCCCATAACGTTTGACAACGGTATCTGCGCCGTGGGTTATCCCGTTAACGGCCAGGGTGGTAATGCCTCACGCGTCTTTGAGCCGGATGATGAGTACAAGGGCGACTTTGCCCGCACATATTTTTATATGGCCACGGCTTACCAGAATCTGACGTGGAAATATACTTATATGGTGAGTCAGAACGCTTATCCCACCCTGAATGCGTGGTCTGTGGCGCTCCTGATGAAATGGCACCGGGAGGATCCCGTGAGCCAGAAAGAAATTGACCGCAATAACGCCGTTTTCGGCTTCCAGAATAACCGCAATCCTTTCATTGACTTGCCGGAACTGGCTGAGTACCTGTGGGGTACCAAAAAGGGTGAGGCTTTCACTCCCGGGGGCGTGACTCCTCCGGCGGGAGATCCCACTCTGATAGCTCCCACCACAGGCATGGAACTGGAATTCGGGCAGGTTGCATTGGGCAAGAGCATTACGCGTCAGCTGTTTGTGTCCGGCCAGAACCTGCGTTCTTCCATTGACGTGCTTCTGTACTCCGGCTCCGCAGCAATGTTCAGTGTGGCCACAAGCGCCATTCCCGCCAACATGGCAAATTCAGATGAAGGGTACTGGCTCAATGTAACTTACACTCCCACCTCCATTGGCCAGCACGGTTCACGCCTGCTGCTGAGCGGTGATTTTGAGGGCTCACGCGGTGTCGGTCTCCGCGGCGAGTGTCTTCCCGTGCCGGTTCTGACTGCCTGCACCGCTCTGCCCGCTTCTGATATCTCTGCTGACAGATATACGGCCAACTGGTCTGCCCCCTCAGGTGAAGTCATTGACTATTACGTTATTACACGTACCAAATACACAAGCGGAAATGCCGTGACTGAGGAAATCCTGGCCGAGGGTGAGGAACTTTCCACTGAAATCACGGGATTTGATGAATCTGACTCTGAGTCTTATTCTGTCCAGTCAGTGCGCCTGGAGGTTCGTTCTCCAATGAGCAATGTGGTCTTTGTCAACCACTCAGGTGTTGAGGGCGTCAGAATGGAAGAGGGGCTTGTGCTCCGTGCATTCCCCGGTGTGATACGTTTCATCTGCTCTGCCCCGCAGACTCAGGTATGCGTGTATGACATGGCCGGACGCCTGGTGGCCACTGCAGCTGAGGTAAGTCAGAACAGTGAACTGCCTCTGTCTCAAGGAGCTTACCTTGTGACAACTGCCCAGCACCCCACTCCCGTCAGAGTGCTCGTGCCTTAATGGGCGTCAAGCCAGTTTGAGGCCAGGCCGGATGATACCTCCATGGGTACCCGGCCTGAATAAGCCTTTTCCATCAGCTCTGTCACAAGCTGCTGGAGCTGGGGAGCCTCCTCAGGGAATACATTGAAAATCAATTCATCATGCACCTGCATTATCATGCGGGAGCGGAGGCCGCGACGTCTGATTTCAGCGTCTATCCTCACCATGGCAATCTTGATAATGTCGGCTGCAGAGCCCTGGAGAGGGGCGTTGATGGCATTGCGCTCAGCATATCCGCGCACGGCGTTGCTGCGTGAATTTATATCCGGGAGATAACGCCGGCGGCCCAATATTGTGCTGACGTATCCATCCTTACGCGCCTGTTCAATGGCATTGTTCATGTATCTGCTCACTTCAGGATATGTGGCCAGATAGCCGTTGATGAGCTCCTTGGCTTCTGAACGCGGTATCCCGAGGCGCTCGCTGAGGCCGAAGGCTGAGATGCCGTAGATGATTCCGAAGTTAGCCGTCTTGGCGTTGCGGCGCTGAGTGTCTGTAACTTCCTTGGGATCAAGGTGGTAAATCTTGGCGGCTGTAGCACGGTGAATGTCCTCGCCCTCAAGGAAGGCCTCCACCATGGAGGGGTCGGCGCTGAAGTCGGCCATCAGGCGCAGTTCTATCTGAGAGTAATCCGCACTGAGGATGAGGCAGCCGGGGTCTGCAATGAACGCTCGGCGTATCTCGCGCCCGTCTGCGGTACGGACGGGAATGTTCTGGAGGTTGGGATTGGTGGATGAAATACGACCAGTGGCTGTAACTGTTTGATTGAATGTGGTATGTATTTTGCCCGTGTGAGGATTTACCAGCTTGGGAAGTGCTTCCACGTATGTGGTTAACAATTTTTTGAGGGCGCGGATGTCAAGGATCAGACCTACCAGCGGAACGTCGGCTGCATATTTCTCCAGAACATCCTCGGCGGTGGACCAGGCCCCGCTCTTGGTTTTCTTTGCCTTGGGGTCTATGGCCAGTTTTTCAAACAGGATGGTGCCCACCTGGCTCGGAGAGCTGACATTAAACGGAGTGCCTGCAATTTCAAATGCCTTGGCCTGCAACTGGTTAAGACGTTCATCCAGTTTACGTGCCAGGGATGCCAATTCTCCGGAGTCTATCCTTACGCCCTCCCATTCCATGGCTGCAAGTACGGCCACAAGCGGCATTTCAACCTCATCCATCAGTTTCACCAGCCCGAGCTCCTCCACCTGCTTAATCAGCAGGGGTTTGAGTCTGAGGGAATATGATGCTACGGCTCCGAAACGAGCAGCGTTTTCGGCAGTATCAGCCGCTGCGGCGTCCTTTCCTGAAAGCTCCCCGCCGGGGATTGCTGCATGGAGGACGGTATTGGCAAGATATCGGATATCATGCTTCCCCTCAGGATTCACAATATAATGAGCCACACCCACATCAAAGTATTTTGCGCCCTGGAAGGTGAGGCCGAGGCGAAGGAGGACTATCATGTCGCGCTTGATGTCCGGACTTACAATTGTCACTGTATCAGAGCTGAACAGCGGCTCCAGGAGGTTCATGAGCTCTGCCCGGGCAGACTGTTCCGCGGGGAGCGGAAGGTATGCTGTCTGATTTTCTTCCTGACCGTAAGAGAGGGAGATTCCTGTAACTGTGGCTGTCATAGCCTCCGGTCCGAATGCGGCCACTCCTAATCCCACTTCCCCTGCCTGAATGGCCTGATTTATGAACTCTGTGATCCTGACAGCATCCGTAAGTATCTGTCTTGAAGCAAATTCTTCTTTCAGCACGGGCTCGTTTTCCTGAGCGTCCGCAAAATCAAACAGTGACAAAGCTCCCTCCGCCTCACGGGGTGTTTCCTGACGTGGAGCCGCTGGGGAAGATGCTGATGCCTGCTGAGTGTAACGGTTTATCAATGAATTAAATTCAAGCTTGCGGAAAATTTCCAGCAGAGCTTCAAGATTGGGCTCGCGGCGGCGCAGGCTTTCCAGATCTATTTCAATGGGTACTGATGTACAGATGGTTGCAAGGCTCTTGGAGAGTTCAATCTGTGCGGCGTTGTTTTCAATCTTCTGTTTGAGTGCACCCTTGAGCTCTGAAGTGTGCGCCAGAAGATTCTCAACCGAACCGAAGCGCCCAATCAGGTCTGCCGCAGTCTTGGGACCAACGCCCGGACACCCGGGGATATTGTCTGAGGTATCGCCTTCAAGTGCCAGAAGATCAATCATCTGGATGGGAGCCTGAAGTCCGTATCGCTCACACACTTCTTTTGGCCCGCGAATTTCAAAACCATTTCCGCGCAGGGACGGCCGGTACATCAGCACCTTGTCCGTAACCAGTTGGCCGTAATCCTTGTCTGGGGTCATCATGTATGTTGTGAATCCCTCATGCTGAGCCTTGACTGACAGGGTACCAATCACATCATCAGCCTCATAACCGGCCATTTCTATGGCGCGGATATTGAATGCCGCAAGTATTTCCTTTATATAAGGTACGGCAATTGTAATATCCTCCGGCTGCTTGTCACGCCCGGCCTTGTACTCCGCAAACTGCTCATGCCGGAAGGTCTCGCCTCCCACCGGGTCAAAGCACACGGCAATGTAACCGGGATTTTCCTTACGCAGAACTTCCTCCAGGGTATTGCAGAAGCCAAAAATGGCTGAGGTGTTCATACCGGCGGAGTTTACGCGTGGGGCGCGGATAAGTCCGTAATACGCTCTGTAAATCAGGGCATAAGCATCAAGCAGAAACAGTTTCTTTTCTTCCATAGTGTGTGGCGGAATTATTGTTCCACAAAGATAAACAATTTCATCCAATTTTTTATCCTATCAATTTAAATTCCGCCAATTATTGTTTATTAACAATTATTGACTTGACAAATACAATTCTGTATTGTAGTTTTTGCATTGTTGTTTTACAATTAACAAATCTAAGAATCATCCTATGCACATAAAAGACATCAAACGCAATGCATTTGTGGGGCAGGCCGTCACGGCCCTTTCACGCGCACATGCCTCCGGAGAGGAGATAGACCTTGACACACTTGTGGACCGTGTGCTGGCTCAGCGGCCGCCGGCATTCTTTCTTGGACTGGAGTACGCCTGCACCGTACTTAAGCGCCTGCCGGAGCCCATGCTTGAAGTTCCAGATCCTCAGCAGCTTAAGATCTGCATGTGGCGTGACCTTCAGCTCAATGTCAAGCGCACTCAGACTCTCAGAAACTGCACATTCCGTCAGGCCGTGGAGTTCGTTCTCAATTACGTGCGCCCGCAGCGCTGGTACATTTCTCACCTGCAGGGCCGCAGAATGTTGAGAAATAACCTCAAACAGACCAGATTGGTCATTTCACTTGTAAAGACATCACAGGGAGCTTAAAATTAAAAAGAGAATCACATATCATGAACAAGGAAAGCATTGTAATATCATTGTCAATTGACAATGTTACTGAAGGGGTCTACGCCCTCAGCGCACTGAAAAATCATACAGGAGAGCAGCCCGTACTGCTTCAACGCAGAAATGCCCCGGCACTGCGCCGTCACCTCCGCGATCTGTGCGCCGAGATGCTGGCATCCCTCACCCCTTGGGTTATCTCAACAAACATCACAGACATTGAAAGCAGTCATATAATGGTTGAGTTCAGCGCCCTGCCCTGTCCGGCAGAAGTAATGCTGAGCCATATGGAAGCCGCGTTGACCGCGGAAATAATAACTTCCGCATACGGCTCGGCAGGGAAAGGAGAAGCAATTTTAAAAATCACGGAACTTTTCAGCTCCCTGGTGCCCTCCCCTCTTCCCCGCATCAAAAGGGCCTGAGCCGCATGAGGACCGTCTTTGAAGTGTGAATACGTTAAAACTTTGCATATTCCATTTTTTATTATTACCTTTGCCGTCAACCTTTATATACCAATTATTTATCAAACCATGAAAAAGTTTCTACTTTCAGTGGGGCTATGTCTTAGCGTGCTGTGCATGCATGGTCAGCTGTTGGAAGTTCAGAGCGTTGAGCGCGTAAATCTTCCGGCCGGCATGACAGTTTCAGCCGCTGAATTGAGCCCTGACGGCACACAGGCTGCCGTAGCTTCAATGGATGGAACCGGCCTTTCTCTTATTGATCTGGCCTCCGGTTCTGAAAAGAAAATCAGCAATAACGGTTCAATAAGAATGCTCAAGTTCAGCCAGGACGGCCGTTTTGTTGTTTACCGCACAAACACATTTGATTCCGCACACCGCCGTTACAGCGCCGTAAACGCTTATGACAGCCAGAGCGGAGACACCCGAACCATTGTTTCTCCCACCCGTAATCTTCAGGGTTTTGCAGTGAGCGGTTCAACAGCTGTGGCTGTTGATAACGGTCGCGCTCAGAATGTGGCGCTTTCAGGCTCCACCACAGCCTCCATGCCTGTTGCTTCAATAGATCTTGGACGCCTCATGATTACAGAAAACGGCGTGACACGTCAGCTCAGCCCGCTGGGCATCCGTGCCAACAGTTACCTGTGGCCCACAATCAGCCCGGATGGCACTCGTGTTGCCTTCTTTGCTGTTGGTTGCGGCGCTTTCACATGCCGTCTTGACGGCTCTGATCTTCAGAGTCTGGGCATGCTCCGTGCCGTTAAATGGCTGAACAATAACGTTCTCGTTGGCATGGATGACCATGACAACGGTGAAGTGACACTTGAATCAGCTCTGGTGGCAGTAAGCACTGACGGCTCAGTGACCCAGCGCGTTACAGGTCCGGAATACGTTGCTGTATTCCCCACCACAGCCCAGGACAAGATTGCATTCACCACTCCCAACGGTGAACTTTACATTATTAACCTTAAATAATCAACGGCCATGAAGAAAATACTTTTAACTCTGGCTGTTGCAGCCATGAGTCTTGGCGCAGTTCAGGCCAAGGATCTCAATGATCTCCGAATCTACATCAACCCCGGTCACGGCGGTTGGGGAAGCGGTGACCGTCACATGGGTACCATCGGACACGGTGAACCAGATTACACTGACACTTGCGGCTTCTTTGAAACAAATACCAACCTCTGGAAAGGTCTTGCCACCCTGCAGCGCCTGAGCGAGTACGGGTTCAAATATGACCCCACCCTGAACCAGAAGCCTGAGGGAGCTGCTGAAGAACTTTACCGCTGGGGCGCTGCTCGTGACATGAGCCAGGGCCTGGTGATGAGCCACGTTAAGAACGGCGTTTCACGTAACATCAATGAGATTGCTGAGGAAGTGGAAATGAATAACTTTGATTACTTCCTCTCCATCCACTCCAACGCCCACGTTGACGGCAACACCACAAACTACCCCGCCATGTTTGTTCGCGGTGAGAACGGCACACAGAGCGTTCCCGGTTCTGTGGAAGCTCTCCGTGTTATCTGGCCTTACGCTTACTCAAACACTCACTCATGCTGGAGCAACTACTCCATGACCAACGTTGCCATTTACTATGACATCGACTTCTGGGGCGGCGACCATGTGATTGTTACTCATCCCAACGGCCAGACATACAAGGGTTACTACGCAGTTCTGCGTCACGGTGTTCCCGGTATGCTCTGTGAAGGTTACTTCCACACATACCAGCCGGCCCGCCACCGCGCCATGAACCCCGAGGTCTGCGCAATTGAAGGTGAAGCATATGCCCGCGGTATTGCTGAGTATTATAACGTTCCCCAGGAAAACACCGGCGACCTCTACGGTATTGTCCGTGACCTCCATGAACGTTTCCGTCATAAATATTACAATGCTTCCGCTTCAAGCCCGGACGCATACAAGCCCCTCAACGGAGCCATTGTAACTCTTTATGATGAAGCCGGCAATGTGGTGGACACCAAAACAACTGACAATGAATGGAACGGTGCCTTTGTATTCCGTAAACTCACTCCCGGTCAGTACACCATCTCCGTTAGCTGTGAAGGTTACAAGGATGCAGAAGAAGAATACTGCGGCCCGTTCACCGTTGAAGCTGCCAAAGTTATTTATCCCCGCGTTTATCTGGAAAGCCTCTCTTATGAGCCCCCGGCCATTGAGTATACTGACTATCCCGATGAACTGGACACTCCCGCCATCCTGGCCGGTGATTCATATAACTTCAACCTTGCAGTTGACAACAAGGAAATCCCCGCTCTTGAAGGCAAGACTGTAAAGCGCATGGTACAGAACGGAGGCCGCATTTACGTGCTGGCTCATGACGAGGCTCTCCAGCCCACTGTTCTGGTTCTTAACGGAAACACTCTTGAAGTACTTGCAGAAGTATCCACCGCCGGCACCCAGGGTAATCTCTCACCCCTTGCTGATATAGGCGTTACAGCTGACGGTGTCCTGATTGGTTCTGCCGCTCAGCACTGCGTTCTCACTGATGATGAACTTGAACCCGGTGAAGTTAAGGGTTACTGTAATGTTTACCGCTGGGAAAATGACGACCAGGGCGTTCCCACAGGTGACCCCGTCAAGTGGTTCCAGACCGGAGCAACTGCCAACTTCTACAGCGCTTACACCGGCTTTACATTTGCATACACCGGTACTTCCAATGAAGGTACATTCTATATGCCTTCTTACTCCACTTACTATAACCGCAAGGTTTGGCTCAACCGCCTTGAAGTGGTGGAAGGAGAATTTGTAACCGCTTCATTTGTGAACGATACCCGTGACCACATGAACATGGATGAGCTCGGTGAGGATGTAACCATCTCACTCTCTCCCGTGACCGCAGGTTCCTTCATTGTCAACAGCACTAAGGTTCCCGCCATGCAGTTCAACGGTGTCACTTATAACCTTGAGTCAACTTCAGAAGTTGCTCCCGTTAACCGTCACGGTTACTTCAAGTATGCCGGTCACTCAATGATGGTTTACTCTGAACTTGACGCAGACGGCAAACATGCCGGCGTGCGCATGGGTGACATCACTGACGGCCTTGCCGCTCAGTCTGACATCCAGACCGCCAATACCGCAATGGAAGCTGCTGAAGTTCCTTACGCCACAACCGGCCGCACCGTTGTTGTCCGCAATCAGGATGATGAAATCACCGGTGCTTATATGGATCTTTACGCTCTGCGCGGTAACAAGATCAGCCGCTTCACCACCAAGGATGTTGCTCAGCCCACTGTACGTCCCAACTGGGCTCACGGCCTGAGCCAGGCTGAAGAAAACGGAATGTACGCCATCACATTCTCTCTCACTGAGGATGCTCATGCTGCCGTACGCTGCGTGCCCACCGCTGAAAACGTTGACGGTGAAGTTAAACTGATGGCCGAAGGTGATTACGCCAAGGGCGAAAACACCGTTACCATTGATCCCGCTGATCTGGCAGGTCAGTACACATGGGAAGTTGTGGTATTCAACCCCACCGTTCCCACAGCCTCTATGATCTTCAACAGCGGCGTGGTTTCAAGCGGTGTAACCATTGACCTCAATCCTGAAAATGCTTCCTTCGGTACTGTATATGTATCTCAGAAGGACGGTCAGCGCGGTATCCGTGCATTCACTCCCGCACTTGACGCCATCAACGCACAGCCCTGGCTCCCCGGAATCTGGGACACCTCTGTCGGTGCTTCTCCCTGGCGTCTGGCCACTATGGAGAACGGTAACCTGCTCATCTCTGACTGGGGTGACAAGCAGGGCGGCCTCTATCTCTTTGATCCCGCAGTTCAGAGCACACGCTCAAACTTCTTTGCCGGCACAATCAATCCCGCCAGCGGTGAATGGACATATAACGGTAAAGTTATCGGCGGCTCAACTTCAGGCATGGCTCTGACTGGTTCAGGCGAGAACACTCAGCTCATCTCCTTCCAGGAAGACTGGCCCTCTGATTACTCCCTTAACCTGGTTACTTACAATATCGGAACTGCCACACAGATTACAGAACAGCCCGTCCAGTCTGACGCATTCAAGGCTCTGAGCGGTTATCTCATCAACGGTAACGTGGATGTTGTTCTGGCGCCTCAGGGCATGGCATTAGGCCAGGTTCGCGGCAGCGGTAACAACACCAAACCCGTACCCGTATTTGTAATCGCAGACCGTGAAGGCAATCTCCTGTATAACTCCGGCGAGAGCTATGAAGACCTCGGCGGTGGTGTTGGCTGCATTGCTCTGAGCAAGGACGGCAATACATTCTATGTACAGGATGCAGCAGGTAACATCCGCGTTTGCGCCCTGACTTGGGAGCCCGAATTCACTCTCACTGAGCTGTACAAGTTCCCCGTTCTTACAGGCACTGACACTGATTACAACAGCTATCAGGCAGCCATTGACCCCGCAGGCAACCTCTATGTGGCCAATCGCTCATCATTCCGCGTGTTCAGCCTCCCGCAGGAAGCCTCTGAGGCAGTTACTCCCGCTCCCGCAGCAGCTGTAATCAACGGCACAAACAGCGGCATTGACGCAATCACTGTTGAAAATGACAGCAATGCTCCTGCAGAGTATTACAACCTCCAGGGTATCCGCATGAACGGTAACAACCTCCCCGCCGGCATTTACATCCGCCGCCAGGGCACAACCGCCACCAAAGTTGTAAGATAACCCAATCCCCTAACCACAAAAAAGGCGATGTCCCCACATCGCCTTTTTTATTTTCCAACAATCATCAGATTTATTTTTGAATATAAAACATAATCATTATCTTTACAGCCCAAAATATTCAGTTATATGCCAACGTTGTTTATCATATTCGGTATAAGATTCTTTTTCTATTCAGATGATCATGAACCTATTCATGTTCATATTTCCTATGGTGGCAAGCTCGCCAAAATTCAGGTTCATCCTAACATAGAAGTAGTGTACAATCATGGGATAAATCCTCAAATCATAAAGAAGGCATTGAATACAGTGGAAAATTATAAGGAAGATATTATTTCAGAATGGCATAATTACTTTGATAAATAACAAATGCTATGGAAAAAATTGAAAAAGTTTGGTTTGCAAACAACAGAATATACATACTGACAACGGATGGCACTGAAAAGAGCCGGCCATTGGAAGCTTTTCCACGTCTGATGGATGCTTCTGAGGAAGAGAGAGATCAGTTTGAAATCTGGGCGGACGGTCAAAGTTTGCGTTGGGACAATGTGGATGAGGATATCCATATCTCATCATTTTCAGACAAGACAGAACCCAATTACAACAATGTAGTAGCCAGATTATTAGACTCCATAGGAGTTAATGACATTGCTGCATTTGCCAAACTCATAGGTATGCAGAAAACAAAACTTGATCTCTTCCGGTACGGCATATGGAATCCCAGCAATGAAACATTGCATAAAATTCAGTCAGCCCTCCTCCAGCTTCAGAGTTAACATACCTCATTGATGACAACCACCTCTTACCTGATCAGCTTTCTCAGAACGGGGGTGATTGAGGCGAGGGCGGTGGAGAGGACTGAGCGGGGAAGGGCCAGGTTGATGCGGAGGAAGTCGCTGCCCCCGGGGCCGTACATTTCCCCTGCATTGAGGCGTACGTGCGCCTGCTCCACCAATATACTTTCAACTTCCGCTGCCTTCAGTCCTGTGCAGCTGATATTGAACCATCCCAGATATGTTCCCTCCATGGGGGTGAGAGTAAATTCCGGGAGTTCTCGCTCAAAATGTTCGGCAAGGAGGCGCCGGTTGCCGTCAAGATACTCTATCAAGCTGTCAAGCCACTCTGAGCTGCGCTCATATGCCGCAATAGTTGCCAGTACTCCAAATGGATTTACGTCACATACCTCATTGATATTGATGGATTTATCAATACGGCGACGGTAACTGTCATTGGGCACCACAATATTGGCAATCTGCAGGCCTGCAATATTGAAAGCCTTGCTCGGAGAGATACATGTGGCGCTTCCACGGGCATACTCAGCGCCCAATGAGGCATACGGCGTGTACCGGTAGCCCGGATAAACTATCTCACAGTGTATCTCATCCGCAATGACAAACACATTGTTTTCCAGGCATATGTCACCGATGCGGCGCAACTCCTCCGGTGTCCACACACGTCCGGAAGGATTATGGGGATTACACAGAATCAGGGCCGTTACATCACTGCGGCGGGCAAGCTCCTCAAGATTTTCAAAGTCTAAGGAATATCTGCCCTTGTCATAAATGAGACGGTTGTCTGCCAGAGTGCAACCGTTGTTCCTTATTGAGGAGAAAAAGCAGTTGTAAGCCGGAGTCTGTACAATCACGGATTCACCCGGCAGACACACCGCCTGTAAGATTGCTGAGATGGCCGGAACCACACCGCTTGTATAAATGATATGTCCGGGATTGATATCCAGGCCGTGACGTGTGCTGAACCACCGGCACACTGCCTGATAATATTCATCCGGCACGTGGGTGTACCCGAAAATACCCTGCCTGACACGTTCCTCCAGCGCTTCAATAATGGCCGGAGCAGTCTTGAAATCCATATCCGCCACCCACATGGGAATCACATCATCAGGAGTGGTATCCCACTTGTATGAATTGGTGTGACGGCGTGAAAGTATTACATCAAAAACTGAGGTATTCATTTGGTTTCAATCTTACATGAAGCCGGCTGCCGGATATTCTCATCAATGATAATCTGACCGATACTGTCAGCCACAATACTGCCTGAACGCGGATTCTTAACACTGGTAATATTGCCCTTGACAGTGGCCTTAACATCGGAGTCCTCAAAAGCAAGGTCACAGTCCGGCTCCATAATGCAGTCCTCCATCACCAGACCCTCACAGTAACACAGGGGCTGAGTGCCGGAAACAGTGCAACCGATCAGGTGAAGATTATGTGAGTGCCATCCCAGGTACTCGCCTGTTATACGGCAGTTTATCAGGGTGACATTCTCCGTGTTCCAGAATGCATCCTTGGAATCTATATCCGCATCACGGATTTCAACATTGCGGCAGTACTGGAAGGAGTAATTGCCCTGCTGACGGTAATTTGATATCTTGATATCATGGCTGTGCATAAAAAGATAATCCGCATTGGCCACCTCAACCGCCTCCAGTTTAACATTGGAACAGTGCCACATGGTTTCCTGAGCATCAGGAATGCGTACGCGTTCAAGAGTGAGATTATCCATTTCACGGAACATCTTGGGTGCTTCCACCATAGTATCCTTCATCACAAGATTACGGGAATACCACAGTGCCGCGCGGGCCCCGGGGGTAAACAGGCAGCGGTCTATCTCAAAACCATCCACATGCCAGAATGGGTATTTGCCTTCAAAGCGGCAGTTTATGGCCTTGATATCCTCACAGCATTTGAGTGCCGATTCTCCGGCATGTATGGTAACATTGTCAAGCAGAAGATGTCTGGAGGCAAACAACGGTCTCTCACCGCCAAATTCCTCATTTTTTATTTCTTTCATAATATATATGAACAAGTTTATTCAGTAAAAGATTCAGGTACCAGCAGCCGGGTGTACAGCTTGGCAAGCTGCCGCTTGGTATCCAGCAGATTACGCCTGAGTTCCTGGGTGTACTGCATCTGATTGGCATACTCCAGGATTGTAATCTGCCCGGCATTGAAAGCCTCAAGCGTCAGGGCATCGCTGTCATAAGCTTCAAGAGCATTAGTGTAAAATCTTTCAACCTCCTGAAGCTGATTAATTGAGAGAAGAGTACACTGGTATTCCATCAACTTGGATCGTTCTGTATTCTCCATCTCCATAGCGGCAGAGAGCGCGCGCAGACGGGCCGCCTTGACTTTATTCCGGTTTTCCCACAGCGGAATGGATATGCCCAGTACTGCTCCCTGAAGTGAGTTTCCGTTCTGAAATTCACTTGAATATCCCAATGAGAATTTTGGAATCCAGGCACTGCGAGCCAGGGACTCCTCGGCTGCTGCCACTCCCTGCTCTCTCCGGTGTACATCAAGGTCTGATGCATACGCTTTTCTCAGCAGGCTGTCAATGTCTATATAATTAATATTAGCAGCCGGAAATTCAGTATTTGTGAATTCAAGCAGAGTGCCTCCGTTCATCACCGCAAGCTCCGCGCTGAGGCTTGCCTCTTCCAGTTGTATCCGCTTGAGTTCTCCAACACAGAGGGTATAATCCATTGCCGCCTTGTTGAAATCAATGATTGTAATATCACCCTGCGCCAGAGCCTCCCGTGAAGCATTCGCGATTGTGGCAGCGTAATCCAGCCGCTGATTAATAATGTCTGTAAGGGCATTGTAATAAGTTAAATCAATCAGCAGATTACGGGCGCGTCTATAAACCTCCACCGCCGTGCTCCTCTGCCGTGCTTCAGCCAGAGAATTTGACGCGCGGGAAACGGCTCGCCGCCGCGCATAGACGGTTGGAAAATCCAGTTCCTGAGTTACTGATACATCTGTCCGGTTTCCTCCTCCGCGTTCTGAGTTCCACAGATAACCCACTTCCACCTGAGGGTCCGCCGGAGCAAGCCCAGTGGAATTTTCTGCCTGACTGGCCTGAAGTTCTATCAGGGAACGACGCAATTCCGGATTATTTTCTGAAATCATCCGGAGGGTTTCTTCTATAGTGTCAGTCGCATAAGAAAGAAGTGCGACCGGCATCAATATCATTGTCAGTAAGATACGTGTCATGATTTTGAAATTTTTCTGTTGGTAACTGAGCCTACAAGCCGACGCATGGCCGAGCGCAGTCCTGCCCAGAGCGGAGAGGGCTGGGTGGCTATATCGCTGCTGAGAGGATCTGTAAACCAGGTTACCGGGGCGTTTTCTCCAAACTGCTCCGGGAAAATCATCATCAGGTTATTCTGGGCAAAATATTTTTGGAGGAATGAGGGCAGGTCAGCCATATCCGTGCAGTAAGACACACTCTGTGCACGGGCTCCCACCACGGCAAGGAGGTCATCCGGCTGAACTTCCCTGGACATCAGGATAAAATCATCCCACGCCTCAACAGTGGCAAACTCACAGCGCACGGCATAATTCTCTGCATAAATCACACCGCGTATAAGCGGCTGGATATCTGCATAACAATAAAAAATGATACGGCAACCAACCTGCAGCGCCAGGCGTGAGAGCCCGCGCACCCAGCGGCTGAAGCCCGTCTCGTACTGGGCCTTGGCCGGTACCCATACCAAAATGCGTGTCAGTGTATTGGGCGGTATGAAACAGCGTGAAATCAGAATCATCTTGTTGGTGCTTCTAAGAAGCTGTTCCACCTTGGCTCCGAAGAAAGAATCTATCACAGTGGTACGCCTGTGCATACCCAGAAGTACTTCTGTGATATCACGTTCCTCAATGGCATTCAGTACGCCTGTGACCGTATTCAGGTCGTAACGGTCCAGTGTATCGATTTCATAGTCAGCTGCTGCCGCAACGGCTCTGGCCGCTCGGAGTGAGGCCGCGGACAGGGACTTGGATTTACTGTTGTTATCATTACGCACATGGAGGGCATACATGCTGTGTCGCCCGCGTTCATTACGCATCAGCAGCGCCATCTCCATCAGCTGGGATGCCGTTACCGGATTGGCAACCGGAATGAGTGTATTGTTGACACGTGTGCCCCGGACAAGGCTTTCACCTTCATCTGACACCATCTGAACCTTCAGACGCGCAGCCGCTGCGGACGTTATCACCGGAGCCACTCCACAGGTTATCATAATGACCACAAGGGTACTGTTCAGCACCACCTCATCAAACATTCCCATCTGATAACCAACCGTGACCACAGCCAGTGCCACGGCTGTATGGGCAGTGGTGAGTCCGAACATGACATCACGTGAGCTGCCGCTCAGGTGATAGATTTTCTGGGCAATCCACGCAGGCACCCACTTGGCCACCATGGCCACAGTAAGCATTATACCACTGAGCATGAGTGTATTGACATCCGTAAGCACCTCCACATTTATCATCATGCCCACACTGATAAGGAAGTACGGAATAAAGAGCGCGTTACCCACAAACTCAATGGATGACATTAGCGGGGACCCTACTGGCACAAATCTGTTCAGAAGCAGGCCCGCAAGGAATGCGCCTAATACCGGCTCAAGGCCTATCATCTGCGCTGTGCCGGCGGCAAGGAATACCAGGGCAAGAACAAAGACATACTGTGTCACCTTGTCTGAATGGCGCTTGAAAAACGCACGGGTCATCCGCGGAAAAAAATACAGCAGGGCAACTGCCCACAGTATCAGCTTGCCGAAAAGCAGTAATAGCCCCACAAGATCAAAGCTTCCGCTCCGGGCCGTGCTGACAGTTCCTGCAAGTACAAGCAGAGCACCCAGTACGGCAATGATGGTTCCCACAATGGCAATTACCACTGCGGGAGACTTGGTGATTCCCAGACGTGCCGCCACAGGGTAAGAAAGCAGGGTGTGGGAGGCGTACATGGAGCCTAAGAGCATGGATGTCAGCCAGTCAAGCTTCAGGATATAAACGCTGCTGAGCACTCCAAGCACCAGGGGGAACAATAAGGTCAGAAGTCCGAATACCAGTCCGCGCTTGAGGTTCAGCCGCAGATGGTACATATCAATCTCAAGGCCGGCCAGGAACATCAGGTATAGAAGTCCCACCTGCCCGAACACGGCAAAAGAAGAGTCCGCAGCCAAAACATTGAAGCCGTAAGGTCCTATGACAGTTCCGGCCACAATCAGCCCGATGATGTGCGGTATCTTGAGCTTGTTAAGTATCAGAGGTGCAAACAGAATGATGCTCAGTACAATAAGAAATATCTGTACCGGGTTGCTTACAAGGGGTGTAAGAGCTGCCAACATTCCGTGCCCTCCGTGGATATATCTATATTAAATTACTTATGCTCAATGATATACTGTGCAATCTGCACAGCATTCAGTGCCGCGCCCTTGCGTATCTGGTCTGCAACGGCCCAGAAGGAAATCCCGCATGGCTCGGCAAGGTCCTTACGCACGCGTCCCACATACACAGGATCTGTTCCTGACACATGGAGAGGCATGGGATAACCTCCGTTCTCACAGCGGTCTACAAGCACAACGCCCTCGGCCTCACTGAATGCCGTGCGCACCTGTTCAAGCGTAAGGGGGCTCTCCGTTATGACCCATATGGCCTCTGAATGAGCGCGCATTACCGGCACACGCACACATGTGGCGCTCACCTCAAGTCCGGGTGCATGCATGATCTTCTTGGTCTCGTTATGCATCTTCATTTCCTCACGCGTATATCCGTTTTCTGTGAATACATCAATATGAGGTATAAGATTGAAAGCCAACTGATCCACAAATTTCTCCACCTTGGGCTGCTCACCGCGTGCAATCTGGCCGGACTGTATTTCAAGTTCCTCCATGCCGGTGGCTCCGGCACCTGAGGCTGCCTGATATGTGGAGACATGCACGGCCTTGATGGGTGACAGATCCTGGATTGGTTTCAGGGCCACAACCATCTGTATTGTCGTGCAGTTAGGATTGGCAATTATGCGGCGGGGTGCATCAAGGGCATCAGCACCGTTTACCTCGGGTACCACAAGGGGTACATCCTCATCCATGCGGAACGCACTGGAGTTATCGATCATCAGGGCTCCTCCGGAAGTTATCACCTCCGCATAGTCCCGGCTCACTGATGCACCCGCAGAAACAAATACAAAGTCAAGACCGGCAAAATCCTCCGTGTTACGGGTCAGTTCCCGCACCGGTTCAGTGGGCTTGCCGTCAAATGTATAGCGTTTTCCGGCACTGCGGGCGCTCCCGAAGAGGCGCAGTTCTTCAACCGGCAATCCGGAACTTTCAAGAACTTTCATAAGTTCCTGACCAACAGCGCCTGACGCGCCTACTATCCCTATTTTCATCCCTTTAATAAAGTTGAAAAATTCTAAACATTATCTTTGAAAGTACAAAATTAGCAAAAAAAAGTGTAACTTTGAAGATTAAAATTTCAAACTACACTTCTTTATAATGAGAATTGGAAAAATATTGTGCTGGAGCGCGGTTACTTTAGGCCTGCTGGCTTTAGGCGGATACCTGGTATGGAAAGGCCTGTGCTGCAATGAGTTTGACGGCGAGCCAACACGCATTTACATACCGGCGGGAAGCACCGTTGAAGCGGTCACTGACAGCCTGGAGACACGCCTGGGAAGCTATGGATCCAAGGTGGCCAGATTATGGAAACTTCAGAACGGCACCCCTGAACGTGCGCACGGTTCTTACCTTGTTGAGCCGGGTACGGAAGCCATTGTTCTCTCCCGCCGTCTCAAGGCTGGTAACCAGACTCCCATCCGCTTCACATTCAATAATCTGCGGACTTCATCCGACCTGTGGCGCCGTGCCGCCACTGTCTTTGAAGCTGACAGCGCTCAGTTTGCGGCTGCCGCTGACTCCGTTCTGCGGGTGCGTGGTTATGACAGGGCCACATATGCGGCTGCTGTCCTCCCTGATTCTTATGAGTTTTACTGGACTTCTTCTCCGGAAAGGATATTAAGCACTCTTGAAGACCACCGCGCCTCATTCTGGACCGCCGAAAGACGTGAACGCGCTCAGCAGCTTGGACTTACACCGGAGCAGGTGGCAACTTTGGCTTCAATTGTTGAGGAGGAAACCAACAAGGCGGATGAGCGTCCGCAGGTGGCAGCCCTTTACCTTAACCGCCTCAGGCGCAACATGAACCTGCAGGCAGACCCAACAGTCAAATTCGCCGTGGGAGACTTTACCCTTCAGCGCATCACCGCGGCACATTTGGCCGTGGAGTCTCCTTACAATACTTACAAGAATCCCGGCCTCCCTCCGGGTCCCATCAGAATTGTAGAAGCCCGCACACTTGACGCCGTGCTCAACGCTCCGCAGCATAATTACCTGTATATGTGCGCAAAACCTGATTTTTCAGGTTACCATGATTTTGCAGAGACTTATGACCGGCACCGCATCAACGCAGCCCGCTATCACCGTGCCTTGGCAGCCCGCGGAATCCATTGAGTGTAAAATCTGGCACGCTTTTTGCATATAAAATTTACATAACTATAATGAAGAAACAACTTATCATCATTCTTTTGACGCTTATGGCAACCACAGCAGCCCTGGCAGAAAATGTATTTTACAGCAACTTCACCGGAGTACACGGAACTGCGCCTTTCAGCGCAATCAACGACAGCCTCTGGGAACCGGCCATTGACCGAGGCATTGCCCTGGCCCAGGCTGAGATAGACGCTATTGTCTCAAACCCTGAGGCTCCCACTTTTGAAAATACCATTGTGGCACTGGAGCGCAGCGGTGAGGATCTCAACCGCGTTCTCAATGTGTTTTATCCCCTGCTGAGCGCTGAAAGCACGGACGCAATGATGGAAATTGCTGTTACCGCCAGTCAGAAACTGAGTGATTACAGCACATCCATCACCCTCAATGAACCCCTCTGGGAACGCATCCGCACTGTGTATGATCAGCGTGACAATCTCAACCTCAACACTGAGGATGCCATGCTGCTCCAGAAGACATATGACAGCTTTGCTCTTTCCGGAGCCAATCTCCAGGGTGAGGACCGCGAGACTTTCCGCCGCCTCAATTCTGAGCTGAGCGCCCTCACCACTGCCTTTGGTCAGAACGTTCTCCGTGAGCTCAATACATATGAAATCTGGCTCACAGCCGATGACCTGGACGGCCTCCCTGAAAGCTCTGTAACCGCAGCTGCAGAAGCCGCAGCAGCCAAGGGACGCCAGGGTGAGTATCTCTTCACACTGGCTCAGCCCGTGTACACTGCCTTCATGAAAAACTCCACCCGCCGCGATCTCCGCGAGCGCATGTACCGTCTCTATAACGGCAGAAACATGAAGGGTGAATACTCCAACATTGAAAACATTCAGAGAATCAGCCAACTCCGTTCACAGATTGGACGTCTGTTAGGCTCCGCCACTTATGCAGACCACTCCCTGCGCCGCACCATGGCTGAGAATCCCCAGGCTGTTTACCGCCTCCTGGACCAGCTCCGTGACGCATACCGTCCCGCTCTGGATGCCGAACTGGCAGAACTGACTCAGTTTGCTTCTGAGCTTGAGGGGCAGCCCGTTGAAATCATGCCCTGGGATTATTCTTATTATTCCAATAAGCTCAAGGCTTCAAAGTACTCTTTTGATGAAGAAGCCCTCCGCCCGTATTTTGAACTGGATAATGTGGTTAATGGTGTGTTCGGTCTGGCCAACCGCCTTTACGGACTCACATTCACATATAACCCTGAAATTGAAGTATATCACCCTGATGTCAAGGCTTATGACGTCAACGATGAAGACGGCACTTTCATCGGAGTCCTTTATACTGATTTCTTCCCCCGCGCCGGAAAACGCCCCGGAGCATGGATGACAGGTTTCAAAGATGAAAGCATTGCTGATGACGGAACTCCTTCACGTCCTCATGTTACCATTGTGATGAACTTCACAAAACCCACTGCCGAGACTCCCTCACTTCTCACTCCGTATGAAGTGGAGACCTTCCTGCATGAGTTCGGTCACAGCCTCCACGGCCTACTGGCAAACACCAAATATTCTTCACTTTCAGGCACGGCTGTTTACAGGGATTTTGTGGAACTTCCATCCCAGTTCAATGAGAACTATCTGACCGAGAAAGAATTCCTGGACGGATTTGCACGTCATTATCAGACCGGAGAACCCATCCCTCAGGAACTGGTTGACCGCCTGATTGCTTCAAGCCGTTACGGAGCCGCTTACGCCTGCATGCGTCAGCTCAACTTCGGTTACCTGGACATGGCATGGCACACCATCACTGAACCAGTTCAGGACCCCGTGGCATTTGAAAGCGCTGCCATTGAGACTGTACGCATCTTCCCTGACCAGGAGGGCGCAATGATCTCTCCCCAGTTCAGCCACATCTTCTCAGGCGGTTATGCAGCCGGATATTACAGTTATAAATGGGCTGAGGTGCTGGATGCGGATGCCTTTGCTCTGTTCAAGCAGAACGGTATCTTTGACCGCGCCACTGCAGATTCCTTCCGTCATAACATCCTGGAACGCGGAGGCACCGAACATCCCGCAGAACTTTACCGCCGCTTCCGCGGAGCTGATCCCACAATTGATGCACTGCTGGAGCGTGACGGTATAAACAGAACCGATACGCCGGAAGTGGCACGTCCTGCCCGTGACTGATACCGCGGATAATACCCTGTTCAGCGTGAGTGCCTCCAGGCTGGTACGCCCGTTCACACGCCGGAAACTCATTTCTGCGGCTCCTGTAGCTGTCATAATTGTTATAGCCGGAGCCTGGGGCGCCATGTATGATGTCAGGTATATTTTCCCGGCTCTGATAATGCTCTTTGTCCTGTGGGCAGCCATGACTACATGGGCATGGCTGGCAATAATCGGAGACCGTCAGGTGGCTCAGCTCACACGCCCCCAGCGCTGGATATACTCCGGCGGTGAGTGTACGGTGGAGCTGTTCCGCTTTCCGGTTCCCGCTCAGGATAATGAACAGGAGCAGGAAGCTCCGGAGCTGTACAGCTCTTTCACCTTCAGGCCTGAGCAGGTGGTCTCTGTGCAGCTGATTGACTCTGACATGGTGCTTTATCTGGACCGCAAAAGCTTTCCTCAATTAAGGTATCTGGTAATCAGTCAGCGCAATATGCCCCCTCATCTGGAACAGGATATTTATAACTCTCAGGATAATCTTTCCTCTTGACTATCATGGAAATTTCAGAATTCAAAAACAAATATAACCGGGTACTTGAAGTAATCAACGAGGGGCGTTATGAACGCGCCCTGTCCATGCTGCGCCGCCTGGTGGAGTGGAACAATATGTCCCCCGACCTCCTCAAGGAGGTTAATAATCTCCAGGCCAAGTACTTTTATATGCTCAGGTATATGCTTGACAATCCGGCCGCATCTGATATGGGCAAGGAGTTGAAAGCCATAGCCAAAGCCGTTTCCGGCCTGGCAGGTGAAATTGAGCGGCAATATCATTCCATGCAGGACAACAGCGAGTTTTACGCCCGTGTCCGTTACGCAAAGATGCGCCCGGAAGAAACTCTGGAAGGCCTCTTTGCCGATTATCTTTATGAGTCCGCTCGCCTGGCCAAAGACGCTTCAGTCCTGATGGATACCCGGAAAAGAAGCCGCCTGGAACAGATTTCTGATTCTATCTTCGGTCTCATCTGGACAGACATCAATATGGAACCGGACACTCAGAATACCATCCTGGCTCTGGTGACGGACTCTGATCTGCCAGTGTATGACCGCTCCCTGTGGACTGCCGCCGTGGGCCTGGGACTTTTTGGGCAGTGGAATGAAGACAGGTATGCCCTCCTGGAAAAAATCATGAGTCACGCTCAGGGTGAAATTTCTGATGTGGCATTCATTTGGCTGGGTCTTACCCTGCTCACATACTCCGCCAATGAAGAATATAATGAAGTTATCCTGCCCTTCTGCCTCAAGCTGGATTCAGCTCAGTACACACGCTTTTACCGGCTCGCCGTCCTGCTTGCCCGCCAGTTGGGAGCTCCGCGTCTGAGTGCCCGCTTCTCAACAACTGAGCTTTCAGGCCTCACCGGAATCGGCCGCTCGTTCTCCAAGGATGTAAATGACAACAAAGACCCCATGGAGGCCGTGGAGAAAGCCATGTCCGAGCTCCCGGAGGGTTCTTTTGATAAAATAAAGGATTTCACAGAGGCTGTCCAGAAAGGATACGATGTATTTTACGGCACTTTAGGAAAGATGCGGAATTACGATTTCTTCCGCCGCTCTTCAAACTGGTTGCTGCCTTTCCATGCGGATCACAGCAGCCTTGCTCCTGTGGTAGACTCTGAGGGTCTGGCCATTGCAGGCATGATGGAGAAGATGCACGCTTTGGCGGACAGTGATAAGTATTCAATGTTACTGTCCATTGCCCAGGCCCCGGAAAACGTGCGCAGCAATATGCTCCAGTCCATGACGGCTCCCATCTCGGCCATGATGGATAATCCTGAAATGGAAGAGATGTACCGTGAGGAAGGCTCCCCATCACAGGACGCTTTCATAAGTGTTTATCTCAAGAACCTGTACCGTTTCTGGACCTTGGGACCGGGTAAGCAGCTGCCCATGAATCCTTTTTATATGGATGATGAAGTGTATCCCATGGATACGGTTTGCCCCTTCTGCATATTTTATCAGATTGAGGATGCTGACAAATCCCTGCCTGACAACTGGCTTGACCTCCCCGTCGCTTTGGCTGAATCCGGTTATCCCGCTTCAGCCGGAGAGTTCATTTACAGTGTGATGCACGAGAATAAAGGCCCGTATCACGGTGAATACAAGTTGGCCGGTAGCTTCTATATTGCTGCCGGTGATAATGACAGAGCCGCTGATTGTCTCCGCGCCCATCTCTCCGAAGACCGGGATGACTTTGATTCTGCCCTGGTCTTGGCCGGACTGGAACTTGACACTATATTTTTTGAGGACGCGGTGATGATTTTGGAGCGTTTCAGTGATAAGTATCGGTCTGACAACCGTTTCCTGGAAATGATGGGTCGCCTGCAGATAAAGAATTTTGAATATGAAGAGGCACTGGAACTTCTTCAGCAGCTTGAATACCAGCTTCCTGAAAATGGTATGAGCGCTGAAGCCGAAATGGCCATGATTTCAGCTCTGTCCGCCCTCGGCTCCCGCACGGCTGCACTGGAACGCCTTGATAATCTGGAACTCCGTACCGGAGCCACGGCCCTCACCCTGATTCACCGTGGAGTTATCCTCTGGGAAGAAGGTAAGCGCAGGGACGCTCTTGAGTGCTTTGAAAGAGCTTTCTCCCTCAATACTTTCTCTGAAAAAGATTTCTTTGAAAAAGTACGTGAGCTGTACTGCCATGTACGCCCCAATAAAAGCCCTGACAGGCTCTCCGCCGTCCTGCCTTCAATGCTGGAGTTCAGGAAAGGAAATACTCAATTTGGTAAACTTTAAACAGACAACTAATATTTAACAGATTCAGCCATATGGTAATACAACGCTGGCAGAGCGTGATGCTCCTCTTTGCCGTCATTCTGATGGGTTTGTTCATTGCTTTCCCCATGCTTTACGGAGCGGACGGCACTCCCCTCCATGTTTATGACAACATCGGTTATCTGATTCTCAATGCTGCCGTAACCCTGCTCTTGGCAATTGATATCTTCCTGTATAACAACCTCAAACTGCAGATACGAGTAGCCGCCATGTGCCTGGTGCTCATGGCTGTTTCTGTGGGACTGGGTTGTGTTGCATATTTCACACCGGGCATAGAGTACAGCTTCTTCGGTGTTCCCTGTGTGATTGTGGCAATGGTTATGACCTGGTTCGGACGCCGCATGATGCAGCGCGACCGCCGTCTGCTGGCAGCCGCTGACCGCATCAGATAAGGATTACAGATTACTTGGCTGCGGCAAGTATGCCCGCGGCGGTGGCGGCTGTGAAGCCATGTTCCTCCATGGCCATCAGTCCGCGTATGGTTATGCCGCCGGGAGTGGTGACCCGGTCAATAAGTTCCTCCGGGTGCCCGCCCTCACGGAGCAAGGCCGCCGTACCGTCCAGGGTTCCGGCACACAGCTGTGTGGCCAGTTCAGGTGACAGTCCGCAGGCCACTCCCGCCTGGGCTGTGGCTCGTACATAACGCAGTGCATATGCCAGGCCGCAGCTGCTGATGGCCATTGCTGCCATAAACAGCCGTTCTTCCACCGGGTAAGTCTGTCCGGTGGTGGAAAGCATTTTCATTACCTCTTCCAACTCGGCCTCGGAGATTCCCTTGCTTGCAATCAGATTGACACCGCGCCCTATGGTGGAAGCTATGTTGGGCAATATCCGGATGAGGCGCCGGTTCTTTCCCTGAAGCAGGTACTCCATCTGGTCAAGGGTGACAGAGGCCGCGCAACTGGCCACAACAGGGTCATATTCCATCAACGGTTTCATTTCATTGATAACATCACCAACGGCGTGACCCTCAACACATATCAGAACCATATCAGGCTTTTCGGCCAGAGCCTCATTGAGCTTGGATGTGGTTCTTATATTATTGACTCCCTTGAATTTATCCAGACGTGCGGCTGTACGGTTATAAACCGTTACAGGCACGGCGTTGGAGATTCCCATGGCCATGGCCGTTCCCATATTTCCGGCTCCAAGCACAAGGACGCTATTTATACTCATATCTATATTGTTTTATTTATCAGTCAGTTCACAGAAATTTAGGCGCAAGAATATAAAAACCTAAAGACAGACCCGCACCCCAGCGCCCGTGTGTGCTGTCATAATTGCAGTAGGCATTGACATTGGCAAACGGAAGCCGGTAATTGGCACACAGTTCACCGTAGAAAGCCCTGGCGCCGAACCAGTTTCCGTACCGGGCACTTCCGTCCGGTCCCTGATTGATTCGCTTGAAAGGCTGAAAAGCATAAGCCCCCACGCGGATACTCAGATTGGAAATGGGAATATACACAGGTACCAGTCCCACAGCCGCATAGCTGTTTGCGCGCAGTGCGCTGCGGAATGTGGCGTCTGACGCAGGGGTGGGTGTAAAGGCACTGGTCATGGTGACCGCCGCATTGTAATCCGGGAACAGGCTCCGGGTATTGTATGTCAGGTCTGCCTCAACTCCCAGGGACCAGTGGCGGTGAAACTTGAAAAACTGGCGGTAATTTCCGTGGGCAAGCACATAGGAGTTCTTGGTGATGATTTCATCCGCCCCCGGATTTCCACGCTTGAGGTGAGTCTTGCCGGTAACTGCGTCCCCCTCAATGCTTACGGAGCATCCTGAGGTGGGATAGAGTTCATTATCAAGAGTGTTGGTATTGAATGAAATAAAAGCCAGACCCTCATTTATTCCCAGGCGTTCATGTTCTTTCTCCACATCCGGTGAATCAAAATTCTCATAATATGAATTGTACCGTCTGCCGCCCTTGACACCCGCTTCCAGTCTGCCATATCTTCCGGCCGCAATGGCAAATCCCAGTTTGCCGAAATAACTGTGAACGGAAAGTGCGTCCGGGGCTCCTTTGGAGAAAAACCATGAATCAGTCCTGTTATACCTGCGCCTGGATGCCACAGCGCTGAATGTCACCGCTGAGGGTATACGTGTGTGCAGGAAAAAGTCCGCGCCAAGATGCCCGGCCATATAACTCTGTCCCAACCAGGCCTCTATTTTGGAATTGAGGGCATGGAAGGAAAGGGGACGGTGGTCAAGCCGCAGGTAAAGGAAACTGTTGTTGGTACTGGTGATATATCCTCCCACAGCACCGCTCAGGGCCGGTTTTACTCCTGTCTTTATCTCCAGGCTGAACAGACCTGTACTGTCATTATAATGTGCCCGGGGATCAAGGAGAGAATATTTTCCGGTGGAGACGGCACGGTAAAAGGCGTGGCGCGCATCAATCGTGCCCAGGGTATCACTGTGATGACGCGGGGTGAAAAGATACTCCAGGTAAGCGTTCTGGTTCGGCGTTCCTCCGTTGGCATACACACGGTCAAACCGCAGGTAAGGCGTTCTGCTCTTGAAAATCTCACGCCTCAGGGTACGCGCCTCCGCAGGAATACGTGAGCGTACCCTCAGCTTTATGGAGTCCATCATCTCAAGGGCCGTATTATATCCAACCTGGTAAATCTGCTGGGCCTGAGGAAAATCAAACAGTGAGAATGCACCCACATCAATATTGAGTTTGATACCATCCTCGGCCGGAAGGTCGTAACTCTGTGGGGCTGTGACAAGTAGCTCAAGCTGACTCATATATGAATTCAGGTTTTCCTCAAGCTTTCCATGCACCACACTGCCAATCATTATGTCAGGGGCAAAATCACGCACCATCACATCCACAGGAAAATTATCATACACTCCTCCGTCATATAGGATCATGCTGTCTATCATAGTGGCCTGATACACAAGCGGGAAACTCATGGACGCACGGATGGAATGACCTATGCTCCCGCCTGAGAAAACCTGTTTGTGGCGCCCCTTCACATTTGAGGCCACACACCGGAAAGGCACAAACAGATTATTGAAGTTGCTGTCACACTGAGCCGTATATGCGGAGAAAAGTTCCATGAACGCATAATCCATGGGCATGGGGTTGATCAGACTCTGTGGATTGAACTTGTTGACAGACACCGGAGTCTTTCCCAGGGGAAAGGCAAACATCTGCGGAGAGGCCTCGGGACTGGTAAAACGGTATCTCAGGACGGGGTCAACTGTACCGGTGGACAGATCCAGAAAATATGTTGAGTTGAACAGTTCCATCATCTGCGCCGGGGTGTATCCGCAGGCGTAAAGTCCTGAAACTATGGAACCCATGGAGGTTCCCGCCACATAATCTATGGGTATGTCATTGTCCTCCAAGGCCTGAAGCAGTCCCACATGTGCGATACCGCGGGCGCCCCCGCCACTGAGTACCACTCCCACTGTCTGCTCGCGCTCCTGCGCTGTCACCTCAAGGGCAAGTGCTGCGGTCAGTAGTACTGAAAAAAGGATTTTTAAAACCTTATTTGCCATATTCCTTAAGAAATCTGTCAGGGCTTGCTCTGGGTGATGAATGAATCCTTGAAACCGAGGAAGTACAGCACTCCGTCCAGGCCGATGGTGGAGATACTCTGCTCTGCTGTGCGTTTCACCTTGGGTTTGGCGTGGAAGGCAATACCCAGTCCGGCAGTGGAAAGCATGGGCAGGTCATTGGCTCCGTCTCCAACGGCAATGGTCTGAGCTATATTGATTTTCTCAACCTGAGCAATGATGCGGAGCAGCTCTGCCTTGCGCTTGCCGTCCACAATATCACCCACATACCGGCCGGTGAGTTTGCCGTCCTCAATTTCAAGCTCATTGGCATATACATAATCAAATCCGAACTTGTCTTTCAGATAGTTGCCAAAGTAAGTGAATCCGCCTGAAAGTATGGCTGTCTTGTACCCGGTGCGCTGAAGCACGCTCATCATGCGTTCAAGCCCCTCAGTAATGGGCAGGGACTCTGCAATCTCACGCATTACGCTTTCATCCAGGCCCTTGAGCAAGGCCACTCGCCGCTTGAAGCTCTCTGAAAAATCAATTTCACCGCGCATGGCACTCTCGGTGATGGCGCGCACCTCGGCTCCTACTCCGGCGCGGTCTGCCAGCTCATCGATTACCTCCGTCTCAATCAGGGTTGAATCCATATCAAAGCATATCAGGCGGCGACAGCGGCGGAAAACATTGTCCTCCTGCAGGGAGATATCGAACTGCTCTGTCTGGCTCAGGGAGAGGAAGCGCTCTCGCATTCCGTCAATATCCATGGGATTACCACGCACGGAGAACTCCACGCAACTCTTGGAGAGTGGTTCCTCGTTCTCTGACAGGGGCATACGTCCTGTCAGGCGCTGTATGCCGTCTATATTGAGCTGCTGACGCGCAATCTCCGCTGAAACGGCTGCTATATGGCGGGCGGTCAGACGCCGCCCCAATATTGTTATAATCCAGCGGTTCTTGCCCTGGAGTCCAACCCACTTTTCATACTCATCCACTGCCACCGGCGTGAAACGTATCTGCACATTCAGTTCATAACACTTGAACAGCAGGTCCTTCATTATGTCACCGCTGCGGTCTGACACCGTTTTAATCAGAATACCCAATGAAAGGGAATGGTGGATGTCAGCCTGGCCAATATCCAGTATCTGTGCATGGTGACGTGCCAGAATATCTGTCAGGGCGCTGGTAACACCCGGTCGGTCATAACCTGATATGTTGATGAGTATGAGCTCTATCTTTTCCATAATTTCGTTTTTATGGGATGTTTTTTATGTTTGTATTTATCCCTGGCCCTGAGAGGCGGGACGCGTTCCAGGCACAGCCGCCGGAACGCTCAGTCTGCGTCTGTATGAACTTTGAGTCTCCGGATCTGACACTGTGACAGCACCTTCATTAATTTCAATTGCCGCTGCCGCAGGATTGATTCCTGAGGGCAGGCGCAGTATTCCGCGCACTCGGCCGTTCTGGTCGAGTATCTGAATGCCTTCTCCGGTGATAACCCACAGGTTGCCGTTCCCGTCAAAGGCCATGGAAGATACCGCAAGCTCCTCTCCCTCAATGGAGTGCAGCCTGTAAAATTTCTGTCTTGCACTCTCCTCTCCGGTGGTGGAAAGCTGCCACTGGTCTATCCACAGTCCGTGAGGATTACCGGCACGGTGACGTCCATCAGGATATGTGGCCTCCGGTGTGGCTGCAAGGGATACATAAGGGATTGCCTCCCAGTCCGTACTGTTCTCCAACAGGGGCTTGAGTAGATTGTTCTCCGTCACTCCGGCTGATATAGGAGCCGGATAATCCCGCCACATCCATTTCATCACCTCCGGAAATATCTCTGAAGCACGGCGCACGCTGTGTCCCCCTTCTGCCCAGTCATATTCCGCATCATAACCGGCAAAATCAAGTGCGGACTGGAGCATGCGGTTGGCCTCATACCATGAACCGAAAAGCGGATTCCACGTGTCTGTATATCCATCCTGAAGAAAAAATCGCAGGGGACGGGGCTCACTCCTCCGCACCGTGCTTGCCCACTGGTCGGCCCCGCGCATGGGTACAAAGGTCCCGCACCCGGTAAAGACACGGTGAGCCAGCTCAGGTGCATGCCACGCTGCCGCCATGGCAGCCGCGCCGCCGCTGCTGAGCCCGAAGATCATGGCATTGTCACCCCCCTCAGCCCAGACTATATCCTTGCCGTCTGCGGTCTTGAGCTCTTTTATATAAGGAAGAAGTTCCTCCTGCAGAAATCTGCTGAACCTGTTGTCCACCGCATCAAATTCATTGCTGCGGTTATATCTGAGTACCACCTCAGGATTCTCGGAATCCCTTATGAGCCCGGCCTCAAGATAGACTCCAACCATCTGCGGAATTTCCCCGGCGGCCGAGAGGGAATCTATCACCGCGGGTGCGTTACACAGAATACCGTCCATACCTAAATAAAGACATTCAGACCCGTCGCCCCGGTAATTCTCCGGCACTGAAACCTTGAAGCGGTGGGTGGTCCCGGGATAAATTTCCGAGTGCTCCAGCGTTCCGTCAATAATGGTGTAAGCCGCCGCGTTTATAACGCAGCAGATAAAAAGGCTCAAACAGACAGGCAGTCTCATGGGTAAAACGTGTTCTTAAGTTGCACTGCAAAGATAAGCCTTTTAACTCACATATCCCATATTCTCATCTAAAAAAGAGGGTGAGCAGGAGAAATTTCCGCTCACCCTCTCAGGGTTTTGTGCAATTACCTTTTAAGCCAATCTTACTTAAACCTTAGGATAATTAATTGTAACCCTTGTTCTGGACATAGAGCCCGGGAACATAATAAAGCTGATTGTAAGGAATGGGATAGAACTCGTTCTTACCTGCTGTATAATGAGCATCCTGATAATACTGACCGAATCTTGTTCCGTCATAAGAAGCATTCTGTTCTGACTGGAAGTAAGCGTTCAGCACGGTTGAGGCAATTCCCCAGCGACGGAGATCAAAGTAACGGCTGCTCTCCATGGCCATTTCAAGGCGACGCTCCCAGCGCAGACACTGGCGGGCACTTTCCTTGCTGGTGAAATATGATGCAGGATAAGGAGCTATCTCACAGAAATCACTCGCATATGAGATATGCTTGCTTACGGAATTGGCGGCACGGTTTCGGATATCGTTAATGATAACACGGGCCTGTTCCAGATTACCTGTCTCAATAAGAGCCTCGGCACGCATAAGCATTACATCTGTATAACGGAAAACGTAATCATTCATGGCGAATGCCTGCCAGGAACCTTCAAAAGTTTCGCCTGCGCTGCGCTGAGGCACTTCCTTCAGTGAGGTGTAGTAACCGTAAGTATTTGGGGTACGTGAGTTGCCGGTGGTCATCATGTACTCGCTTTCATACTTGTAAGGGAACGTTGGCATACCCACAGTGTGGAACAGGCGCGGATCCCATTTCTGTGATGTTACCTGTCCGCTCACAGGATAATCATTTGAGTTATTGTATGCATCAAACATGGGCAGACCGTTCTGAGTCTTGAACGCGTTTACAAGGTTCTGGGAGGGCTTGTGGAAGTCCCAGCCACAAGACCACATTCCCCAGCATCCGTTCAGGGTATTTGACCAGTTGGCTCGGCCAAAGCGGGTATTATCCTCTGTGTACTGTGAGGTCTGAACTGCAAATATTGATTCCTTACTGTTCTTATATTCCGGGAGGAAGATGTCTCCAAAGTCCTCAAGATAACCATACTGGGAATTTTCAACCACAGCTGTGTACTCAAGCACTTTTCTCATATACTCCTGGTTGATGAAATCAACGCCGTCAGTAGCTTCATAACCATCACCCCAGGCAAGTGTCAGGTAACATTTTGCCAGATATGCGGCGGCGGCAACTTTATTTGCGCGGCCTCCACCGTCCTGTACTTCCATGGGCAGTCCGTTGTAAGCCAGTTCAAACTCATGTATTACCTTACCCATGAGCTCCTCATATGTAAACTCATCGTTTCTCACATTCTCATGAGAGCTCTGTTCAAAGACTGCCTTGTCAATCCAGGGAACCTGACGGAACATGGTTACAAGTTTGAAGTAACTGTGGCCGCGCAGGAAATGAACCTCAGCCTCGCGCTGGGCGGCTGTTTCTGTTCCAAGTTTTTCAACTCCATACTGCTCAAGGGAAGTCAACGCACGGTTACAACGTGAAATATTGCAGTAAAGGCGATACCACAGCTCATCAAGTTCACCTGGTGTTGATGTCAGTGTTGACCAGATTTCCATGGGATGGTAACCGGTATCGGTTGTGCCGCCGCCACCTTTGAGGCAGTCATCTGAACCCAGGTCGCCGTAGGGCCACAGGTTGAATGGATAGTTAAACCAGCAGTCGCCCAGTGAGGCATAGGCTGCATTAACCATCTTGTCCGGCTGTGAGTAAGCAAGCTCTCCGTCCACCACTCCAGTGGGAGGAACGTCAATGAAATCATTGCACGCTGAGAGCACGGAGGCAAGTGCGATGATGATATATAATTTATATGATTTCATGATATTTCAGTTTTTTGTTTAGAAACTAATTTGGAGACCGAATGAGAGTGATGTGGGAATAGGATATGCCCAGTTGGGGTTCTCCGGATCCTGACAGGTCAGACTGTTACTCTTGATTGTAAGCAGATTCTGGCCTGAAACATATACACGGGCCTTGCTCATTCTCAGTTTTGTCAGTAAGTTATTCGGGAGGTTATAGCCCACCTGCAGAGTGCGCAGTTTGGCATAAGAGCCGTTTTCTACAAAGTAAGAGGAGGCACGGCCTTCATCACCTGTATTATTGGTGGTCAGCATCGGAATGGTTGAGCCTGCATTTACATTAGGCAGCCAGCCATCAAGTACACGCACGCCTTTATTACTGCCTGCGTCTGTTACGCTCCAGAAGTCATTCTGGAACTTCTGATTGTTATACACATCCTGTCCAAGTACTCCCTGCCAGAACATCTGGAGGTCAAAGTTCTTGTATGCGAATTCAAGGTTAAGACCGAATGAAAGGTCGGGTACCGGATTGAAAATCCAGGTCTGGTCATCAGCTGTGATACGTCCGTCTCCATTGAGATCCTTATATTTCATTCCACCCATACGGGCATTGTCCTGTCCTGAAGTGGCGGCTTCTTCCTTTGTCTGGAAAAGTCCGTCAAATACGTATCCTACAATTGAACCGTAAGGCTGGTGTGACTGTACAAGGTTCTCTGTAGTTGTATGTGCATATGAACCTGTTGTGGTGTTGGGCAGATAGGTTACATGATTACGGAAGAAGTCAAAGTTCAGTGAAGCTCTGTATGAAAGTCCGCAGGCAAGATCATCACGCCATCCTGCAAGGAATTCCATACCCCAGTTCCTCAGAGACGGGCCGTTGAGCCAGGAAGCTCCGCCTTCACGCATGGCTCCTAAGTAGGCGGGTATGATGAGCATATCCTTTACGTCCTTAATATAGAAGTCCAATGTTCCGAACAGTCGGTTATTAAAGAATGCGTAGTCTACACCGGCATTATACTGAATTGTACTTTCCCATTTTAAGTTGTCATTAGCAGTCTGACTTGCTATGTATCCAGAGGGGAAGATACCGCTTTGCTGAAGCATAAGGTCATATGCGGTGGAGGTCACGCGGTCATTACCATAATCTGATACATAAAGTGCGTAACGGGCTGTATTAGATATAGCCTGGTTACCGGTCTTACCCCACGACAGACGTACCTTAAGGTCATTCAGCCAGGGTTTCTTGATGTGTTCTGATATACGGTAACCGAGTGTGGCTGCGGGGAAAGTACCATAACGGTTATTGCGGCCGAATCTTGAAGAACCGTCTCGACGAATCGTGAAGGAGGCCAGAAGCAGATTTCTCCAGTTATAATCAACCTTGCCGAAGAATGATACAAGTGCGTAAGATGACTTGTTACCGGTGGATTTTTCAACTCCTACTGACGCATCAGGATACATGTAATCAGGTGTCTCTATGTCGTACTCCTCATTATATCCTGAGAAATCTATTCTGCTCTGGCGGAACATTTCCATACCTGCCAGCACTGTAAATTCATGCTCCTGTTTGAGTGTGAAATTATAGTTGGCGGTGTTGGACCATGTCCATTTGGAATCATTCGCCTGGGAAAGGGTTGTGGAGTTGGTATCGTTATTTACGATATCACTGTGGAAGGTATAGTTATATGAGTGAATGAACGCCGCGTCATAATCAAGACCGAAGTTACTGCGGAGTAAAAGGCCTTTGATGGGTTTGATATCAATGAAGGCGTTTCCAAAAAGTCTCCATACATTCAGGGAGTTATCTTTGTTGAAAGCCAGTTCACGCAGAGGGTTCTGACGGTCTGCCATACTGCCGACGGGGCCTGCGTATGTGGTGCCGTCTGTTTCAAATACCGGTATGGTGGTCGGCATCTTAAGCGCATTTTCAAGAGGCTGGCAGTCTACCTGTGTGGTATGGGTCAATGTGAAATTTTCACCCACTGATACCACGGGACTGATATTGAATGTCGTATTCAGGCGGGCGGCAATATTCTCAAAATTTGTGTATTTAAGAATACCTTCATTACCCTTGTAACCAAGAGAGAAGAATACATTTGCCTTTTCAGAGGCAGATGATACTGATGCATCATAGCTCTGTGAGAAACCGGTGCGGGAGATTTCATCAAGCCAGTTTGTATTTGACATTCGCATGGTTTTCTTTGCATTGATGAAACCGTCATAGAATCCGTTAACAGTATAATTGCGATACTGGGAAGTGGCTATATCATATACTCGGATAGGATAGCCGGAAGTTGCGTTCAGATTCAGACCGTAACTTGAGGCGTAAGCAACTGGATCTATTCCGTCATTGAGGGCTGCCTGAGCCATGGCTGTGGCATATCCGGGGGTATCAAGCAGTTTCATTGTCACCTGTGAGGAATAGAACTGAGCCGTCAGATTGGCAGAAAAGTTCACATTAACTTTATTGCCCTGTGACTCCTTACCTTTCTTGGTTGTGATGATGATGACACCGTTTGCTGCGCGTGAACCATAAATAGAAGCGGAGGCCGCGTCTTTAAGAACCTGCATGCTCTCAATATCATTCATATTGAGGGAATTCAGAGTGGCAGTAGTGGGTACTCCGTCAATTACAAACAGCGGATCCTGTGAGGCATTGAAAGAACCGATACCGCGGATACGTACTGAACCTGCGCCGCTGGGTGAACCGTTTCCTGTTACTGTCATGCCGGGGATCTTTCCCTGCAGGGCGCGCATGGGGTCTGTATCTGAAGTGGTTTCAAGTGCTTTGGTAGACACTACAGACACGGCTCCGGTCAAATCTGCCTTACGCACTGTCTGATATCCGACCACTACAACTTCCTCAAGGAACTGAGCATCCTCTGTGAGTACCACACGCATCTCTTCCTGAGCAGGTACATCTTGGCTCGTATAACCAACATAGCTGATGCGGAGCATTTGTCCCTCCGCTATATTATATAGTGTAAAACCACCGTCTATGTCGGTAACAACTCCTCCTACGGGATTATCAACCGGTACTACTGATGCTCCGATTAGCGGCTCATCATCTGTTAGAGACCACACTGTGCCTTGAACGGTAATGCCGTGCGCCTGAAGTATGCCCACTGTCAGCATTAGTATCAAGACGAAAAATAATTTACTTTTCATAATTGATTGTATTTGGTTTTTCTTGTTTATAGATTTTAAGGTTTGACATAAGCCGGAAATCCAAACGCTTTTTCAGTCCGACGCTGCAAAGTTAGAAATCATATTCATATATAATTTAACAAATTTAAATCATTTGTTATAACTTTTTGATTTTGAATAAAAATTTATACATATTGCACAAAAATTTATAGTCTTCAATCCTGAAAAAGCGACCTCGGATATTTCTTATCTTTCCTCGTTACATATTCTCCTTTGATGTTACTGCATTTTTTATTAATTTTGCACCGGAAAACTTTTTTTAACCAATCCTTCATCACAATGAAACGACTTCTAACAGTGATTATGGTGCTGGGCCTTATCCATGTGGCTGGATGGGCGGCCGGCACAAACATCAACTGCCACGGAACTGTCATTGACGAGGCCGGTGAGCCCGTCATCGGTGCTTCTGTGGTAATTACCGGTGGTGCTCCCCTGGGAACTACTGACGCAGACGGTATTTTTGATGTCCGCGTTCCGGAAGGGACTGCATCTCTCACCATCAGTTATGTGGGGTATGAGAGCCGGCAGCTGGCCCCCGCTGCTGACATGGGTACCATAACCCTGGAACCCTCAAGTGAAATTCTCCGCGACGTGGTTGTTACTCAGAGCCTGGCCCGTACTCGCCAGACACCGGTGGCCGTTTCTCAGGTTAACCGTGCCGAGATTGACGTAAAGCTCGGTACTCAGGAACTCCCTGAAATCCTGAACACAACTCCCGGCGTTTGGGCAACTAAAGACGGCGGTGGTTTTGGTGACGCCAAAATCAACATGCGCGGTTTCAAGAGTGAAAACGTGGCCGTTCTCGTTAACGGTATTCCCGTAAACGATATGGAAGGCGGATGGGTGTACTGGTCAAACTGGGCCGGTCTCGGTGATGTTGCTTCCAACATTCAGACTCAGCGCGGTCTGGGAGCTGCAATCCTTTCCGCTCCTTCAATCGGCGGTACCATCAATATTACCACTGAGAGCCTGGATGCCCAGCGCGGAGGTCGCGTTTGGTACGGCATGGGTAATGACGGTATGAACGATATGGGTATCAAAGTCAGCTCCGGCCTGCTCAAAAACGGTTGGGCAATCACTGTTCTGGGCAGCCACAAATGGGGCGACGGGTACATTCAGGGTACCAATTTCCAGTCTTACAATTACTTCATCAATGTTTCCAAGCGTATTAACGCTGATCACCAGCTGTCTCTGACAGCCTTCGGCGCTCCTCAGTCTCATAACAAGCGTTCAAGCGCAGACGGTCTTTCAATCATGAATTACCAGACACTGGCAAAACGTTACATGGACGGTGAAAGCCCTTACAAATATAACCCCACTTTCGGTTATGACCTTCAGGGACAGCAGCGCTCTTCAAACAAGAACACATATCACAAGCCTCAGATTTCTCTGGCACACATCTGGCAGATTGACGCCAAGAGCAGCCTCTCAACCACTGTGTATGTATCCTTTGCTTCCGGCGGGGGTTACAGCGGACAGGGACGTGGTACTTACAATGGCACCAGCCTGAGCAACGCTTCATGGTACGGCGCAACACAGGGCACTCCCAACACCCTCTTCCGCAATCCTGACGGCACATTCGGTTACAACCTCATCCAGGAAATGAACCGTGCAAGCCTCACCGGTTCCAACATGGTGATGAGCCAGAGCAACAACTCACATAACTGGTACGGCCTCGTCAGCACATATAACAACCGTTTCCTTGACAACAAGCTCAACTTCCTGGCCGGTATTGACCTCCGTTATTATATCGGTTACCATGACAATAAGATTATTGACCTCTATGACGGTGAATACTTCATGGATGACAGCAGCCGTAAGAACGTAAAGGTGGCCAATAACGCCGCTGCCGCTGACCCCAACTGGGTGTATGAAAAACTCACAATCGGTGATGTGGTTTACCGTAATTATGAAGGACGCACCAATCAGGAAGGTGTTTACGCTCAGGCTGAATACACTCTCCTGGACAACAGCCTGAACTTGGTTCTGGCCGGTAGTCTCAATAACACCGGTTACCAGCGCGTGGACCATTTCTATTATGACAAGGAACATGCCAAGAGCCCCACATACAACTTCCTCGGCGGTACCGTCAAGTTTGGTACAAATTATAACATTGACAAGCGTAACAACGTATTCTTCAATATCGGTTACATCAGCCGCGCTCCCTTCTTTGCAAAGGGCGTTTTCCTGAGCCAAGCCGTTTCCAATGCTGCTAACCCTGATCCCCTCAATGAAAAGATCTTCTCCGTTGAAGCAGGTTACGGTTTCCACAGCCCCGTCTTCTCAGCCATGCTGAACGGTTATTACACCAAATGGATGGACAAAACCACCACTCGCGGCGGTGAAATCACCAGCGGTGAACATGCCGGTGACAGATATTACCTCAACATGAGCGGAGTTAACGCACGTCACATGGGTATTGAACTCAACTTCACATACATCCCCGTGCGCTGGGTGGAATTCAACGGTATGCTCTCCCTGGGAAGCTACTGCTGGGACAATAACGCCAAAGGTTACTTCTATAACCAGGTGGGCGAACCCCTCAAAAACCTGGGCGGTGACGTGGCCTCAGGCATCCTGGCTGAAGACCATGCGTGGGCAGTGCTCAATCAGGACGGCGTACGCGTAGGCGGCTCCGCTCAGACCACTGCTGCCATTGGCGTCACATTCAAGCCCTTTAAAGGCTTCCGCATCGGCGCTGACTGGAAGGTGGCTGCAAACAATTACTCGGATTACACTCTGAGCACAAGCGCTTTCTCTGCCAACAAGGAAGTTACCCTGGCTGATCCCTGGAAATTACCCTGGGGCAACCAGCTTGACCTGAACGCTTCTTACTCATTTGAAATCGGAGGCGTCAAGGCAACCCTCTTCGGTAACGTCCATAACCTGTTCAACTATTATTACATGGTTGACGCCACAACTCCTTCTGATGCCACAGGCACATGGGAGAACGCTTACGGATTCTATTCCTTCGGCCGTACATATTCCGTTAAACTCCGTGTTAACTTTTAACTCGTAAGCACCCTTATATATGAAAACCAAAAACATATCATACACCCTGATGGCCATCCTGGCCGCCGGAGCTCTGTCCGCTTGCGGGGAAAACGCATGGAACAATCATCTGGACGGTTTTGAGGAGCAGTATAACCAGCCCATCGCCAATGTCCAGACCATTGAATACACCTTGACGGACGCGGATTATTCCGCAATTGCCGCCAATGCCACAAACAAGCAGATTGCCGGTGAGGATCAGGCCGCTGCTCTCTCAGCCGTCGGCTCTAAAAAGGCTTTCTCTGAACAGGCAAAGGCCTCTGTATACGTCCCCGCATTCCTGGGCAGCACATCTTTCCCTTACTTCACACTCACTGACGGTTCTGCAGTCAAACTCACTTATAACTTCCAGAACCCAGTTCCTGAAGTGGTTTCACAGGCCATCGGCGCCAAAATCGCAACAGTAACCGGTGACTTCTATTATGAGGAAGTTTGGGCAGATGACAATTTCATTGAAGCATTCTCACCCTCTCACCCCGCCAGCCAGTATATCCCCGCTTTCCTCAGTGATTATGTGGCTGCTGAAGACGGTGATGTATGCGTGGTTACATACCGTGAATCTGATACTGACCCCGTTTTCGGCGGTGGCGGTTCAGGAAGTGAACCTGAGGGTCCCGTTGAAATATTTGCTGAGTCCTTCACTGAAAGCCTCGGTCAGTTCACAATTGAGAACGCTTCCATCCCTGATAACTTTGATTACATCTGGAGCTGGGGCGGCTCTAATTACGGCGCCAAAGCCACTGCTTACAAGGACGGTGCTTCTTTCGCCTCAGATTCTTACCTGATTTCTCCCGTCATTGACCTCAGGAACCTCTCTGATATCACCATGACCTTTGAACACGTGTTCAACAAATTCCCCTCTCTGGAATTCGCCGTTGAAAACTGCACACTGGTTGTGCGTGAGGAGGGTTCTTCTTCTTGGACAAAAGTTGAGATACCTGAGCACACTGACAACACCTCATGGACTTTCGGCACATCCGGAACAATAGACCTCAGCGCTTTTGCCGGTAAGAAAATCCAGTTTGCCTTCCGTTATGTCAGCAAGGACGGTGAATCCGGCACTTGGGAAGTCAAGAACCTCACCATGACCGGAACAGCCGCAGCCCGCTCATCAGTGCGCTCTCACGCTCCCGCACAGGGTCTCACGCTCACTCCCGTGGCAGCTGCTTACACCCTTGATAACGGCACATGGAAAGCCGCTGATTATGTGGTTCTCCAGCCCGGAACTTATGCAGAGATGGGTCAGAGTTACAATAACCTCTCAACAGCAGAACCTTATCTGAGCACTTACCTGGCATCCAAATTCCCGTATGCCGCTGACGGAACTGTCAAGAACGTCCTCTGGCTCCATTATGCCGGCGGAAGCACTTCTTATGACTGCTCACAGTACGTCCTCACAGACGGCGCATGGACAGCAAACACATTTGTTGAACAGGTAACGGAACAGTTTGTACACAATGGCGGAAAATGGATGTATAACCCCAATGTAACCATCACACTGCCCGCCGGCCGTAACCAGCCCCTGTCAACTCTGTACTTCCAGGCATGCGTAGACTGGGTATATGAAAACATCTGCGTACCCCTGGGTGACAACAGCATTACATCAGGTCAGTTCTATGTTTCCAAGTACGGAAACAACGAGTATTACTCAGGCACATCTGCTTATCAGGGTAACATTGACCTCCGTCCTGACGCCGCACGCACTCAGTACCCCGCCGAGTACGGATCAATGACTGACGACCAGATTGTTGACCTGGAAAAAGAACGCTTCATGACACAGGTAATGCCCGGTGCACTCGCTCGCCTCCACCCGGACGCCACCCCCATTGAAGGCCTTGAAGTACTGTACACAATCAACTTTGCAGTTTACACCGGAACAACCACCAGTTACACAGCCGTGTTCAAGGTAGTAGGACCCGGAAAATTCGAACCCGTAAGCTGCACCTGGGACGCTGAATAAACGCAAGTAAACATCCCCTTCATATAGAGCGCCCCCACACCCGGGGGCGCTCTTGTATAAACAGACATGACACAGAAAAGTACAGTATACACACGCACCGGAGACAGCGGCACCACATCACTCGTCGGAGGAAAAAGAGTCCTCAAGAATGATGCACGCCTGGAAGCATACGGAACAGTAGATGAACTCAACAGCTGGCTCGGACTCGTACACGCCTCACAGGCAGCCACACCTGAAATACGCGCCACACTCCTGAGCGCCATGCACCACCTCTTTGACATAGGAGCCATCCTGGCCACAGAACCGGAAAGCACATGGCAGCCCGCACCCTTCCCCGCCGCAGCCGTAGAAAAACTTGAAAAAGACATAGACCTGCTGGACAGCACCCTCCCCCGCCATAACAGCTTCATCCTCCCCGCCGGCACAGCAGAGTCAGCCCGCGCCTCAGTGGCACGCACAGTAGCACGCAGGGCAGAAAGACGCATCATAACATTGATTCAAACCGGAGTGGAAGTAGACCCCGCAGTACTCAGATACATAAACCGCCTGAGCGATTACCTCTTCATCCTGGCACGTGCTTTAAACATTTTAAACAGACAGCAAGAAATATTTTGGGATAAAAATTGTTAGTTCATATAAAAGCAGTAAATTTGCACTCCTTTTTGAAAAAAGAACATAAACCCAAATTATAATAAAAATGTATTGGACACTGGAATTAGCTTCAAAGCTTGAGGACGCCCCCTGGCCCGCAACAAAAGAAGAACTCATAGATTACGCCATGCGCAGTGGCTCACCAATGGAAGTCATAGAAAACCTCCAGGAAATCGAAGACGAAGGCGAAACCTACGAATCTATCGAAGACCTCTGGCCAGACTACCCCTCAAAAGAAGACTTCCTCTTCAACGAGGACGAATATTAAAACAGAAAAACTTTGCGCTTACGGAACACTTAAGTGCAAAGTTTTTTTGGTTTGAGGCTGGAATAAATCATAATCTGCGTCATGAAGAAATTCGGGATTTTGTTTGTGCATGGAATCACCGGGAGCAACAGGACATTTGAGCCCCTGCTGCCACTGGTGCCTGACAGTTATGACATACGGATGATCACTCTGGAAGGACACAGAGGAAATGCCCTGGATTTCTCACGCGCATCAATGAGAGGATGGAAGCACCAGGTGGAGGAAAGTGTCCGAGAAATGGTGGAAAAGTATGATACCGTAATAGCAGTCGGACACTCCATGGGCTGCCTGCTTATGCTTGAACAAGCAGCCAAGGGCGCACTGGCCGGACTGTTCCTTATGAACCCGGCTTTACACATCAGGCCGAAACTGAGAATGCTCACCATCCCGCTTATGGCCATGACCGGCCTGAAGAATAATGAACTGACAGAAGCCGCCAAAAACGCTTCAGGAATAGCCCCTGACCACAACCCCTTTCATTATTACGGATGGACAGCGCGCTTCATTGAACTCCTCAAAGAGAGCCGCCGGGTCAGAAACCAGGTGCTGGACAAGGTGAAGTGTCCCGTAAAAGTGATACTCTCCGGAAAAGATGAATCAGTCTCACTCAAAACCGGCCGATGTTTCAGGGGAATGTCAAACGCACAAGTCCTTGAACTGCCACACTCCACCCACTATTATTACCCGCCGGC
>CAZNBD010000005.1:5029-55426 GCA_964571405.1 uncultured Bacteroides sp. | reverse complement strand
GATTATGCTTGATTTATCTGTTATAATTCTCACCAAGAATGAATCTCTTCATATTGAGCGGTGCATTAAAAATGTGAAACCTCTATGTAAGAAGGTTTATGTAATAGATTGCTTCTCAAATGATGGAACTCAGGAAATTGCCCGGTCTTTGGGAGCGGAAGTGGTTGAGCATGAGTGGCCCGGTAATCAGGCAGCTCAGTTTAACTGGGCCCTGGATAATCTCAATATTGATACTGAATGGATTCTCCGGCTGGACGCTGATGAATACCTGTCAAATGAACTATATGACGAAATAAAGGAATGTCTTCCCAAAATACCTAAGAATATCAATGGAATAATGCTGCCATTGAAAAATGTATGGATTGGGAAACCTCTTAAACATGGTGGAGCCACAATTAAAATCTTAAGAATTTTCAGAAATGGATTCGGACGTTATGAACCCAGAATGATGGATGAACAACTTGAAATTTCAGAAGGTGAGATTTCAGAATTCAAACATCCGTTTGTTGATCATAATCTGAATGATCTTAATTGGTGGACAGACAAGCATTTGGTATATTCAAACAGAGAGGCAGCTGAGTTACTTGATGTAGAATACAACTTATCCGGCCGCGATGCAGAAGCCAATCTTGAACATCTCAGTCCGGATGCCCGGCGCCGCCGCGAACTTAAACTCAAGTACGCAAAACAACCATTGTTCTTAAGGGCTTTCTTATATTTCATATACCGTTATTTCTTTAAAGGAGGAATTATGGATGGTAAAGAGGGGTTTCTCCGCCATTTCCTCCAGGGGTGGTGGTACCGCACACTGGTGGATGCCAAAATTTTTGAAATCAAAAGGAAAGCAGATAACGACCCTGAACAAATCAAACAAATCCTGCTTTCTCAATATAACATTAGAATTTGAAAAAACGTGTTTTGATTCATAGTCTGGTTTTTAATCCGGACGGGGTGTCTACGGCTTATCTTTACGGGGATATTGCCCGGGAACTGAATAAATCAGGATTTGATGTTGAAGTTTTAACCACAACTCCCCATTATAATAAGGTTGCGTCCCAGTTGGCTTCTCAACCTTTAAGGTGGAAGGTTCCAGGGTTCCTGAAAACGAGTGATTTTGAGGGCATTAAAGTTTATCACGTACCTCAGAAGAAATTCAAATCAACTCTGCTCAGGTTATTCGGTTTTGTTTACTGGCATGTCGTTTCTTTCATCACAGCTCTCTGTGTCCGCAAGCCGGATATTATCATCTCCCCCTCTCCTCCTCTGACTATCGGTTTGCTCAATGTTTGGCTGGGGAAAATCAGAGGTGCAAAAGTGGTGTATAACGTTCAGGAGGTTTATCCGGATATCCTGGGGAAAAAGTCCGGCCCGGTTTTCAACATACTCAGTAAAATGGAACGGTATATTTACAATCAGTCTAATGCCGTCACAACTATTGACCAGGTCTTTTATGATACAATTCATGACCGGTTTAAAAATCCGGCAAAACTGAAGATCATTCCAAATTTTGTTGATACTGACTTGTATCGTCCATCTGACACTACGGAAAGCCTTGATAAAAATCTTTTTATAGACAATGATCACCTTAAGCTGGTTTACGCCGGCAATATTGGCATGGCCCAGGATTGGGATACGCTTATTGATCTGGCACAATTGACCAAAGGTGAAAAGATTGATTACTATGTCATTGGAGAAGGCATGAAGAAAGCCTATCTTGAAGACAAAGTCAGGGAGCATCATCTTGATAACATCAAGGTGTTACCCTATCAGCCGCGCCAACTGATGCCGAGCATTATTGCATTCTCAGATATCCAGTTCATATTTATGGAACCGGAGATAGCCGCCCAGGGATTCCCGTCCAAAGTTTACACCATCATGGCCAGTGCCAAGCCGCTGCTGGTCTGCTCTCCTAAGGATACACCTATCACAAATTTCCTTGAGAAAATCAAGTGTGCCAAACTGGTAACTGAAAAGAAATCAAAGGATAAAGCTGCAGAAATAAAGGATTGGCTCATATCCGTAAGTAAACCTGAACTTGAGGAAATGGGACAGGCCGGTCTTTCTGAAATAAATAAGCACTATTCAAAGAGTATTGTCACCAAACAATATTGTAACTTACTGAATAACCTTTAGGAAAAATGAATATTCTTATAACCGGAATTCACGGTTTTGTTGGTTCCAACCTTGTAAAGGCTCTTAAGGATAATCATAATATATATGGGCTTGACATAATTTCTCCTGAAAAGGAAGGAGTTGTCAAAACATATTCCTGGAATGATCTTGATAATGATTTAATTCCAGCTGTAGATGTAATTATCCACCTGGCCGGTAAGGCTCATGATACAAAAAATAAATCTGCTGCGGATATATATTTCAAGGTCAATACTGATCTTACCAAAAAGATATTTGATTACTTTTCAAAACATCCGGAAACTTCAAAATTCATCTTCTTCAGCTCCGTTAAAGCCGCTGTAAACAAGGTTCTCGGAGATATTCTCACTGAAGAAGTCGTGCCCTCTCCTGTGGGTCCTTACGGAGAGAGTAAGGTAAAGGCGGAAGAATATATCCTGGAAAAGCTTAAGGACGCTGATAATTATAAGGGTCGGAATGTTATTATTTTGAGACCTTGTATGATTCACGGTCCGGGCAACAAGGGCAATCTGAATTTACTGTATGGATTTGTACGTAAAGGCTTGCCTTGGCCATTAGGCGCTTTTGACAACAAGCGTACGTTTACTTCCATTGATAATCTGATTGCTGTTATCTCAGGAATAATTTCAAAAAACGTTGAGAGTGGCATATATAATATGGCAGATGATGAAGCTTTATCCACCAATGAGCTCATACAGATTATCTGCTCTGCAATGGGAAAAAAAGCACGTGTCTGGAAAATCAATAAAGGCTTGATCAATTTTTCTGCCAAGACTGGAGATGTGCTGCACCTGCCGCTCAACACTTTCCGCCTGGACAAACTCACTGAAAATTATGTGGTGTCCAACAGAAAGATAAAGGAAGCCCTCGGGATTAAGTCCATGCCGGTTGATGCAAGAACCGGTCTGACCAAGACAATTAAGAGTTTTAACGGATAAAACTAAAAAATGGTTTATATCATCATTTTCTTACTTCTGCTTCTTCTTGAGGTGGGGTATTTTTATATAGCTGATCGTTTCAATATCATTGACAAGCCTAATGAGCGCAGTTCTCATTCGCGGATTGTGCTCCGGGGCGGTGGTATTATTTTCCTTTTGGGGGCATGGCTTTTCTGGGCGTTTTTCGGGTTCCAGTATTCATGGTTCATCATCGGATTGTCGCTTATAGGGATTGTCAGTTTTATTGATGATATTCATTCTCTTCCGGATAGCGTCCGGCTGGTAGCCCAGTTTGCTGCCATGGGGCTTATGTTCTATCAGTTGGGTATTTTGACGCCGAATGACTGGTGGATTATTATCATTGCACTGATAGTATGCGTGGGTATCATCAATGCATATAATTTCATGGACGGCATTAACGGTATTACCGGAGGATATTCCATTGCTGTTCTTGCGCCGCTAATTTACCTTAACTGGAAGATGCAGTTTGTATCCATGCCATATCTTTATGTGACAGCACTGAGTCTTGTAATTTTCTGCTTCTTCAATTTCAGGAAAAAGGCCAAATGTTTTGCGGGAGATGTCGGCTCAATTTCAATTGCTTTCATACTCTTGTTCCCCCTGGGCAAGCTTATACTTGACACTGAAGACTTTTCATATCTCGTGTTCCTTGCAGTTTACGGAGCCGATTCAGTTCTGACCATCTGTCACCGCATCAAACTGCATGAAAATCTGGGACAGGCACACCGCAAGCATGCTTACCAACTGATGGCCAATGAACTGCACATACCCCATACAGCCGTTTCCTCTTTATATCTCATCCTCCAGCTGATAGTTTCAGCCGGCCTCATATTCCTGCCCATCAATCATTACGTTTATATGGGCGGAATTATAATAATTCTGGCTGTAGCATATTTCTTTTTCATGAAGAAGAATTATCATCTCCATGAAGAATATCTCAAGACACTCCCATCTGCATGATTATTGATCAGAAACTTATAGAAAAAATAACGGAACAGGCACAGGAGAGCCCGCGTCTGCGCATGAATTATAATCTGCATGAGTCCCTGGACTCAAAAGCACAACGCCTCATAAACGTCCTGTTACCCGGCACTACCCTCCCCATTCACCGACATAAACATACATCTGAAACTTACATTGCACTTCAGGGTAAGATGTATGTTGTGTTTTACAATGATGCCGGGGCTCAGATTGAACGTTATCTCCTTGATCCGGCGGAAGGTAATTATGGAGTACAGATTCCAAAGGATCAGTGGCACGGAATTGAAGTGATTCAGCCCACAGCTATTATAGAAATAAAAGACGGTCCCTATACACCCCTCGGTCCGGAGGATATGCTTGACTGATGGAAAAGATTCTGCTTTGCAAACCAAAAATGTCAGGCCGTGAGCTTGACTTTATAAAAGCGGCCTTGGCCGAGGACTGGGCCGTACCCCTCGGGCCTGACTGTGATGCTTTTGAGCATGACCTGGAAAAATATCTGGGACATGGCAAGAAAGTTGCGGCTCTCGCCTCAGGCACTGCGGCCATTCACCTGGCTCTGATTGCTTGTGGCGTTTGTCCCGGTGATGAAGTTCTGGTCCAGACCTTTACTTTCTGTGCCTCGGTCAATCCGGTTGCATATCTGGGCGCTATCCCTGTGTTTGTTGATTCAGAACCTTACTCCTGGAACATGGATCCTGAATTGCTTGAACAGGCCATAAAAGAACGTATCTCAGTAACAGGCCGTAAGCCAAAAGCCATCATTCCGGTTGCTTTATATGGAATGCCATATCAGGTGGATAAGATAATGGAAATATCCCGCAGATATTCAATACCTGTCATTGAGGATGCGGCTGAAGGCTTCGGTTCAAGATTCAGGGGGCAGTTGCTCGGTACTTTCGGAAATTACGGAGTACTTTCATTCAACGGTAACAAGATGATCACCACATCCGGAGGAGGTGCCGTAATCTGTCCTGATGCTGAGTCAAGGAAGCAAATAATGTGGTACGCCACTCAGGCCCGTGAGAGTTATCCATATTATCAACATGAAGTGATAGGTTACAATTACCGACTTTCCAACATCTCTGCCTGTATAGGACGTGCACAGATGACCGTTCTTGAAAAACATATTGCTCATCACCGCCACGTGCAGGCTCTTTATGAGGAACTTTTCCGGGACTTGAAAGGATTCAAAATTCATACCAATCCGGGAGTTCAATACGATTCAAATTTCTGGCTCTGCACAGCCACATTATCTCCCTCTTTGAAAATTAAGGATCAGGAAAATGCATACCGTGAGCATATCTCCGGAGCAATAGGCGGCGCTGTAGGAATTACCCACATGGCTGAGTCAGTAACAACTGAATGTCAACCAAATAAAAATGTGGAGGCACTCCGCATGCTTCTCGCTGAAGCAGGAATTGAGTCACGTCCTCTGTGGAAACCCATGCACCGGCAGCCGGTGTTTAAAAATTCTCCGGCATACGTCAACAGAGTGAGTGAAAACCTCTTTTCCTGCGGGATTTGCCTCCCCGCCGGCCCTTGGGTTACTGATGATAACGTTACTTACATTGCAGATACAATAAAAAAGAGTATAGAGAAATAAGAATCTCATAAATTCTTCACACACAGAAATACCCTTCCGGCATCCACGTTCGGAGGGGTATTTCTTTATTTAGGGACTGCCGTCCTCTATACTTCATATTCGCTCAGCCGAGAGCTGATATATTCAATCATGGGCAGCGGGTTTTCGCAGCCGAGAACATATTTCCTGCCAGATTTTAGTTTGACAAGGAAGCAGTTATCACGACTTCCATAATAAGCAAAATATGTACCGATAACCACATCATTGAAGTACCCGAAGAAGCCAAAGAAACCACCGCTTCCGCACAGTCTTATACCCCCAAGCATCGGGTAACAGACATCAACACTCTGTATATCTTTATATTCAAAGATTTTGGCAGGGCCTAACACACGCTTGAGTTTAATTCCCGACTCATCAGTTACAATATTCTTTGGACAATAATACAGTCCGAACAATATGGTTCCAAACATAATGACGCAAAAAGGAATAAGCTTTTCCGTTTCTTCCTTGATTGAAAATAAGCCGACAATGAGCAGAACAAAAAATCCTGCTGTCAATATTATTGAAAGTGGACCAAACTTAACTTTTTGCTTCATATATTGTACTGGAGTATAATGCTGGTTTTGTCACAAAGGTACATAAAAAATCCGGATTAATCTTTATCTTTGTAAAATGAAAAACGGAATCAGAATATTTGGCTTAATTTCAATAATGGCTGCACTGGCAGTCTTGAACGTAAATGCTGGAATAAGTAAAGAGTTCTCATTTGAAAATGAAGAATTTGCCGGTATAAATCTCAATTACCGCATGGCGGTTATCAACCCTGAAATACAATCCGAGGAAATTGTTGTCATCTATCTTCACGGTGGCAGCGGACAGGGGAACAACAATAAATCCCAGTTAAATTCAGGGGCAGTAGAAGATATATATAATTATTTAAAAGATACCGGATTACATGCACGTATGCTCGTTCCTCAGGCACCTTCAGGACAGCAATGGGATAACAATCTGATTCCGGCCCTTAAAGGATTGGCCGATAAATATTGTGCAACTCAAGATACCAGAATATACATTCTTGGAGGCTCAATGGGTGGATACGGAGTATGGAATCTTTTGACGGCATATCCGGATTTCTTTGCCGGAGCCATGCCCGTAGCATGCAATACACCCGGACGCCCCGCAGAATTGTATTCACACACGCGGATTTGTTCCGTTATCGGAGGCAGGGATACACGGCGCAGAGTAAGCGCCATAGAATCCTTCTTCAGACATCTTGAAGCAACTGACGGGGATGGTGCCAAGCTTGACATTGAACCCAACTGGGATCACCGCAGGACATGCGAGGACAGTTTTACTCGCACTCGTTTAAACTGGCTATTCAAAAGAGGTGAGTAAGTATTTAACATACTCCTCACCTCCATTCACATCAATTATCTAATCAATACTTTTTTGCTTTCAATCTGATTTTTCCATATGTATAAACCCGGGGGAACATTTCCCCATTCACCATATCTTACATGGCCGCTTATCTGTATTCCCTGCATGTTAAAGAGATTACCCTCCGGAATATAATTCTGATTTATGACAGAAACTCCGGAATTTCCGCCGGATGAAGTGGGGAACAACGGAAGAGACGGAAACCAGTAATTCATAATCATTTCATAATCACGGATTTTTTCACCGGCCGGCGAATATCTGCGAGTTATGTAAGTGGGGGTTCCGAATTCATGATACAGAGCCATATACAACTCATCAGAGACAGGATGAACTCCTAAAGCACAGCCATAGAGCTTCCAGTTAGCGCCTTCTTCCTCCAAATCTATAAACAAGGACTGTTCACGGGTATCACAGTCAAATTTATAAATCTTTGTGCCGGTAAACCAGCGGTTTGGTCCACCCTTCCAGTAAAGACAATTCTGAACCGTAGAAGCTACAAAAGCATCCGGAGTCCAGGCATACCAGGAATTTGAAGGCGGATACATTCCTTCAGGCGTCGGGATTATCTCATACTGCAGAGTCTCCGGATTAAGTCTTACAATACAATTGAGGAAAGCCCCTGTGCCCTGAAGATTTTTAGCAACAGAGAGCCACAGGTATCCATCCTTGGACTTGACAACAGAACCAATTCCGGCACCCTCCTGAACAATATCCATTGAGATGGTATTCACAACCCGGTCACTGGCAGGATCAACAATCAGCAGCCCATACTGTTGGTGTGCAACAAAAATCTTGCCGGCTGCCTCAACCATCATTCCTGACTGGCCGTGATAAAGAGAACCTGTAGGATCCGTGTTGGGCTTGTCATTATCCCCTCCGGCATTTGGATTTGCAGACCCTTCCACCTGCCCTGTCACCGTGAAGGTATCAAGGTCAAAAATCCACACACCGTTGCTGGTGGAAATATATCCCTTGTGCTCATCCACCCCGATAAACCCACGACCGTCACACTGCGCTCCTGACGGGTCTATAAGAGACTGCTGATGAAGAATCTTCATGGTTCTTGCATCAGCCACAGTTATTCGGCCGCCCGTAATTACTGCACCGGGGTCCTTGTCCTGTTTGGCAATGAGATACAATCTGCCGTTCCACAGAGCTCCATACTGATTGGTGCACCCCAGTTCCATACCCGGATTCTCTGCCTGAATAATCCGGTAACGCCAATAATTACCATCCGGATCATCAGGGACCAGAAAGTTCAGTGTTGAATTCTGGTGACCGTACCAGTCTTCATTTACCCAGATGATGCCCTGAGTATAATCCGCCTCCTGAGCGGCGATGGTCTGTGCCATCACCACCCAAAGAGAGGATAAGATTATCAATAATTTATTCATTATCTGATAACTACTTTTGTATTCAGCGTATCACCGTTGCTCACAACATAGATTCCGCCGTGATTACCAAAATCAAAAACGTAAGCGTCCGAGTCAACAAAGAATGAATTCAGCTCACGCCCTGTAACATCATATATCCTGAAATTCTGGCCTTCAAATCCATTTATGAAAATGCGCCGGCCGTCACAGGTGATGGTACCATTCTTTACGGTTTGTGAGTTGATTCCGGTAATAGTATCACTGACATTGACCGCCACTGTCTTACTTACGGTTCTTCCGTTTGATTCCGCTGCCAATGTAAAGAAATGTTTTCCGGCTGCCTGAGGAGTTACAGTAAGTTTCTTACCCTCAAGGGCAACTGAAGCGGGTGTATCCTGCTCAGGAGCACGGCTGATTAACGCCGACTGCTCAACAAGTGAGAACTTTATATTGGCATCAATGTTATCTGGGTCAGTTACAAACTCTGTCAGCTCAATAACTTTTTCACCCTCACTCAGATCAATATCGATATTGTCAAAGTCAATTACGGCATTATGTTTATCAGGGAAGACGGCAAAAGCCTGGAACCAGTAGTATGGTCTCAGTTCGATAGTACGGAGAATTTCTCCGGTCTCGGGATTGATGAAATGAGTCCAGTTGTAACGATAATGTCCTGATGAAGAGTCCTCAGTTGTCATCACAATGAGTTCCCCGGAACGGTCATCATAACGGAGTGTGCCATATGTTTTCTGTAAAACACGTGAGTTGGAACCGGTCAGATTTGCTTCAGCCATATCAAAAACCGGAGTAATTGAAGCAGGGTCAGTGCCAACTTCCCATCCATAATACTTGTCCTTGGAAGAACCACCGGCTATTCCGCCGCCTGCTGAGAACCAGAGAGTGTTGCGGCTGTGACAGCCCACAAAAGGAGTATTACGCCATGCTCCCCAGGAACATGTGGGGTATGCCATGCCATCCGGAAGAGTAACGCTCATATCGTCCACCTCCTCAAGTGTCTCAGGATCTATACAAATAAACATTCCGCAGCCATCAGCCACAGCTGCAAGCCAAACATGGCCGTCAGCTGTCTGAGTCACACCCTGAACGGTCTGATAAGGATAATTTTTGATAACCCTGTCAGTCTCAGTGTCAATCACAAAGCCCCCGGTATTCTGCTTGATACCAAAAACATATCTGCCGGCGTGAACCATATCTCCAATCTGACCGGAGTAAAGATCAGCTCCGGCTGAACCGGCTTCATCAAAGGCTGTAATTTTACCTATCACCTTAACTTCATTGATATCAACAATATAGATTCCATTTGAAGTACCGACATAAACTTTATTAGGAGTAGCGCCAACCACTGCCCTGCCGTCTGCACTCTTGGTCTCATCTCCAAAAGCGAGATCATCAATAGAGCCTATACGTCTCAAAGTTCTTGCATCGGCCACAACCACACGTCCACCACCAGGGAGAGGATCCCCGGCATCTGAAGCTTGTTTGGATATAACTATCAGTTTATCAGCCCAAATTGCTGCATATTGCGAGGTACAACCGAACGACATTCCCGGATTTTCTCTCTCATATACCTGGTACATGATCTCACCTTCAGGAGTAATATAATTCATACCACCATTGGTATGACCGAACCATTCCTCATTGATAATGAGAGTACCATCCACATAACCGCCTTCAAGCGGTGTATGATCCTGTTCCTCCACCCTTACAGTATATGTTTTTGAAACATTGCTTCCGTCAGTTGATGTAAGGGTCAAGGTACATTCTCCGGCACGATGTCCGCTCAGTTCATAGAACTGGATTCTGGTGTTGTTCTCATCCCAGTAATTGACCCTGTACATAGTGGCTATGTAATTGGTCTTGTCAGTACCATTTTCAGAAAGCGTCACATTGAAATCCGGAATATCCGCATCGGCCGGTATGGGGTCTGCAATAACACCAAGCATCTCTTTAGGATTCAAGGTGATAACATCTCCGTCAACTCCGCGAATTACAAAATCCGTCACGGGATGACGCAATTCAGATACAATTTCAAACTCGGCTTTAACTACCGGATTCCATGTTGAAGAAACTGTAATTGTTGCACTTCCGGGTGTCTTGGTTGTCTTAAAGGCTGAGGCACTTGCCGTTGCCACTCTTGTATCACTTGAAGTATATGTCAGCCCTGTGTAAGTGGCATTTGATGGTGAGATTGTAAGTTCGTTTTCAATTGTTGCATTGAGTGGAGCATTAATCAGGTCCAGCGCAAAGGAAAGACTTTCTACAGGAATCTCTGGTGGAAGAAGCCTGAAGTGACAGATGTTACTGTAAGAATATGAAGAACCCTTTCCCGTGCGTACTCTTACATGTATATAAACTTCACCTGCTTTATTACCTGTATATGAAAGCTGACCGAATGTGGCAGCTGCCGTTGCAATTGATTTTACAATATCACTTGAGTTGCTGCTGTGGGTAAGTGAAGTGTCGTCACGGCGATACCATGAATAATTTATTGCATCATAAGCGGCATCTCGCTGCACAAACACAGGAATATAATTCATCTGATCCGAAAGAGAGAAAGTCAGCTGCCCAGGTATGACAGCTGAAGCCGTTCCCGCCTCAGGCAGATAAAGCAGATACTCAGGTTCTTCTGCGCTGCATGAAAGAATTACACAGTCCTCATATTCAGTGAGACTCCATTCTCCTGAGCAACATGTATCATCACCGGAGCTGTTGAAAACACCGTCACCGTCAGCATCAATACTGATTTTATTCCCTTCCACAGAAAAGGCCGGATCTTGATTCAGTAAAGCCATCACCTGGGCAGCTGAGGGTAATATTGAATTGAAATTCAGTTTCAATACCACATTGTCAATCTTTGTGTTGTCATTGAATTTGACAATCAGGGGGATAGATGTTCCTCCATTTCCCAAATTCCGGACACATTCAGATATATTTACATTCTGATTCTGGAGTCGGGCAGGGACATAAATAATATCACCATCCTCACAGGGAGCAACACCTTCACCCATACCCCCGACCATGGCACTTTCAAACTGAGTGAAACTCCAGCCGTCAACAGAGCCGTCAACAAGTGTGCGTCCTGAAAAACCGGATCCTGAATACATCCAGTCCTGAGTAGGATTATTGGCACACCAGTAGCTCCAATAACCCTCATACCATGCAGACAACCATTTAGGTTCATAAGCAGAGGAGCCTCCGGCCGCTTTGGTTTCCTCATCAATATCCCAGCAGTCGTAATCATAAGCTGGATAACCGTAAGTGGCGTAATCAAACGGGTGCTGAATGTAATGAGATCCGGTTTTGGCATGATCAATGGCTGCCTGAGCGAGGGCCGGGGAATTATCACCGGGAGCCTCTGTCTGACCCATGAAGCTGCTCGGGTTATAGTAATCAAAGTTTATGAACTCAAATGTGGTGGCTTTTTCAAAATTGAAGAATACATGATCAAGCACCGTCTGATTAAGACCATACCCCACTCCACACAGAGTACTGCCCATGCTGCCTGTGTACTGTGTGAGCATGGAAAGGCGGGATGAATTGGCGCAGATGGCTTTCATCATTGTCTCTCCGTTGGGGCTTTCTCCATCCTGCCAGCGATACCCCCAGACGTACGCATCCGTGCCGTATGTATCTCCGTTAAACTGGATGACAAGGGCGGCTCTGTTTGGCCCTGTTCCGGTCCAGTGCTGAATCCGGTCAAATTCTATCGGATGAGCTGCAGCTGTCATTGCTGCAAGACCGACAGTAAAAGTCAAAAGTTTTTTTCTCATGATTAATTATTAATGGTTTATTTGTGTTCCTTAATCAGGTAATGGTATCAAATCAATATGAAGATCCTGAGCCCGGCTGAGTTCCGTTGATGTTTCACCGAGCCAGCCGCAATATTGGTTCACTCCTGTATATACACGGATAAAGTCGGCACCCGGCAGTGAAACAGGTTTACCGTTGGAGTCTACTGCATTGGAAATATCAAATGAATTGAGGTCAGCGTATTCATTGGGATGGTTATCCACATAACCCCATGGATAACTGTAAAGGACGTAATACATTCCATAACCGCTGATATCCTCAGCATTTTGGGCCAGTATACTTCCTGAAAATTTCAATGTATCTGATGAAATCCATTTGGGATAATAATTCTGGTTATGAAAGATGTTTTTTGCCATAAATCCGGTCTCACCCAGATTATCTTCCCATTTGATATAATAGATATCATCAAGACTATTATCCTCATCCGCAATTATTTCTCTTTCGGGATCCGGACGATGATAAGTTATGGAATAACCGTGCCTGGTTGCAGGGGAATAATACTCACTGCCTGCCAGTTCGTACCATTCATCATCCGGCAATCCGTTACAGTTTGTGTCATAACTCACCATTACAATACCGGGTTCTGCCGATCCCCCTTTCTTTTCCGGCTGCAGAAGCTCATAAAAACAGTTTCCCCAGATACGGAAATCACATTGACCAGGCACATTTATTACCGTGTGGTCAAAACCAAAAGTTACATAACCTCCGAATCCGCCCAATGTTATCATGATATCATTGGTACCTGATATACTTTCCTCAGTCTTCTGAAGAATGGTCTGATAAGTATCTCCCTCCTCAAACCGGGGCATTTCATTGACAAACTGCCCCGGGGCCGGACAGTATTCATATATACGGGAAATATATGGACTGTATTCAATCTCTTCATGAAGTACAATAATCTTAAACTCAAAATCATAAGGGGTCTTATCGTCAACAATTTTGAGTTCAACATTATACGTACCTTCATCAGCGGAAATGAAAATGTAGTCTCTGTCAGTGCTGACAATTTTTCCGTTAACATACCATTGATATTCTTTCCCAGTGAATGCAGGATGTAAATCAAGTTTCTGCATTCTCGGTACATAATAAATATCATCTATTCCCAGACTTACCAAGGGAATGTCTTCCTTACAACCCCATAACAGGGTGAGGGAAAATATGTATAGACAAACTCTTTTCATTTATAAAGGAAGCTAATGTGAGCAGGTATGTCACCGGTGCGGACACTCCATTTTTTATATCCGTCAGGGGAGAAACAGTACAGAGTTCCGGATGAAACATAATTCTTGGCATCGGTCACAAATATATCTCCTGTTTCAGGATGAACAGCAATACCGTAAGGAATCTGGATTTCCGCATCAGTCCCGTCTTGTATAAAATTATCTGATATAACTTCTTTTGTACGGATATCTATTACACCGTAACTAATTGAATTTGACTGGGTATAATTGTTCCATTCTGTGGCATAATAATACATTCTGTCACCAAAGAAGGCCATATTGGAGCAGGCAATGGGAATGGTATCCGTTACAATCATCTGATTATATCCCGGCTTTTTATCCATTACATATAGGCGTGACGGTCGTGACTGATAATCTCCCCTTGATGTTATCCACAGTTTGTTATATCTGTCCTTTTTCATTCTGTGAAGATTTATACCCACAGGTATCTGCTGCACCTGCTTGAAATCTATCATCTGGATAACTGAAACGGTGTAATCATAATTTGGCACACGGTATCCGCCGGAGTTGGCCACATACATATAATCATCAACTATCTCCATTTCCTCCGGCTGATAGCCTACGGAAACTTTCCGCGTAACTTTCAAGGAAAGAGTATCGACCTCATATATGGCACCCTTGGGCGCGTCAGGATCAATTAAAACCGGTCCCACATAAGAACTCACATAAGCCTTACCCCTGTGAAATCTGACATAACGGCAATTGGATATATCAATCTGGCCGATTCTAATTCCTGTCCGTGCCTCAAGGACTTCCACTTTATGTGAACAGTTTACAACCACATACATTTTTGAACCGTATATCCCTATGTCATTACCCACATCTCCAAGTTCCTTTATCACTGCAGGATTCTTTTCCGCATAAATATTGCGTGAGTAAAGTCCTGTTACATAATCATAATAATCTAAGGTGCATTTGTTTGAGCCCATGTTTCCCTCATTAACCAGATATAATCCGCGAATGGAACTTTCAGAGTGCTCATCGCCAATTATTTCATACTCCGTAGGTACCACAAGCTCGTCCTCACGACAGCCTGTGATACCAATCAGGAGCGGCAGAAAAAATATTATCAAGTAATTTTGTTTCATATCTGAACTGTCAGGGAAATTTTATAATTCCGTTTTGGCATGGGATAATTGAGTATAACATCATAATCCTGACTGAGCAGGTTGTTTACCTCAATTAATATCCGGTTCTGAACTTTACCAATCTTAAAATCATAGTTTAAAGAGATATCCGATGTGTACCAAGGCTGGGTATAATTGTACCGGATGTTCTCCTGCTGATTGTATCTGGAGCCAACGTATATAAAGCTGTAGTTAAGGCCCAAATTACGCCAGGCGGCATTGACCACCGCTGAACCTGAATGATGAGGGATGTATGGTATCTGATGGCGGTAATAATTATCTGCCGGATTGGTTATGTCAATTGCTTTCTGATATGTGTACTGTCCCCTGAATGTCAGCAGGAAATTCTTACAGGGATTTAATGACATAAGGGCTGTGACATCCATTCCCCTGATGTCTACAAGACCAAGATTCAACATGGTCCATCTGAACTGCTGACCTTTTGGATATGCCACTATTTTATCATGCACTTTATTATAATATATGTCACAACCGACTCTTGCCTGAGTCAGAAACCCGTTTCTTGTTTTGTCATAGAGTAATCCAAAATTATACTGTTCAACTTTCTCCGGATTCAATTTGGAGTTTCCCATATCTGCATAATAAAGGTCATTGAATGTGGGCATTCTGAATGACTTCTTATAAAATGCGCGCACGGAAAAGGATTTGCTTCTCAGAGGAAAACATGAAAAATAAAGTGCCGGGGTAAAGACTGTTTTGTCTGACGGAGCTTCCTGCCCTACCAGTTCATCATGGACAAATGTCATCAGCCCGCTGGCAGTCAAGCTTATCCTGTTGAAGTCCATTGATGTGGCCGCTGACAATAGATTGGTAAAACGGTCAGGTTTGGCAAAACCATATACATCCGCATTCAGGGAGTTAAACATGAAATCATAACTGGCCGATGCCCTCCACCATGATGACAGAGTGAATTCATTGGCCGATGAAAAATATAATTCCTGTTGTTTATAGAGATTGTCTACCTTTATCTGCTTGTCATCATTGTTCACATAATGGGTTCTGTAAAAGGCATATTTGATATTTTCCAGAGATGTCCAGCGGCCTGATGAAAACATGGCTGATCCCTGAACAAAAGAATTTGTATCCCAGATTCTTTCTCCCCGCCTCCATACATTGTTGACAATGGCTCCCGGGACTCCACGCTCAGAATTATAATTGTAAACTTTGAAATGCCACTCACCCTCACGTATGATTCCGTTGAAATTCATTTCAAGCCTTGTGGCGTTTATATCACCGTTTTCCCTGACTGCTGTTGTGTCATACGCCAGTTCTCCTGCGGGATTCACCCTACGGTATCTGAACTTATATTTTCCGCTTGAATTTAACCATTCCGCACTTAATGAAGCATTTACCCTCTCTGACAGTTTCAGTTCTATCAGTGCGGATGGATTGATTAAGTCAAAGGAGCCGAACCTTAACGCGGCCCGCGCATGATAATTTTCTCCGTTCTCAAAAACAGGTGTACGTGTACGCAGATAAACGGTCCCTGCATTACCGAAATCACGTGCGGGTTGAAGCAAGGCGCTCTTCTGGCCGTTATGCAATGAAAGTGCCTCTATATTGTCAAGTGAAAATTGACCCAAATCTATCTGCCCGTTCTGGGCGTTTCCCAACTGGATTCCGTCATACACCACTCCGGTGTGATTGGTTCCCATTGAACGGATATTGACCGTCTTTATTCCTCCAACACCACCGTAATCCTTAACCTGTACTCCGGCAAAATACCTGAGCGCGTCAGCCACACTGTTACTGTTCAGTCTCCGGAGTTCTTCTCCGCTCAAGGTCTGGACAGGAATGGTTTCTTTGCGTGTTTGCCTTGCGGTTACAACCACTTCTCGTAAATTCTGTATACCAATTGTGTCTGCAGGTTCTTTTCCCGCAGTCTCAGCACAGCAACAAATTATAGTACATATGAAAAATATGAATGTGAAAGATTTCCTTACCATTATTTGACATTTACAGATACAAAAACTCCCGTTTGCACTGATGAAATGTGCTCACGGGAGTCTGGATGGTTTCTGCAAATATCAAATTCAGGTTCCATTAGGAAACTGTTTGATAACAAATGCTCGTAATCGTTAGACCAATGCCCATAATCCCGTAGGCAGTTTCATAAAGCGAAAATGGCAGGTCTTCTGACTTATCCCAATTTTTACGCGCCTTCCCGGTCTGTTAAACCAGTGGCAAGTTGCATAAAAACGACTGCTTGTAAATTTTTCTACAAGCGGGAATTACAGCAGCGGGTACTGTTGAGGAATCTCACCTCATTCCCTTTTGATGTCCCTTAATGCCTCCTCTCCTGGAGACGGAACAACCATTTCGGCCACAAAGGTACAACTATTTTATGAAATTCAAATAGTCTCCCCCAATTTTTCTTTATTGATAGCGTAGTTTTTTATTTCAAGAATTACTCTGTATTCTTTCAATCAAAAGGTATATCCCACACCAAAGAGAATGGAATGATTGGCTGAGTTCCCACTGCTTCCCATGATTCCTCCTCCAATATCTGGTACAATACTATAACCAAGAGTAAAATTCATGTGCCTGTTCCTGTAAATCAGTCCGGTATCCACTATCAGTCCGCCTGAACGATCCCAATACCTTATAACTCTTTCTGTATCCAGCACACACTCTGATGTCCCGTCCGGATGGTAAATGTGATCATGTTGCCTAAACTCATTGGCATGCTCTACATTTCCATATCCAAGCCCAAAATAAATGTGTAGCGTAGACGGAACAGACAATTTTTCGCTTCTGAAGGTGGCTACCCTTTTTGTAAAGCCCGCACTGATATTGGGTGTTCGCCCCCCAACGAGTGCAAATTCAACTTTGCCATATCCACCCCAGTCTCCGAGGTAACCGCCCATCAAACCAATACGTGAGTACGTGAAACCGTTATTTGCTATATTGAATGAGTAAAGTCCGGAAGCATACCATGTTCCCTTTACTTTCTGGACTGGTTCAGTCTGGATTTCCTGCGCATTTACGCCCAAAGCAAACGTAAAAACCAAAGCAGAGATAAAATATCTGACTATCTTATACATATTCTTTTGATAATATACACATAAAAAAACGTTTTTGAATATATTTTATTGCGTATCTGAAAATTATACTCTTTGATAGTTTGTATAATGACAAAAATGTTGTAGCTTTGCAGATTTATTTAATCGCAAAGAAAATGAATTATATTGAACGTTCTGAAATTGCAGCAAAACGGGCTCTGGAAGTCCTTGAAAAATCCGGTGTTGTTTCTATTTGGGAGAATGCCGGAGTGGAGGTGAGACTGGTTGGCTCCCTCAGAATGGGACTGTTGGCCAAACACCGTGATATAGATCTGCACGTTTACTCAAAGGGCATTACTGAGGATATCAGCTTTGAAATTGCTGCTCAAATTGCAAAAAATCCTGATATCTTGGAGATTAAATGCATTAACGGCCTTCACACGGATGAGCACTGTATTTCCTGGCATCTGCAGTATAAAATGCAGGAAAATGAGATTTGGCAGATTGATATAATTCACATAGAAAAAGACAGTTATTACGACGGTTTTTTTGAAAAAATGGCAGATAAGATAGCAGCCCAACTGAGTCCGGAGTTGAGAAACACCATTCTTTCACTGAAATTTGAGACCCCTGATGATGAGGAAATTCACGGAGTTGAATATTATGAGGGTGTCATTTCAGATGGAGTCCGCACCCTGCCGGAACTCCGGAAATGGCTAAAAACCAGAAGATCAAAACCTTTCTATTATTGGATGCCGGAATGATTTTGGCCATTACCCTTACTTATCCTAAGACTTTGCACTTCAATCTTGAAGTTACGAAATATTTATTTCAATCTTTCAATCAAAAAGTATATCCCACTCCAACGAGAATGGACTGAGTGATGTATTGGCCATCAAATATAAATCCCCGTCCAAATTCTGCTGTGATACCATATCCAGCTATAAAATTCATTTGACGGTATCTGAAAATCAAACCTGTTTCAGCTATCCATCCCGCCGCATATCCTGTTCCGTATCCAAGACCAAAATAAATGTGTAGCGTTGACGGAACAGACAATTTTGCGCTTCTGAAAGTGGTCAACCTTTTAGTGAAACCGGCGCTTGCATTCGGGCCACCATTGCGCAGTGAGAAGTCAACTTTGGCATAACCGCCCCAGTTTCCCAAGTAACCGCCCATAACTCCTATCCGGGAGTATGTAAATTCGCTGTCCGCAATATTCAATGAGTAAAGTCCGGATGTGAACCATGTTCCCTTTACTTTCTGGACTGGTTCAGTCTGGATTTCCTGCGCATTTACGCCCAAAGCCAATGTGAAAATTATAGCAGTGATTATATATCTGATTATCTTACACATATTCTGATTATTAAACATGTTAATATAGAACGTTCTGAAATTGCTTCAAAAATTGAAGATGTATGTGGAGCTAACCCATTCACCTCAACTTAACAATGCATTTAAGTGGCGAGTCTGAAGCATTTTCAAATAGGCATCAGGATTCTTTGCCTTGAAATAATACCATGCAAAAAAGCGATTGAGAGTATAAAGGTATTCACCCTCCGGTACCAGGATGTTTTTCCATGCCTCCTTAATTTTTTTAAATGGAAAAATCCTGAATAAAATCTTAATTTCTTCAAGATCCAGATAACGCATTGTCAATGCTATCAGTTGAGAATCTTCTATGCTATCAAGTGAAACTGAAGCAGGAGTGTACGACCAGAAAGCATTTTCAGCCTTGAGCTGTTTCAAGAGCTCACCCTTGATCTCATTTATTTTATTCCGGTTCCTGACTCTCATTTTCATATTTTTGATAAAAAGATAAAAGCCAAGCGGATAGGCTTGGCTTTTATCAGGTGGCGGAGAGGACGAGATTCGAACTCGTGGTAGGATTGCTCCTACGTCAGTTTAGCAAACTGGTGGTTTCAGCCACTCACCCACCTCTCCATTCTGTGGGGCTTGCCCGTTTTGTGACCGCAAAGTTACGATGTTTTTTTTATTGTTGCAAATTTTTTGGGCTATATTTTCTCCGTGAAGTGCTTTTTTTATGATTTTTCAAAAAAAATAAAGTTTTTCACATTTTTTCTGAACCAAAAACAGGGAGCCGGTGTTTAAATTTCAAACAAACTCAAAATTCAAAATTCAAACAACTCAAAATTCAACCGAAGTCTAACAAAACCACATTTCAACTAAGATGAAAAAATCTGTTCTTTACGCCGCTGCAATTTGTGCAGCCATGGTTCCTTCAATGGCCAATGCTCAGGATGTTACCGTTGTAGGTGTTGAGGAAACTGAAGTTCTCAACGAGATTCCGTGCAAGACGCAATACTATGTGAACAAAGGTGACAACTGGTATCTCCAGTTTGGTGCCGGAATTGCAGCTCCTTTTGTGGAAGGCAAGAGCGCCACAGACCGTCATTCTTCACTGTCAGTGAATTACAATTTTGGCGTGGGTAAATGGTTCTCACCCTATCTGGGATGGCGTCTTTCTTTCAACGGTGGTCCTCTCCATACTTATACCAATGGATGGACAAAGAGCAAATACGTAAACGCTAACCTGGACCTCACTTGGGATATGTTCAACTCCCTTGGTGGCGTAAATCAGAACCGTGTATTCTCCCTGATTCCTTTTGTTGGTATCGGCGGTGCATACCAGTGGGACTTCTCCCGTCCCGGCGGCACAATTGCCAACGACGGCAAGCCCAAAACCAACTCATGGACACTTCCTGTTTCAGCAGGTCTGCAGGCACGTCTGCGTCTGTGCAAGTATGTTGACTTCTTTGCTGAAGCACGCGCAGGATTCTATGGTGACAACTTCAACAATGCTTCTTACGGCCGTCCCGTAGACATTAATGTAACTCTCAACGGTGGTTTTATCGTAACCTTCGGTGGACGTGAATATAAGGAATACAATCCCTGTGCTTACCTTGCATACATTGATAATCTGAACGGACAGGTCAACGACCTCCGCGCAGCCCTGGCCACAACCGGTGCAGCTCTGGCCGCAGCAGAAGCTCAGCTCCCCTGCCCCGAAGTGAACGAAGTTGAAGTGGTTAACGTTCAGCCCGCTCCTCTGATGGCAACAGTACGCTTCTCCCTGAACAGCAGCCGTATCACCAATACTGAAATGGTAAATGTTTACAACATCTCCAAGTGGATGCAGGAGAACCCCGAGCAGAATGTAGCAATCGTTGGTTATGCTGACCGCGACACCGGTACAAGTTCTTACAATATGGGTCTGTCACAGCGCCGTGCAGAAGCAGTTCGTGACGCTCTGGTGAACAACTACGGTATCAATCCTGACCGTCTCTCCATCCAGGCCGAAGGTTCTGATGTTCAGCCTTACGACGTAAACAACTGGAACCGCATTGTAATCTTCAACGTGGCTCAGTAAGCTCAGAACTTAAAGACAAGACAAACATAGCTTAATATAAAACATAAACAGAGCCACCTCCTCTCTCCGAAATTAATCGGAACAGGAGGTGGCTCTTGTTTTTATTCTGACAAATCCTTAACTTTGTGGTGTCAAAACATATGGAGAATAATACAGAAATAAGCACCAGGCAGCTGTGCAGTTTCCTGTCCCGTTACGCCTCTGTCATGCTGGGTTGCGGCGCCACTTGTCTCAGGATTGAGAAGAACGTGGAGCGCATTGCCGCCCGGGCAGGAATGGAAACTGAAATGTTCATCATGCCCAAGCACGTGCATGTGAGTGTCAGGAGAAAAAATGAAAAGCACTGCTCTACTGAACTGGTGAGTGTGTGGAAAGGCGGTGTGAGTTTTTATATCAATGCACGCCTGAGCCGGCTGAGCTGGGATTATGCAGACGGCCTTATCTCCTTGCCTCAGGCTGAGAGAATGCTGGGACGCCTATGCAATCCGGATACTCTCTCGCTTTCAGGACTTACTGTGCTGGTGGGGCTGGCCAATGCATCTTTCTGCCGTCTTTTCGGAGGCGACTTTTCTGCCATGTGTTTTGTTTTTGCAGCCACGGTAACAGGTATCTTTATAAAACAAATGCTTCTGCGCCGAGGCTGGGACATCAGGCTGGTAATAACCATATGCGCATTTATTTCCTCCCTGATTGCATCTCTGGACAGTTTCACCGGAATAGGTAGTACTCCTGATATCTCCGTCGGAACATCTATTCTGTATCTTGTTCCGGGAATACCTTTCATAAACTCGTTCTCAGATCTACTGGGAGGCCACTATATCTGTGCTTTCGGAAGGGCCATGGATGCACTTGTCCTGACCGCCTGCCTCTCCGTTGGGCTGTGCGCGGTAATGTTCCTTATGCACCTGAGCATGTTTTGAATCATATGATACATCTGATACTCCACATATTGCAGGACATGTTCTTTGCCGCCGTCGCGGCTGTTGGCTTTTCAGCAATCAGCAAGCCCCCGGCACGCTCATATCCTTTCACGGCCATGATAGCCGCCATCGGACATGGCGTGAGATACATCCTCATGCTCCCTGAAATAGGTGTGCATATTGTGCCGGCAACAGCCTTGGCCTCCTTTCTGATAGGCCTGCTGGCGGTTCTGGTTTGCACGCGTTCAAAGGTTCCGCCTGAAACATATCTGTACCCGTCCTTGCTGCCAATGATTCCCGGGATATATGCATATAAGACATTTGCAGCCTTGGCAATGTGCCTGTTCGGAAATACCGAAATTGGTTTTGAGCATGATTTCTACCTCTTTACCAGTAACGGTATAATGACATTCTTTATCCTGCTGGGAATGGTGGCCGGTGCAACTGTTCCGCTCTTCCTCTTCAAGAAAATAGCTTTCCAGGCCACAAGGCGTTAACATATATTATGGGACAAGCTCTAAACGTTCCTCCGGAAGTGAAATTGTTTTGGATTAGTACGGGAATTTGATTAACTTTGCAGGGTGAAGTGCGGTATTAGCCTTACATCATTCCATAACATGAAATCAACTTACTTATTTAAACACTCATAAATCAACATGAACAAACTGCAACTTGCATTTGTGGCCATATTGTGCCTGTTCTGCTTCGGTATGAACGCACAGCTGGTTACAACACAACCTGCAATTCTTCAGGAAGGCAGTCAAGGTGTTATACTCACCTACCATGCAGACTCACCTCTGGGCAACAAGGGCCTTGCCAACCTGCCCCAGAGCACTGACGTATACGCCCACATCGGTGTTTTAACCAACAAAAGTACAGGCACCGGCGACTGGAAATACGTAGTCACTCCGTGGCCAACAACCGGCAACCAGCAGCAGGCCAATACGGATAAAAACCGTCTGACTTACGTTGGTCCCAACACATACACTCTTACAATCGGTAACATCCGTGAGTACTTCGGTATCACAGCTGCCAATGAAAAGGTGGAAAAGATTGCTGTGGTATTCCGCACTGCTGACGGAAACAAAACCGGGAAAACAAGCACCGGCGGCGATATTTTTATTGACGTGCTTCCTGACGGCTTCCAGATGGAATTTGAGGCCAGCACCAATGACCGCGTCTTCTCAGGTCCCACCTCTGTGACTTTCACTGCCACAACCACCAATCCCGCCAACATCACATTTGATGTCAACGGCACCGCATTTGGCAGCGCACAGAATGTATCCACATTCAGCAAGAGCTATCTCTTTGATACAAAGGGTTCTTACGTGGTAACAGCAACCGCTCAGTACGGCGGCCAGAGTTATACCAAGAGCCTGAACTTTACATATCCTGATTTGTCAAATTCAGTTCCCTATCCTGGTGGAGTTCCCAAAATGGGTGCTGTGAAGAATGCAGACGGCTCAGTTACTTTCTGCCTTGCAGCTCCCGGCAAGAACTCTGTTATGATTGTAGGCTCATGGGATGATTATCAGTTCATGGACAAGAACATGATGCATTACCATGATTACAACGGAGCCCGTTACTTCTGGATCACCATCAACGGTCTTGAAAACGATGTATGGTATCCTTACTATTACATTGTTGATGACACATATAAAGTAGGTGACCCTTACGCACACCTGGTTCTTGATCCCTGGAATGACAATACACAGGGCCTCAACAATGCATGGCGTGACCGTCCCCGTTACCCCAGCGATAAGGTTCAGAACGTGATGCTGGCTGTTTACCGCGGTGATATTGATGATTACAACTTCAGCCCCTTCACCATTCCTGACCATGACAATCTGGTAATCTATGAAGTGCTCCTGCGCGACTTTACCGGTGTTGACGGTGTGGCCGGCGCAGCCGGTAACCTTACCCGTGCCATGTCCCGCCTGCAGTACATCAAGGATTTGGGTTTCAATGCCATTGAGCTGATGCCTATCATGGAATTTGCAGGCAATAACTCATGGGGTTACAACACCAACTTCTACATGGCTCCTGACAAGGCTTACGGCTCACCCACAATGTACAAGGACTTCATTGAAGAATGTCACCGTCTCGGAATGGCCGTTATCCTCGATATCGTATTCAACCAGAGTGATGGTCTCCATCCCTGGTACATGATGTACCCCAAGGCTGAGAACCCCTTCTATAATGAAGTGGCTCCCCACCAGTGGAGTGTGCTCAATGACTGGAACCAGGGTTACCCCCTTGTTCAGCAGCAGTGGGACGATGTTCTCCGTTACTGGCTGACAGCTTACAATGTTGACGGTTTCCGTTTTGACCTTGTTAAGGGTCTGGGAAACAATGACAGTTACGGTTCAGGAACTGACGCTTATAACCAGAGCCGTATTGACCGCATGAAACACCTCCACTCAGTTATCAAGAGCGTAAAGCCCAACGGTATTCATATCAATGAATTGCTCGCCACAGCTGCTGAAGAAAAAGTTCTCGGTGAAGACGGCCAGCTCCAGTGGGCCAACGTAAATGATGCTTCATGCCAGTTCACAATGGGCTGGGATACAGGTAATAACAACCTTTACCGTTTCCTCTCAAGCCGCGACGGAGGACGTCCCTGGGGCTCTACCGTTTCTTACGCAGAGAGCCATGATGAAGAACGTATGGCATACAAGAATGCAATGTACGGTAATACAGGCATCAAGCTCCCCGCCAACTCAGAAGAGACTATCACGGAAATGAGTCTCAAACGCCTTGGAACACTCGCAGCTCAGATGCTGATGATTCCCGGCCCCAAGATGGTTTGGCAGTTCGGTGAACTCGGTAACGGTCAGACAACCAAAACCTCAAGCGGAGGTAATGACACCGGCGCCAAGACAGTATGCTGGTTCTATCTCAACGACCCGGGCCGTATGTACCTGCATGATACTTATGCAGCCATTATCAACATGCGCATGAGCAATCCTGACCTCTTCAGCAGAAACGCCACATTCACCGCAAGCATGCTCAGCAACCGCTTCTCAGACTGCCGTTATATCCGTCTGAATTCCGGTAATAAGGAGGCAATACTGTTTGTGAATCCTGCCGTTGGCGGAGTTGCCAAGACAGTTACAGTTCCTGCAAGCACCATCTCATCTTCAAATAATCAGCTGATCTTTGCCTCACCTGATTACACCCCCACACTGACCTCTGACGGCAGCGGAAACGTTTCCGTATCTGTCCCCGCAGGTTGCTTTGCCATCTTTGCTTCAAACACTGTCAGCGGTGTTGAAGACATAGAAACTCCTGAAATCAATGTATTCCCCGGTGAGGGTGAAGTGATTGTGAACGGTGATTACAGCACAATGCAGGTTTATGACCTGTCAGGACGCGCCGTTGCCAATACCAATCTTACTCCCGGTCTGTATATTGTACGCGTTGATGGCCAGTCATACAAAGTAGCTGTCCGTTAAACTCAATATCCCCCACAGAGAGAGACCGCATCACTTTTCTGATGCGGTCTCTTTTATTTTTTACACAAGCGGCATGGAGATTCCCGATTTTATTACTATCTTTGTGCAATCTTAAACCGCGAGAGAATCCATGAAGAAAGAACAACTCATGCTGGGCGATGAAGCCTTTGCACTCGGAGCGATAGATGCCGGGCTTTCCGGAGCATACGCATACCCCGGAACTCCCTCCACTGAGATACTTGAATTCATTCAGCAGAATCCCGTAGCCTCAGAACGGAAAATACATTGCCATTGGTCTTCCAATGAAAAAACCGCAGTTGAAGAAGCTCTCGGAATGAGTTTCTGCGGTAAACGCTCAATTGCATGCATGAAGCATGTGGGACTCAATGTGGCTGCTGATGCTTTTATCAACTCATCCATGACCGGAGCTAACGGCGGCATGATTGTGGTCAGTGCTGATGACCCTTCAATGCATTCTTCTCAGAATGAGCAGGACAGCAGATTTTACGGTGATTTTGCATTCATTCCTGTCCTGGAACCATCAAGTCAGCAGGAAGCATATGATATGGCAGCATACGGGTTCAACTTATCAGAGGAGATGGGAATTCCCGTACTGATGCGCTTTGTCACCCGGCTTTCACACTCCCGCGCCAATATAAAGACAAATTCAGAAGCTGCTCAGGAAAACACCCTGCATTACCCCACCAAACAGAGTCAGTGGGTACTCATGCCCGGAAATTCACGCCGGCGATATGTTGAGCTTTTAAAGGATGCTGAAAAATTTGAAAAAGCGTCTGAGACTTCACCTTTTAATTTCTATGCTGAGGGAGAAGACAAAAATATTGGAATCATTGCGTCCGGAATTGCATATAATTATCTGATGGAGGCCTTTGACGGCAAGTGTCCTTATCCTGTTGTCAAAATCTCACAATACCCTCTGCCGGTCAATTATATAACACGTTTGGCTCAGGAATGTGAACGGCTGATTGTAATTGAAGAAGGCCAACCGTTTATTGAAAATAAACTTACAAGTATTCTTCCGGGAGCCAAAAAGATAGAGGGCAAACTCAGCGGCCTTTTCCCCCGCACAGGAGAACTCAATCCTGACAGCGTAGCCGCAGCCTTCGGGATTAAAAACAGCGGTCTGAGTTCCGTTCCGCAGATAGTAATGCCCCGCCCTCCCGCACTCTGCCAGGGCTGTGGACACAGAGATGTTTACGGTGCTCTCAATGAAGCGCTTTCAGCTTATAAGAACCCCAAAGTTTTTGGTGATATCGGCTGTTATACACTGGGCTATCTGGCTCCTTTCAATGCCATTGATACAGTGGTGGATATGGGCGCTTCCATCACCATGGCCAAGGGCGCTGCCGATGCAGGTCAGCACCCGGCAGTGTCCGTGATCGGGGATTCCACATTCACCCACAGCGGAATGACCGGCCTCCTGGACGCTATTAATGAAAATTCGCCCATAACTGTTATTATTTCTGACAACCTGACAACAGGAATGACCGGAGGTCAGGACAGCCAGGGGACAGGAAAGCTCAAGGAAATTTGCCTCGGTTTAGGAGCCGATCCTGAACATGTACATGTGATTGACTCCCTGCCAAAGAACCATGATGCAATGGTTCAACTCTTTAAGAAAGAAATTGACTATCCCGGACTCTCAGTTATAATATCCGTCCGGGAATGCCTGCAAACCCTCAGAAGACACAAGAGCACAAAATGAAGACCGACATAATACTTGCCGGTGTAGGAGGCCAGGGCATCCTCACCATCGCCACAATCCTGGGACGCGCGGCCCTGAATTGCCGGCTGAACCTCAAGCAGGCAGAAGTTCACGGAATGAGCCAAAGAGGTGGAGATGTGCAGAGTAACCTGCGCATCAGTTCATCTCCCATACATTCTGACCTGATACCCACAGGTGGCGCTGACCTCATAGTTTCTATGGAACCCATGGAGGCTCTCCGTTATTTACCATTCTTATCTCCTGAGGGAAAGATAATTACCAATTCAGTCCCTTTCAAGAACATTGATAATTATCCTGAGGAAGAGTTAATTATCAAACAGATAAAGGAGCTTCAGGGAAGCGTTATATTTGACATGGATGCAGTGGCACGTGAGTGTGGCTCGGCTCGCTCATCCAATATTGTTCTTCTCGGGGCCGCCATGAATTATATTGAAATACCCATTGAGGAAGTAGAAAATGCCATCACAGCTCTTTTTGAACGGAAAGGCGAAAAGGTGCTTCAGGCAAATCTTGATGCTTTCCGCACAGGACTCAAACTCGGTAAAAGATAATTTATGTATCCAATAAGCTCAGACCAACTCCAGGAGCTTGTCTGCAAGCTCAATATGACATCACTCTCAGGTGCGACCATACGTCAGATTGTTGCACTTGCCAAGAGTGTGGAACAGTTCAGTGGTTCACCTGTCATACATCTTGAAATAGGCAATCCCGGTCTGCCTCCCAATGAGGTGGGTGTCAATGCGGAAAAGGAAGCACTGTCCGCCAATGTGGCCTGTGCATACCCTCCTATTATGGGAATAGATGCCATCAAGGATGCAGGCAGCAAGTTTGTCAAGGCCTTTCTTGACACGGATATTCCGGCACGCTGCATAGTACCGTCTGTTGGTTCCATGCAGGGTAGCTTCTGCGTTATGCTTCTCCTTGCACACCGGGATACCAAAAAGGATACAGTGCTTTATCTTGACCCGGGATTTGCTCCTCAACATCTCCAGAGCCATCTTATCGGCATGAAGCAGGTAAGTTTTGACATTTATAATTACCGCGGCAAGGCCTTGGAAAGAAAACTTGAAGAAGTTCTTTCCGCCGGAAATATAACGGGAATGTTATATTCAAATCCCAACAATCCCGCCTGGACAAATTTTACTGAGGAAGAGCTTGAGATTATCGGACGCCTGGCTTCAAAATATGACGTGGTTGTCATTGAGGATCTGGCATACATGGGTATGGACTTCCGCACATATTATGGAAAACCGGGTGTTCCGCCATTCATACCCACTGTTTCAAAATACACTGACAATTACATAATCTTGATCTCAGCATCCAAGATTTTCAGTTATGCCGGACAGAGGGTGGCTCTCATGTGTATGTCACCGGTGCTGGCGGATAGGCGGGAAAATCAACTGAAAGAATTTTTCGGAATGCCCACCTTCATCACCGCTTATATATTCGGAATAACATACGCAGTATCTTCCGGAGTAAGTCATTCCGCACAACACGCCATGGCAGCCATGCTCAATGCGTCTGCAGAGGGACAACTTGACTTTGTCAATGACAGCCTGGCGTACCGCGACCGCTGTGCCCGGGCCAGAAAAATATTCTCAGACAACGGATTTACTCCGGTATATGCGGATGATGCGGGAGAACCCGTCAGTGACGGTTTCTTCTTCACAGTCACATACGGAGATATGGACAGCGAAACCCTCCAGCGTGCATTGTTGCGTTACGGTATTGCATCCATCTCTCTTCCCGGAACAGGCAGTACCCGTGAAGGCCTGAGAATCTGCCCCTCCAACATGAAGGAGGATGATTCATTTATCACCCTTGAACAACGATTGAAAGCCTTTTCACATGACCATCCTAAATCCTGAATACGTCAGCGCCGACGCTGCTGTCTCCCTGATTAAAAGCGGAGACCATGTTTTTATACAGGGAAGCACGTCAATTCCGGAAACACTGGTGGAAGCAATGACCCGACGTGCTCCTGAACTCAGGGATGTAACACTCTATTCCGCATTTGCAGTTGCCAAAGGCGATGCGCCTTACTGCCGTGCCGAGTATAGGGAGTCCTTTAATGTGGAAAGTTTCTTTGTGGCTAATTCAGTACGCAAGCACATAGCCGCAGGATATGGCTCCACCATCCCTCGCTTTTTAGGAGAGGTACCTGAATTATTCCGCAAAGGTATTTGCCCCGTGGATGTGGCACTGATAAACTGTTCTCTCCCTGATGAGGACGGAAATGTAAGTTTTGGAGTATCAGCGGACCTGGCTACCTCTGCCGTTGAATGTGCCAGAATAGTTATTGCACAGATAAATCCCAATGTGCCGTTCAGTTATGGGGACCCGGTAATTCCTCTTTCACGCATAGATGCGGCGGTGTATGTTGATGAGCCCTTGGTGGAAGTACCCACCACAGTTCCCACTCCGGAGGAAATTGCCATCGGAAACTATATTGCAGAGCGTATCCCTGACGGAGCAACACTTCAGATTGGGGTTGGTGGAATACCCAATGCCGTTATTGCAGCCCTGAAGAACCACAAGCATCTTGGGCTCCACACGGAAGCCATGACAGACGGAGTCCTTCCTCTGCTTGAGTCTGGGGTTATTGATAACTCACTGAAAAAAATTCTGCCCGGCCGCAGTGTGGCTTCTCTTGCTTTGGGCTCAAGGAAGTTGTATTCCCTTATGGACCACAATCCTGACATGATATTCAAGGATGTGGCTTGGACCAATGATCCTTTCATCATAGCACAGAACCCGGCAGTGGCATCCATTAATTCCTGCCTGGAAATAGACCTTACGGGACAGGTTTGCGCGGACTCAATAGGTACAATGATTTACAGCGGAATAGGCGGACAGCATGATTTTGTTTACGGCTCCTCGCGCAGTGAAGGGGGTATGTCATTCCTGGCAATGCTCTCAACCAGCAGACGCGGGGAAAATAAAATCAAGGCCATCCTCACCCCGGGAGCTGGTGTGGTAACCACTCGTTTCCAGACAAACTACGTGGTGACCGAGTACGGAATTGCGGACCTGAGAGGACGTAATCTGGCTGAACGGGCCAAAATGCTCATAAACCTGGCAGCTCCCCGGTTCCGGGAGGAACTTGACAGACAGGCTCGTGAGAGATTCGGATATTCATACTTAAAATTAAAATAAAATACGACCAATGAAATTAATAAAATTAAGTCTTGCGACCGCAGTATTGTTAGGCTGCACCATGGCAAGTCACGCACGTGAAGCCGCCCCCCAGGACCGTGTGATTCTCCATGCGTGGAGCTGGAGCCTGGACACCATTGCTGCAAACATGAAGCAGATTGCCGATGCAGGTTTTGACTTTGTCCAGACCTCTCCCGTCCAGGCATGTTACATAGGTGACAACGGTGGAATGGCTCTTTTCAGTGAACCCGGTGACAGCATTCAGGGTAAATGGTATTATTACTACCAGCCTACAGACTGGACCATAGGCAACTATATGCTCGGAACCCGAGATGATTTCAAGGCTATGGCTGACAGTGCATATAAATACGGTGTGAAGGTTATTGTGGATGTGCTTCCCAATCACACTGCCATTGACCATACAGCCGTTCTTCCCGGGCTGGACAATGCTGTTGGCGGACATGAGAATCTTTATCATGCCAATGGCTTTACTCCCATCACACGCTGGAATGACCGTTATGAGTGTACAACTGGTGAAATGGGAGGTCTGCCCGATGTAAACACCGAGAACCCTGATTTCCAGTATTATTATCTTCAGTATGTAAATGATCTGATCAATCTCGGAGCCCGCGGATTCCGTTATGATACAGCCAAACACATAGCCTTGCCTTCAGATCCCCTTGATGCCAAGGCCACCCGGAATAACTTCTGGGATATTGCCACCGGCCGTGAAGGTGTTAAAGGACTTTCCCTCCTGATGCCTGACAGCCTGTATATATATGGCGAGGTCCTTCAGGATCAGAATGTCAAGGAAACAGAGTATGCTGAGTACATGGACATTACAGCCAGCGCATATGGACATAAGCTCCGTCAGGCACTTGAAGCCGGTACTTATAATCCCGCACTTATAAACTGGGATAATCCCGCAGGAGGTGACGCTTTGGTAACATGGGTTGAAAGCCATGACACTTATGCCAATGCCCATGAAAGCGCCCACCTGACAGATGATCAGATACGCGCTGGTTATACATTCATCACGGCACGCGCCAATGGCAGACCCCTGTTTTTCAGCCGTCCCGCCGGGCGTACACCTGATAATTACTGGGGACACAACCGTATTGGTGAACGCGGAAATGATGAATTTTTCCACCCTGAAGTTGTGGCCGCACACGCTTTCCGTCACGCCATGAGCGGTCAGCCTGAAGAACTGGTACAGGCCGGCAAGGCTGTGGTTGTCAACCGCGGAGATAAGGGCGCAGCCATCATTAATTTCTCTTCAGAAGAGCAGACCATTGAAGTTCCCACCACCTTACCTGCAGGCACATATACAGATACCGTACACAACGCCACATTCAAGGTGCGCAACGGAAAACTCAAAGGCACTGCAGCTCCGTTGACCTCGTACTTCATTGTAGTTGAGTAATAAAAATCTTTAAATTTGACAGATAACCGCCGGTGCTTCTTGTGCCGGCGGTATTTATTTTGTACTTTTGCAATGAAATGTCAACAGCCACCCCACAGGAAGATGCCGTACTGACTGCGCGCCTGCGCAGCCCACAGACTGTGCGCGCTGCTTTCAATGACGTGGTGAAGTTGTATTCAGAACCGCTTTACTGGCTTATCCGCAAGATGGTGAACAGCCATATGGAGGCTGATGACGTACTCCAGAACACCTTCCTCAAGGCGTGGAATAATATTGAGAACTTCCGCGGCGAGGCCAAACTCTCAACATGGCTCTATAAGATTGCGGTAAACGAGAGTCTATCCCATATTGAACGCGAAAAAAAACATCAGGGCTCAGTATCGCTTGAGGACGCATCTGCCCAGTCCCATGCAGCCTCAGATAATATTATGGATGGTGATGAGCTCACTCAGAAGCTTATGCAAGCCATTGCAACCCTGCCGGAAAAACAGCGTCTTGTATTCAATATGAAATACTTTGATGATATGAAGTATGAGGAAATGTCTGAAATACTCGGCACCTCAGTTGGCGCTCTAAAAGCCTCTTACCATCTGGCAAGTAAAAAAATTGAACAATTTTTCACCGGAGAGAATTAAACCTTTCAGCTCCTTTCAAGTCAAAGATACAAAATCAATATAATGGCATATAACGAACCCACAATACTGAAACAGGCAAGACTCCAAGGGCTTGCTCGTCCGGAAGCCGGCATGAAAGTGCCGGAAGGGTACTTTGATGCCTTTGCAGCACGTATGGCACAGAATCTGCCTTACCGCGCTGAGGCTGAAGAAGTGGAGGCTCCGGCTCAGGTGCGTTCCACCTGGCAGAAAATCCGCCCGTATGTCTATATGGTTGCCATGTTTGCCGGCATCTGGCTCATGCTCCAGATGTTCAGCCTGATGTCCCGTCCGGCAGAACTTGTTCCCATGGATGAAAACCCTGTTCTGGCAGAGGCTTTCAGTGATGATGATTTCATTTTCAATTATTACTTTGATGATATGAGTTACATGGATATGTACGAGCAATTCTCTGATGATGAGTATTCTGACAGTCCTGTAATCTTTGAAGAAGAACCTCTGTCCGAGGAAGAATTATGAAATCAGTACGTTTATCTCTTATAGCCCTGTTGTTTATCCTGATATTTTCAGGTATGGCTTCAGCCCAGCTCCCTGATGAGGACATGGGCCGATATATACAGGAACTCCGTAACTACAAGCATGAATTCCTGACCCGGGAACTGAATCTGAGCCGGGAACAGCAGCGGAATTTCTTTGAGCTGTATGACGCCATGGAGGATCAGGAAATTCAGCTCAACGCTGAAATCCGTGACCTTGAAAAAAACGTTATGGAAAACACCCAGGCTTCTGAGGTGGAAACGGATGCAGCCATTAACGCCATCTTTTCACAGAAACAGCGTGAGGCGGATCTGGAAGCAAGTTATCTTCCGCGATTCAAGGAAATACTGACGCCTGCTCAGCTCCTGAGGCTGAAACAGGCAGAGAGACGTTTTAATCAGCGTGTAATGCGCCGTGCACGTCCGCGGCATCAGCCTCAGCAGCAGTAAAGTATGCCAGTACGCAAACCCGCAGAAATTCTTGAGGCCGCCGCTTCAGCAGGTATGGCCAAAGCTAATATGACGTCCCGCAGTATGCTGGGGCGTCTTTTCATTAGCAGCTGTGCTGCCGGTGCTTTCATAGCCCTGGGAGGAGCTCTGTCCTTTATTCTCGGCCAGGGTTTCCCGGAAGCTTCACAGAACGCCCCCGGATTATCCAAACTCATATCCGGAGCTGTATTTCCAATCGGACTGATGCTGGTTGTGATTCTTGGAGCCGATCTTTTTACCGGCAATAATGCCCTGCTGGTTCCGCCCCTGACAAGAGGGGATATTTCCGCTGGTAAGACGATGTGCAACTGGACCTTGGTATGGATAGGCAATTTTGCCGGAGCCTTGCTTGTGGCATATTTCTTGGTTTTTCTTCCCGGACTTTCAGGGCATGCTCCTTACCATGATGCAATCTGTAATATTGCCATTGCCAAAACTTCCTCATCTTTCTGGATAATTTTCCTGAAAGGCATAGGTGCCAACTGGTGTGTATGTCTGGCTGTCTGGATGGCCCTGTCTGGCAAAAGACTGGGTGAAAAGCTGCTTGCATGTGAGATTCCTGTTTTTGCCTTTGTAGCCTTGGGATATGAGCACTGCATTGCCAATATGTTCTTTATTCCCCTCGGGATGATGGAAGGTGCTCCCATTGACATTTATACTCTGCTGATTTCAAACCTCTTACCTGCCACAATAGGAAACATTATCGGAGGTGCTGTCTTTGTAGGAACCGTTCAGGTATATCTCTGGGGCAAAAGGATGTAATTAGACTGCCGGGATTTTTTTATACCTGACGGCACATCAGTCCAAAAAAAATCATTAACTTTGTGGAGATAATGAAAAGAAACATGTTTAGAATCATAAAGCTAATATTGGTTGTTTCAGTTCTGACAGTCAGTGCCATCACTGCCCGTGCCCAGAACAGTGAAAACCATCTGTTTATATATCCCACTCCCCCGGATACAATGACAAATCTTCAGCCCCGCTGTGATTATCTTGTCAGTCATTTCTGGGACCGTTGTAACTTTGATAATGCATTCCGCAATCCGGCCGGCATGAACATTGCCTTCCGTGACTGGGTATATATGATTGAGCACGCCAGTGCGGATACTGTCCACTCTTCCATTAACAGACTGCTTGGACGTTTTTCAAAGAAAGGACCTGAAACCCTGGCACTGGCTCAGCTGGCTGAAACATGGCTTTACGGTGACTCCGGCATAGTTTCTGAAGAAGTGTATCTTCCTTTTGCACAGGCGGTGGTCAACAATAAAAAGATCAAGGCGGTGGATAAGGCCCGCTACGCTTCACACGTTCAGATAATTGAAAGCTCTGCATTAGGAGCCAACGTGCCTGATCTCACTTTTATACGTCCGGATGGTTCAACCGGAAACCTCGGAGAAATAACCGGCTCCTCAGTATTGATATTCATCAATGACCCAGACTGCGATGACTGCAACACGGCCCGTGTCCGCCTTGCCGCCGACTATAATGCCAATGAACTCATCCGGCGTGGAGAACTGACAATTGTGAGTGTCTACCCCGGCGAACCGGATACGGAATGGCATGCGGCTGTGTCTTCATATCCTCAGTCATGGGTTGTTTGTGCAATTCCTGATGCGGATGAATATTTTTCCATGCGCACCACTCCCGCTTTCTTTTTCCTCAACTCACGTCACAAGGTACTGGCAAAAGATCTTTCAACAGATTATTTGCTGGGGGCATTCCGTGTGGCCAACATTCATTCCAGTCGCCAATGAACGGAACAAAGCCGGCAATGCTTCTGAGCGGAGGCGTGGACAGCGCCGTGGCTCTTCACCGATTGGTGGAGGCCGGGGCTGACCCGCATCTTTTCTATATCCGCATAGGCATGGATAACGGTGAGGGTGACTGCTCCGCAGAAGAGGACATTGAAATGTGCACCCTCATTGCCCGCAGGTACGGGTTGCCCTTTGATGTGGTATCCCTCCACCAGGAATATTGGGATAATGTGATGGAATATGCCCTCAGTACTGTGAGGAAAGGACTTACGCCCAATCCGGACATAATGTGTAATTCCGTCATCAAGTTCGGATATTTTGAACAGCGCTGGGGAAAGGATTTTGATTTCACCGCCACCGGCCATTATGCTTCAACATTCCGTGATGCTGAAGGATACAAGTGGCTTGCAACAGCCGTTGACCCGGTAAAGGATCAGACTGATTTCCTTGCCCGCATCAGCGGTGCACAGCTCAGTCACCTTGAGTTTCCCCTTGGCGCGCTTCCCAAAAGCGAAGTGCGGGCCATTGCGGCCACTCTTAAATTACCAAATGCGTTCCGGAAAGATTCACAGGGTATCTGCTTCCTGGGGAAAATCAATTATAACGATTTCATCCGACGCCATTTAGGTGAGAAGCCGGGAAAAATAGTCGAGCTGGAGACAGGACGTATTCTTGGAGAGCACCGCGGTTTCTGGTTTCATACCATCGGCCAGCGGAAAGGTTTGGGACTCAGTGGAGGCCCATGGTTTGTTGTGCGGAAAAATGTCCCTGAGAACATTCTTTATGTTTCGCGCGGATATGACACTGACAAACAGTACGGGCGCCGCCTCCATATTGCCGAAACTCTCTTTATCACCCGCAACCCCTTTATAGGCACTGCCATCGATACTGACGGAGTTGACATTTGTTTCAAAAACAGACATAGCCCTGAGTTCCTGCGCGGACGTATCCGTTCCCTTAACGCAGAAGGAGAGTATGTTATTGATTCTGAGACAGATGTGCAGGGAATTGCTCCGGGCCAGTTTGCCGCACTTTATTCCAGGGACTGCAAGCTCTGTTACGGTTCCGGAATTATAAGCGGAGGCCTAACCGGAGATTCTTCAAATATTGAGCTATGAGAAACAGAGTAAAACTTCATATCATGGGGCTGTCCTGCAGCCAGTTGCGTGAAGGCGCATATGCTCTGCTCCTTGCCGAGGAATCAGGGCCGCGTCGTATTCCGGTGGTTATCGGAGAAGCTGAAGCACAGAGTATTGCCCTTGCCCTTGAGCGAATAGTGACACCACGACCTCTGACGCACGACCTGTTTGTAACCTTTGCCCATGCCTTCGGCGTAAGACTCACTGATGTGTTCATCTCCCGGTTTGAGGATGGTATATTTTATTCTCAGCTGACATTTGAGGATGAAAGCGGCCACACGGTTACCACAGATGCACGTACTTCAGACGCAGTGGCGCTGGCCATCAGAACTCATACTCCCATTTATACCACTGAAGAAATTCTGGAGCAGACAGGATTTGTTCTTCAGGACAATTCAATCACTCCTGCAGGGGATACTGAAGAGTCAGAAAGCGATGAGGATTTTGAAGGCTTACCTGAGGAGGATGACAGCTATCATGCTGAGCCGCGACTGGAAAATTACTCAATTGAGCAGCTGGAAAAATCAATGGCTGAATGTATTGCCAATGAAGATTATGAGCAGGCGCAGGCAATTATGCTGATTCTTGAACGCAAAAAAGGAAAACAACAATAATATCAATCCTTAAAATTTAATACCAATCAAATATAATATCAACCGATTATGAACTTCTTGCCAAGACTGATATTAAAGGGACGCCTCTCACTTCTGGGCTTTCTTGAATTTGCCGTATGGGGAGCGTATCTGACCTCTCTGGGAGCATACCTCTATCATATAGGATTCGGTCCTCAGATTGGATATTTTTATGCCATTCAGGGAATTGTATCAATCTTTATGCCTGCTTTGGTTGGTATTGTTGCTGACAGATATATCCAGGCCCAGAAAACACTGAGCCTCTGTCACCTGCTCGCAGGCTCATTCATGCTTGCAGCCGGTATATATGGCCTTACAACTGCAGAACCCCAGTTCGGGACCCTCTTCCTGCTGTATTCTCTGTCTGTGGCATTCTTCATGCCCACAATCGGACTGTCCAATGCCGTTGCATACTCAGCGCTTGAAAAAGCGGGACTTGACACCATCCGACACTTCCCGTCAGTGCGCGTTTTTGGAACCGTCGGATTTATCTGCGCCATGCTCTTCTCCAATTTCACAGGGTACCAGAACACGGCCGCACAGCTTGTAACATCCGGTGTATTGAGTCTTGTTCTGGCGTTATACTCTCTCACCATGCCTGCTTGTCCCACTGCAAAAGGAACAAAAAAATCCGTTTCAGAAGCCCTCGGGCTCAAGGCTTTCTCCCTGTTCAAAGACAAGCAGATGGCAATTTTCTTTATCTTCAGCATGCTGCTGGGTGTATCTCTCCAGATTACAAACGGATTTGCCAATCCCTTCATACAGAGCTTTAAGGATGTTTCTGAATACTCACAGTCATGGGGAGTACACAATGCCAACGCCCTCATATCACTCTCACAGATGAGTGAGACTCTGTGCATCCTGTTGATTCCGTTCTTCCTGCGCAAGTTCGGTATTAAAGTGGTGATGCTGATGGCCATGACAGCCTGGCTGTTCCGCTTCGGTCTTTTCGGAGTGGGTAATCCCGGTTCCGGAGTGTGGATGTTTATCGCCTCCATGATTGTATATGGAATTGCATTTGACTTCTTCAATGTATCAGGCTCACTTTATGTTGACAAGAAAACAAGTCCAGAAACCCGTTCCTCAGCCCAGGGTCTGTTCATGATTATGACCAACGGTATCGGTGCCACCATCGGTACTCTCCTGGCTCAGGAGGTGATTAATCATTACGTTTACTCACAGCCTGAAGGAATGGCTCAGGTTGACGGCTGGCATACTTCATGGCTCATTTTCGCCACTTACGCTGCCGTTGTGGCTCTGCTGTTTGTCTGGATTTTCCGTGATAACGATGTACGTGAGAACGCGCGGAATTCCAAAGATATCAAACAAGCCGAAGACGCAACCATCGGTGACCCTGAAGGAATGGCTTCTTAAGCAATAATTTAAATGATACGCTTTTACGCACCTGATATAACTGAAACACTTACTCTGCCTGAAACAGAGAGCGGTCATGCTGTGCGTGTGCTCCGCCATGTTCCCGGTGATGAGATTGAAGTGGTAGACGGCAAAGGCGGTCTTCATATCTGCCGTATTGTGGCAGACCATCCCAAACATGTTGCAGTGGAGATTCTGAGGTCTGAACTCCTCCCTAAGGTCTGGAAACCTGAACTCACGCTGGCCGTGGCTCCCACCAAAAACATGGACCGTATGGAATGGCTCACTGAAAAGGTGGTGGAACTTGGCATTGACCGCATTGTTCCGTTGGTGTGCGAGCGTTCAGAAAGGCGTAATCTCCGCTCAGACCGCCTGGAGAAAATTGCTGTTTCTGCCATGAAGCAGAGTCTGAAGGCTGTCTTACCCCGCATAGATGAGCCCACTCCCCTCACCCGCTTCCTGAATGAGACAGCGTCTTCACCGGCTCTGAAATTTGTGGCCTGGTGTGACTCTGAAAGCGAGAGAACCTTACTGGCCAAAGCATATAAACCTGACTCAGATGCTATTCTGCTGATAGGTCCTGAAGGTGACTTTTCTCCGGCAGAAGTAAAAGCGGCTCTTGAAGCAGGATATATTCCGGTATCATTGGGTGACAACAGACTCCGTACGGAAACTGCTGCACTCTCAGGAATTGATACTTTCCATATTCTCAACCAACATTTCAGTTCATGAAAATATTATGAACCAGATACATAAGCAACTGACATCCACCTCCAACTTCTTTCTCCTGGCCGGTCCCTGCGTGATAGAGAATGAAGAAATGGCGTTCAATATCGGCCGTCACATAAAGGGAATTGCTGAACGACTCAATATCCCCTTTGCTTTCAAGGGCAGTTACCGCAAGGCCAACCGCAGCCGCCTTGATTCATTCCGCGGCATCGGCGATATTGAAGCTCTCACCATATTATCCGCTGTGGGAAAGGAACTTGGAGTTCCTACTGTCACAGACATCCATCAGCCGGAAGAGGCCGCCATGGCTGCCGATTTCGTTGACATCCTCCAGATTCCCGCATTTCTCTGCCGTCAGACAGATCTCCTCCTGGCTGCCGGAAGAACAGGTAAAACTGTAAATATAAAGAAGGGCCAGTTTGTTGCGCCTGAAGCCATGCGCTTTGCTGCAGAAAAAGTACGCTCAGCAGGCTCTGACGCCGTAATGCTGACGGAGAGAGGTTCCATGTTCGGATACGGTGACTTAATCGTTGACTTCAGATCAGTACCTCTGATGCATTCAGCCTGCGATGCACCCGTTGTTGTGGACTGTACCCATTCTCTTCAGCAACCAAATACATCCGAGGGTGTGACCGGTGGACGTCCGGAACTCATTGAAACCATTGCCCGTGCGGCAATTGCCACCGGGGCTGACGGAATATTTATTGAAACCCATCATGACCCGGCCAGTGCCAAGAGTGATGGTGCCAATATGCTTCCCCTTGATAAACTTGAAGGCCTGCTGGAACGCCTGTGTGTTCTCCGTGCCGCTGTTAATTCCATATCCTGATAATATATTAATTATGAACAAGAATATACTTGGAGCCGCACTGATGGCTGCTGCCCTTTTCTGCGGTGGAAACGTTTATGCACAGCGTTCCATCAATAACCCCATGACACAGGCCATTCTGTCTGTGTACGCAGATGAACTCCGTGAAAATCCCCGGGATTATGATGTGCTTCTGAGCCGTGCTGATGAATATAACCGCCACGGTGAATATATGTTGGCTCTCACTGATGTGGATAATGCACTTGAATTCATCCCCTCCTCAGCCACAGAAACAATTCTCCGTGCCAAAGTTCTCCGTGCCGGAATCAACAGGAGCATGAATAATAACGAGCAGGCCCTTTCAGACCTGGAGGCAGCCGCCCTCCTCTCTCCGGAATCAGTCGGCATTACTCTCCTGAAAGCAACCGTAGAGTTTGACCTTGGAAGATATGGAGATGCAAAGGCTGATTATCAGCGACTTCTTCGCCTGAATTCCCATAGTCAGGATGCATACTTAGGTCTGGCTGCTGTGGCTGTAAAGGAGCTCAACTTAGGCACTGCAAATGACATGCTTGAACGCGCTGTGGCTATTGACCCAAACTCTTCTGAAGTTTATATCCGCCGCGCAGAGGTACGTTCCATGATGGGAAACCATAACGGGGCGGTAGATGACCTGGTGCTTGCCCTCAGTATTGACCCGGAAAACAGCCGTGCGCTCAATAAACTTGTAGACTACGCATCAACAAATTACGCGGCTGCCATGGCCGGTATGAGTAGCGCTGTCAGCGCAGCTCCCACCAACGGCATGTACCGTTATCTCCGTGCCGGTATCGCACAGGCTCATGCGCATTATCTGGCTGCAATTGATGATTATACCACAATTGTGAATGAACGCCTGTATGATTATCCCGGATTGCAGGCTTCAATGGCTGAATGTGACTTTGCTCTCGGCAATTATGAGAAAGCGCTCAACAACATTGAGTATGCCATTTCACGCGACCCCAACAAAGTGAATTACTATATATTACGTTCCAAGATTCTCCGTGCGCTCGGACGCAATGAAGAAGCTGTGAGAGCTGGTGCCGCGGCAATTGCATGTGACCGTGAGAGCGCTGAGGCGTTGGCAGAAATGGCCATGGGCTATATGGCTACCGGAAACTACGAGCAAGCTAATTCTCTTCTTGGAGAAGCAATGCTTACTGATGCTGAGAATCCCAACTATCCCCTGCTCCGCGGTTGGATTGCTGAGAATTATACCAATAATCCGACTGCAGCAAACCAGTATTATAATATGGTAACGGAGATGGATCATTTCTATGTTGACAATCCCCGTTCTCTTAAAGGCTTTGCGCTTGTCAAGTTAGGTCAGAACGACCAGGCAAAACGCTGGATGGACAATATCCTCGCCACTGTAAATGACAATGACGGTAGTATAAATTATTATGCAGCATGCCTTTACAACATGTTAGGTGATGAAGAAAAGGCTCTCCAGTGTGCCAATGCGGCCATGGATGCCGGTTATGCCAATTATCACGAGTGGATTAATAATACGGATGGTCCCGTTACTCCCGGAACACTCCGTGATGACCTGAGATTCCTCAACACAGTTTCACGCCACAACGCAATATTCGGCCGATGAACAGCTCTCATCTCCTCAATATCCTCCATAATCTTGGTTTTTCTGATCTGGAAGATCAAGTAATTGAAATCACTGACTCCATTTCAGGCGAGGACACTGACCTGACCGTGGCTCTGGTGGGTGAATTTAATGCCGGTAAAACAACAATAATAAATTCACTGATAGAGTCCAACGGACTTGAAACTGCCCCGGTACCCACCACTTCAACCATTTATACGGTGAGATTCAGTGCCGAGACCCCACTCGCTGTCATTCATTACCGTGACGGTTCCATTGAGGAAACGGATGATTTTTCACGGCTGAAAAACAAGGAGTTGGAAAAGGAGGCTGTTGTTGTAGATGTTCATGACACTTCCGGGGCCGTTCCGGAGAATGTTGTGCTTGTAGACACTCCCGGGCTGTCCTCCGGAAATGTTAACCACACCGCAATACTTTCAGAATTTCTTCCCAATGCGGATGCAGTGCTTCTGGTTGTTGACATACAGACACAGCCCACTCGCTCCCTGTTGGAATTCATACGTACCGCCACACTTTCAGGCACGCCTCTGTATCTTGTATTAACCAAAGCGGATACAAAGTCAGTCCTTGACGTACAAAATATTTGTCGTACTCTGAGTGAAGACAAGTCACTGCCTGTTAAGGAAATAATAACAGTGGCTGCACGTAATGGCCAGATGGAGAGTTTTCATCAGCTCCTGAAAAAGCTGCAGGACAACAAGGTGGAAATTCTCAGAGAGCGTGCTCAGGCGCGTCTGCGTGCCATTGTTGAAGAGGCAATTGAACGCGTTGACACCCTGCTCTCTTCAGCGCGCAGTGTTGAAAAACTTGATCATGCCGTTGAGGATCAGGAAAATGAGCTCAGACGTATCAGAGAACGTATTTCAGATCTGGCTCAGGAAATTGACCGTGATACTGAACGGATGCGCTCTAATGTGGCTCATGCTTTTGAACAGGAAATTTATGAACGTCTTGAAAGTATAGTCTCCGGTTCAGCATCAGATTATGATGCTGAGGCTGTTGCCACCATCAATTCCGTTGCGTCTCTGATGGTCAATCAATATAAAAATGCTGTTCTTCAGTTATTTGCACAGCGCACCATTCAGAATAAGCGACGAGGCGATAATCTGACTGACTCACTGGCAGATATAGATCTCTCAGGTCTTGGCATTTCCGCGCTTTCATATGACATAAATCTGAATGAGGCCGGACATGAGTATGACAGACATATAGCCAATGGACTGAAGGTAGCGGCCGTGGCAGCCGCCATATATTTTACTGCCGGCTCTGCTGCGGGTGCAGCCGGGTCCGCGGCAAAGGGCGTAGGATCTAAGGTGGTAACTGCTGTAAATGTGGCGGATACCGCTTCTGACATAGGTTCCATTGTGTCAAATCACCGGCTGATGCGCCGTCTGGAGAAGATGGGCAGACTGGGAATGTCGGTCAACAATACTCTCAAGCCTGTCAACCAGGTTGATCAGATGGCCGGGAAAACCCTGGGGAGAAAGCGCGGACTCGTTGAAAGCATGGTGGGATTTGTTACGGAACGCTCCCACGGTAAGCCTCAGCGTAGACGTGCCATTTATCAATACATTACTTCAACATTGGCCCCTGCATTCAATCTTGAACTGCTCAATATTACCCGGCAGATAAACAAGCTTGTACTTTCAGCACTGGAGAATGCCGCCAATATCCGCAGTAAGGAAATTTCCGAGAAACTGACCACTCTGAACGCAGACAGACTGGCCGACGCGGCAGAATTTGAGAAAAGAATAAGCAATCTTGAAGCTGCCGGAGAGCAGCTGCGTCTCCTCCTCGCTGTCTGATGGGAGCGTTGGATATTGTCCTTATTGTAATCTCCACGATTCTTCTCGCGCTTCTTGGAGTTGTATTATTGCGCAGTAAAAATTCTGCAACCGACTCCCTGTCAGACAAAAAATCGGCAGACTATGCGCCTCAGCCGGGAGCTCAGATACTGGAAAACAGACTCAAAATGATGCAGCTTGACCTTGAACAAGCCCTGGAGGAATCTCAACGTCTCAAGGAAAAAGTATCTGCTCTCAGAACTGAAAACCGGCAGCTTGAGGATGAAATTGAAAATCAGTCGGTTCTCTCGCGTAACTCACTGAAAGAATTTGAAGAGGAAAGAAAAGAAATCGAGAACTTACGCGCCCGGCTTGACAAAGCCATTGATGCTCATGCCCTTATCAATGAAATTTTGAATGCAGAACCGGCCGCTCATGATGGGAGAAACACCAATCTTCATAAAGTGGATTCAATGGTGGATTATATATCCGGCACAGTGCGGGATGTTCTTTCATCCGCTCAGCTTATTCCTCAGGAAGAATTGAACCTTCTCTGTGGCAGTGAGTTGCAGATCTGGGCGGCAACCGCCAGGAAAAGTTGGCTCCGCGGAAAAACAGCAATTGCCTTTATCGGGGAATTTTCATCCGGAAAAACGTCCATTGTAAACCGTATTCTGACACTTGACTGTGAAGGCGCTCCGGAATTGCCAGTTGATGTCAGACCCTCAACGGCTGTTGCAACATACATAACCGGAGGAACAGCTTCTCGCTTCTGTTTTGTAAATTTGGCTGATAAGCTCAAGGAAATTTCAGAAGCTACATTCAGACGTGTTACCAAGGAAGCATTCCGCCAGTTCCCAGGTGCATCGGAGCTGATTCGTTACTTTGTCCTGACATACGTAAATCCAAATATTGATAACATAAGTATTCTTGATACACCCGGATTCTGCTCAAATGATGAAGAAGATTCACTCCGCACCTTAAACGTTATAAATGAGTGCGATGTACTTTTCTGGGTGGTGGATGTAAATACCGGAGGGCTCAATGCAGGTTCTGTCAGAATACTTAAGGAGCATCTTTCCAAACCGCTCTATGTAATTATCAATAAGGCTGATACAAAATCTGATTCTGATATTGATGCCGTTGAAAATGAGATACGGGAAACCTTGATAGAACATGGAATAGATTTTATAGATATCTTAAGGTTCTCAAAAGAAGAATCAATCCGGGAAATAATCCGGTTGATAAACCGGATTGGACATAATGCTGATTACGAGTCTTACATAGGGCGCCTGCAGATGGCTCTGGAAAAATCCGTTCTTGAGATTGAAGAGCGTACCCGGCAGGCGCACGTAAAGGCTAACTCACTTGAATTAAAAAGAGATAGCCTCAGAAACCAATACGGCCATACTCTCCGCAGTCTGCACAAGGACTGTCAGGATGTTGCAAACATTCCCCAGCAGAATCACAGATTTCTGAGGGAGAGCGATTACCGCCTGTCCATAAATGATTTTTCTATAATGGTTGAACTGCTTAACAGAATAAGCGTGGATCATAATGTTGAACTCAGGAATGGCTATCAGCGTCAGATGGAGGTTTCCGCTGAGCTGGCGGCTGCCTGGGATGAACATTCCAGACTGAGAAACATTCTGGTAAATCTGCGGCGATGCAAGGCTGAACTTATCAGTAAATCACAAAATCTCACCAGATAACAGATGGCAAGTAACTTTTTCCAGGATTATCAGGCTCAGAAAGAAAATCTGCTGTCCACTGCTGCTCAAGCCGGAAAATTAGGATGGATTGATGCGCAGACTGAGGCTCTCATTGTTGACAAAATCAATAGTGATGTTCTTACTATCGGAGTCATTGGCCAGATGAATTGTGGAAAATCCACTTTTCTCAATGCATTTGTGTTCGGAGCTAATGTGTTACCAACGGATAATACTGCAATGACTGCTGCGATTACTGTTATTACATATGGTGAAGAGGCTCGGGTTGTGGCTGAATTTTATACACGGCAGGAATGGGAACAGCTCAGTCTGTCAGGCTCCAGACATGAGAATGTTTCTGATGATCTCCTTGAGCTTCTGAGTACTGAAAAAGAAGATACTTTTGAATCACTGCGTTCATATGTTGGAAACGGTGGGAAATATAACCCAATTACAAAGTCCGTAACCATTTATTATCCGCTGGATTATCTGCGAGGTGTGGAAATTGTTGATACTCCAGGATTTAATGACCCTAATGAAATCAGGGAACAACGCACTCGCTCTTTCCTGAACCGCGCAGATGTGGTGGTTCTTCTTCTTTACGCCGGGAAAGCGTTTGATGAAAAAGATAACTCCATTCTCTTTGATTATGTCCGTAACTGCGGTATCGGTAAGGTCATCTTAGGGATTAATAAATTTGATATCCAGTACGGTGAGGGGGATACTGTCAATGAAATTCGTGATTACGTCATTTCACTCGTTAACGAGCAGGCTGAACGGACCGGTGACCGTCAGATGATTGAGTTGATCAAGGACTCTGAACCCGTACTTATATCTTCAGAAATGGCTCTGATGGCCCAGCTTCCTACAGACCAAGTCGTTTCTGATGAACATTTTAATGCTGCCTGGAAACGTGCATGTGATAATTTTGAGATTTCAACGGCTGAGCAAATGGCTCAATGCTCCAATATTTCCGGGCTGATTGAAGCGGTGCGTCAGGTTATTGAACGGGATAAAATTGAAATTCTCCTGCGCAAGCCTTATAACGCCATCATGGCTGCCGCGGTCAGAAAAAAAGATGAACTTCAGTTGAAGCTCAATGAGGCAGAGCAACTTGTTGCCAATCTGCAGAAACCGGATACTGAGCTTGAACAGAAACTGGAATATATAAGCAGGGCTGAAGCTCAGATCCTGCGCGAGATTGACACTTTCAATGGTGACATGGATTTTGAGTTCAGAAAAATCATACGCACCGGTCGGCGTCAGATGGAAGATGAAGTTGACGCTTCCTGTGCCCGGATGAAACGTATGGTGGAAAACATGAAGCGCCTTGAAAACATCGAGGACATCCGTCTCCGCATTGAGTCTGAATATAACACCCTGATACTGCGCCGCCTGCGTAATATTTTCTCAGATATGAGTGATCAGGCCATGAGCACTTTCAACAGGCTTCTGGGCGAGTTCTGCGTCAATTCTGAGAATACCCTTGTGAGATATCTGAGTGATTTTGACTCACGTTATTTTATCAGTTCAATGAAGCACCGCGTTTCATATGATGTGGAGAACCGCGGCCTTTTCACCGTGGAAAAAGAAAGCGGTGAAGATGCTGAAAAGTCTTTCCTGAAATCAGTTGCCGAGGCTATAACCAAGTTTTTTGTAGCTTACTTCAATAAAATAAAGGGTGGCTATGACTTTATTACTGATAACCGTGATCCAAAACGGGAACTGCTTCAGATAATAGAACGTACCAGAATTGAATTCAGCGCTGATAAATTTCTCAATTCCCTGATTGAACGTAAAACTCAGGTTATGGATTACGTCCGTTCCATCTTTATGGAAGAACTGACCGATCCTCTCCGTGAACAAATCAAGGAGATACGCAATAACATTTCAGACAGGGACAAATCACTTGAAGTAGCAGCTGAAAGCGTTGATACACTGAAGAATGAGATTGATACGTTCAATCAGAACTTCAGCCGCGTTTTTGGCTGATCAGTCCTCCCAGAGAACCACCCTCCCCTGTTCAAGGGAGGGTTTTACCCGTATTATTCTCTGATTCTCAGAGCCCCGGAACCGAAGTTCAATATTACGTTGCTCTTTTTTAAAAGGACCGTCCACAAGTATATCCACATTATGGAGAAACTCACGTACTGACGGATCCGGGTGAGCCTGCAGCTCTTCAAATGTAAAGCCGGTGTAAACCCACAGCGGTTTAAGTGGCAATTCTTCATGAATTGCTTTTACAAGAGGCAATAATGCTTCTGCACTGTATATCGGATCACCTCCCGTGAGAGTAACCCCGTAACCATTATATCTTACCACATCCATTATCTCCTGAATAGTCATTGGAGTTCCGGATTCAAAATCCCATGACTGTGGATTATGGCAGTCCGGACAGTGGTGATGACAACCGGCCACATAAATGGACGTACGCAGTCCGGGACCGTCCACACTGGTCCCTTCCACAATACGCAACACCCGTATGGGCTGCTCGTTATTCATGCACTACTCTATCGTTGAGTTCGGCCAGCTTGGCATTGTTCCATCTGTCAGTGGTTCCCACAAGGTAACCGGTGATACGCTGAAGGCGGTCAATGGCCTTGCTGTGACACTTGGGACATTCAGCCAGATCCTCTGTTGCATCTTCATATCCGCAGTTCATGCAGCGGTTACGATTATGATTTACAGAGCCATATCCGATGTTATACTTATCCATCAGGTCCACAATATCTGAGATTGCCTCGGGGTTATGGGTTGCGTCACCGTCTATTTCAACATAGAAGATGTGGCCGCCTCCGGTGAGGGGATGGTATGGAGCTTCAACCTCTGCCTTGTGTCTGGGTGAACATTTATAATACACGGGCACATGGTTGGAGTTGGTATAATAAATCTTGTCAGTTACTCCCTCTATGATTCCGAAAGTCTTGCGGTCCATGGTGGTAAACTTGCCGCTGAGACCTTCTGCCGGTGTGGCAAGTACGGAGTAATTGTGCTGATACTTCTCACAGTAATCATTCACGCGTGAACGCATGTGGCTGATGATTTTGAGGCCGAGGGCCTGAGAATCAGCATCCTCACCGTGGTGTTTACCCGTCAGGGCTATTAGACATTCGGCAAGGCCGATAAAGCCGATACCCAAGGTTCCCTGGTTGATAACACTCTCAATTGTGTCATTGGGTGCGAGCTGGTCACCTCCGGTCCAGAGTTTTCCCATAAGGAGGGGGAACTGTTTCACAAGGGCTGTTTTCTGGAACAGGAAACGGTCATGAAGCTGCTGCGCTGCTATATCCAGGACGGTGTCAAGCTTGCGGAAAAACGTATTGATACGTTCTTCCTTGTCCAGAATGCTCATGGTTTCAATGGCCATACGCACCAGATTCAGAGTGGTAAAGGATAGGTTTCCACGACCAATGGAAGTCTTGTCTCCGTAACGGTTTTCAAATACACGTGTGCGGCAGCCCATTGTTGCCACTTCGTAATGATAACGTTTGGGGTCATCAGCACGCCATTTTTCATGCTGATTGAATGTGGCATCCAGATTTACAAAATTGGGGAAGAATCTGCGCGCCGTAACCTTGCATGCAAGTTTATAGAGATCATAATTCGGGTCCTCCGGCAGATAGCTTACGCCGCGTTTCTTCTTCCAGATCTGGATGGGGAAGATGGCTGTTGCGCCGTTACCCACTCCTTCATAAGTACTGTTGAGAAGCTCACGGATTATGCAGCGGCCTTCAGCGCTGGTGTCAGTACCATAATTAATGGAGCTGAACACCACCTGGTTACCTCCGCGGCTGTGGATGGTATTCATATTGTGGATGAAAGCCTCCATTGCCTGATGTACACGGCTTACGGTGCGGTTCATGGCATGCTGGAGTAGTCTTTCATCGCCTTCCAGTCCGTCAAGCGGACGGGTGATGTAATCATCAAATTTCTTGTCTTTCAGGAAAGAAAGATCACGACCGGTAAGGTTTTCAAGATTTGATATTTCTTCCTTGAAAGAAGAACGTACAAACGGTGCAAGATAGAAGTCAAAGGCTGGAATGGCCTGTCCGCCGTGCATCTCATTCTGTGCTGTTTCAAGGGATATGCAGGCTATTATGGATGCTGTCTCAATACGCTTGGCCGGACGGCTCTCCCCGTGCCCTGCCGTGAATCCGTACTGGAGTATCTTGTCAAGGGGGTGCTGGACACAGGTCAGGCTCTTGGTGGGATAATAATCCTTGTCATGGATATGTATGTATCCGTTCTTGACGGCCTGACGGGCCTCATCACTGAGCAGATAGTCATCCACAAAGGGCTTTGTGGTCTCACTGGCAAACTTCATCATCATTCCTGCCGGTGAATCAGTATTCATGTTGGCATTCTCACGTGTGATGTCATTGCTCTTGGCCTCAATGATTTCAAGGAACATGTCACGTGTCTTTGCACGACGGGCGATGCTGCGTTTATCACGATATGCAATATATTTCTTGGCCACTTCCTTGCGCGGGCTTTTCATCAGTTCAAGCTCCACCATATCCTGGATTTGCTCCACTGTCATACGCTCGTCACCACGCGCGCCAATACGGTCAACTATCTTCTGAATCAACGCTTCATCTTCTCCAAGTTCTGTAGTAAGCATGGCCTTTCTGATGGCTGCCTTAATTTTTTCTTCATTATAACCTACCACGCGACCATCGCGCTTTACTACTACCTGTATCATATCCGGGGGTGAATCGTTGTTTTTCTGAGTGTATTAATAAAAAAAAGAGCCTTCATTAAGGCAGTACAAAGCTACGGAGAATTTTCCTTTCCGGCAAACTTTTTTCAATAAAAGTTATTGGCAATTTTCATTTCTGGAAATTTCAAACACCAGCACAATTTGCTTAATCACTATAAATCAAGCATATGGCTTTCAGAAATGGAAAACTTCATAACTCATACAAACTCAACCAAAATCTCAACTTACATTTCCACTCCTAAATATATATAACATTCCAAGGACAAAAATCCTTTAACATTTATTGTGATAAAACCGTTAAACCATTCACTGTTTTCCCTGTCTTATACTCAGTAACAAATAAATTGTATAACTCAAATCACCCATTGAAAATTATGAAGAAAGTATTATTTGCCCTCGCCCTTGCAGTATGTACTCTGGGCGTAACCAGCGCACAGCAGGCCGCTACCCGTCAGAATGCACAGAACCACCAGCAGTGCCGTCATCATCATGAAGGCCGTCCCCAGGCTCAGCGTCCCGCTGTGAATCCTTTTGAGGGTCTTGAGCTGACTGAAGCTCAGCAGACTCAGATTGCCGCCCTGCAGGCTCGTTGTTGCCAGGGTAACAACTGTACTCAGCAGCAGTGCACAGAAAACCAGGCACAGTGCACAGA
>CAZNBD010000005.1:0-4929 GCA_964571405.1 uncultured Bacteroides sp. | reverse complement strand
AGGGTAACAACTGTACTCAGCAGCAGTGCACAGAAAACCAGGCACAGTGCACAGAGCAGAACCAGCAGTGCAACAACCAGGCCCAGCAGTGCAGCAACCAGCGCCGTCAGGCTTGCAACGCAGAATGTCGCACAAACTGTCTGAACGAGCTCAAACAGATTCTCACTCCTGAGCAGTACGTTAAGTTCCTTGAGAACTGCTTTGTAAACAAAGTAAATTGCTGCAAAGGTGGTCAGGGTCACCACGACCGCAATGGCCGTGCACCGCGTGCAGAACGCCGTCAGCGCACTGACCGTCCCCAGCGCGAAGCTCGTAACAACACCACAGCTAACACCGCTGCCCAATAATCACAAAACATCATAACACCAAAAGAGACCGCCCGGCTTATGCCAGGCGGTCTCTCTTTTTGTCTTTATTCCCGGTTGTCAGTCAAACCGTAGGAAATTACCGTTTTTATCAAACTTGAGATCAAAACCGTTTGAGAGGGTTACTTCAAAACCGTTTCTTTCTTTTTCAATGCCTATGATTTTGGTGCCGCGCTGATTCTGACGTACATAATTGGTGATTGCAGAAGGAACTAATGCGTCAGGAACACTCTTATTGGCACCGACTTCAACGTTTTTCCAGTTTCCGTCTCTGTCAAACTCAATCTCCGTACCGTCTGTCAGGACAACTTCGTATTCCTGGACGCGCCCCAGGGTCTTGTCAATCTTTATGACACTTACATTGGCATTAAAGCTGCTTTCAATCAACTGGCGTGCCGGAGCCGGTAACAGACTGGTGTCTCTTGTGTAAGAGTCAGAAGCAGAGGCGATGCCCACTGAGGCAATGATTACTGTGAGGAGGAGAAGAATCTTTTTCATTGTGTTTATGTTTATAGTTTATATTTAAGATAACATGCAGGTTTGGTGAATTGTTCAAAAAAAATATCCGCCGCCCCTCGGAGATGAAGGACGGCGGCATATGGTTGAATGTTCAGTAGTCTCAGAAAGTGACGGGGAAGAGTTGAACTGTTTCGCTCAGATATGTGTAGAACCAGCTTACAATTCCGAGGAGAAGGATACCTCCAACGGTTATCCAGAGACCGAGACGCTCACTGCAGCTGCTGCGGAATGTGGCTATGCGGCTTTCCTCATCTGAGATGAACATGGCCTTGACCACAAGCAGGTAATAGTACAGTGAAACGATGGTGTTGATAAGTGCAATCAGAACCAGTACATAGATGGCAATGCTTCCTTGATTGAGTGCTCCTGTGAAGATGAAGAACTTTGAGAAGAAGCCTGCAAAGGGAGGAATACCGGCCAGGGAGAACATGGCAAGCATCATGGCAACTGAAAGACGGGGATTGGTCTTATACAGTCCGTTGTAATCATCCATGGAAACTTTTCCGGTGGCGTTCTCTATTGATCCGATAACACCGAATGCTGCAAGATTGGAGAATACATAAACCAGGATGTAAAACAGCATGGCTGCTGTACCCATTGCGTTGTCGGCAATCACGCCCAACATGATGTAACCGGCCTGGGAAACTGAGGAGAATGCCAGGAAGCGTTTCATGTTGCGCTGACGGATTGCAAACAGGTTACCGATGGTGATGGTGAGGATAATGAGTGCATAAAGCATCCATTCCCATACCTGGCTGTAAACAGAACCGAACACCTGTGCCAGAATTACGAGGAAGGCAAAGGCGGCTGCGCCCTTGGAGATAACGCTCAGGTAAGAGGTTACATTGGTGGGAGCTCCCTGATATACATCAGCTGTCCAGAGGTGGAAAGGTACAAGTGAGAGTTTGAAACCTACACCGCCAATTACACAGGCCACAGCTACAATGAGCATCATGCTCAGGCCTTCTGCTGCAATTTTCTGGTAAATGGTATTGAAATACAGTGAACCGGTGATACCGTAAACAAAACTCAGACCGAGCATGAAGACGGCGCTGGAGAATACTGCGGTCAGGATATACTTTACGGCTGCCTCATGACTCTCATAACGGTTCTTGTCCAGAGCAACCATGGCTGCCAGAGGCAGGGATGCGCTTTCAAGACCGATGATGAAGAGCAGGAAGTGGCGTGCGGATACCATCAGGTACATGCCGAAAAGTGTAACCAGCATCAGTTCAAGGAATTCACCGCGGCGCATGGCCATAAACTCGCTGTTGGCCCATTTAATGCTCTGGATAAGCACAATCACAACGCCTACATTGAGAATATTCTTGAGGGCTGCCACTGTGGGAGTGGTGACATACATACCTGCAAACGCGTTGCAGTCAAAAACTTCGGGACAAAAGTATTCCCATACAAAAGCGGCTGCGGTTACCGCCAGCATCAGTACTGCGGTAAGTCCGGGGAGAGCCTTCTGGCTCTTGGCCGGCATGAAGGTGTCATAGAGGAACACCAGGAGGAAAACGGCGAGTACCCCGATTTCCTGTTTCATTGCTAAGAACTGTGAATAATCCATTGCTTAAATACCGGGAATAACCTTGAAGATGTCGTGGACAAAGGTTTTGTTGATCAATTCAATAAAGAAGTTGGGGAAGCAGCCGATGGCAGCCACGCAGACAATCAGAGTGGCTGTGGAGAGGCGTTCCCACCATGTGGCATCGGTCAGAGTGAGGTGGTGCTCATCATAAACCGGGCCGAAGAGGAGTTTTCCTACCACGCGCAGGATATAAACCGCTGTGATTACAATTGAGCAGCATGCCACAATGGTGAATACACGGTGGAACATATCAGCGTGCTGGAATGAACCTACAAATATTGTCATCTCTGAAACGAAACCTGAAAGACCGGGAAGTCCCAGAGAAGCCATACCGGCAATTACGTAACATACACCCAGGTAAGGAATGATCTTCATCAGGCCGCCCATCTTGGTGATATCACGTGTATGGGTACGTCCGTAAATCATACCGATCAGTGCAAAGAACAGGGCTGTCATCAGACCGTGAGAGAGCATATGCATGATGGCACCGGTCATTGCGGTGGTGTTCAGCATCAGAATGGCAAACAGCACCAGACCGCAGTGGCTCACTGAAGAATAAGCATTGATGTACTTGAGGTCTGTCTTGACGCAGGCCACAAATGCTCCGTACACAACAGAGATACCAGTCAGGATAAGGAAAATCCAGCTCAGGGAAGCAGCGGCCTCAGGCATGAGATAAATGGCAACACGGAAGCAACCATAACCACCGAGCTTCATCAGCACACCTGCGTGAAGCATTGATACCGCTGTGGGGGCGCAGGCATGACCGTCAGGGCTCCATGTGTGGAAGGGGAACATGGCTCCTAACACACCGAAACCTACGAATGTCATGGGGAACAGGAAGTTCTGCCAGTCATGAGGTATTGCGTTTTTCTGAGCAATCTCAAGAATGTTCCATGTCAGGGCACCGTCAGCAGAGCTGTTGTAGTAGATACCGATGAGACCCAGCATGAGGAAAGCGGAACCTCCCATCAGCATCAGGGTGAGCTTCATTGCTGAATAATTCTTACGACCCGTACCCCAAATACCGATGAGAAGATACATGGGAATCAGAGCCACTTCATAGAACATGAACATTGTGAACAGGTCTATGGAGATAAAGAATCCGTAAACACCGGTGGAAAGAAGTATCAGCCAGAGGAAGAATTCTTTGGGCTGGTCAATTTTCCATGAAGCGAATGAGCCTGTAAGAAGAATTACTGAAGAAAGTATGAGCATGGCCACTGAGATACCGTCCACGCCGATGGCGAGGTGGATGTTAAGGGGCTCAAACCATACCACTGAATTATTAACAAAGAGCATGGGCTCTGTGGGATTGAGAGCGCGCAGTTCAAGGAACTGAACCAGGAGCACAATTGACAGAGTCAGCAGTGCAAGTGAACCGGTGACGGCTACGGCGCGGATAGCACCGACCTTACGGTTGCTGCACAGGCCGAGTCCCCCCAACATCAGCAGAGGGATGACCACGAAATATATCAGAATATTATCAAAAAGCATGGTTAAATCTAAATTCTGTGATGAGGTTAAGGATTACAGTATGCACCATGCAGTGACGCCGGCCAGGAGCAGTACGCCAATCAGGTAGTACCATACATACATTTGAATCTGTCCGGACTGCAGCGGGCGGATAAGCTCGGATGCCTTGTTGGTGATGGCGGCAAAGGAGTCCATTGTTCCGTCAATGACATTACGGTCAAACCAGGCAAGGGGACGGCTGATGCATCCGAAAATGATCTTGTGGGTAATGAACATGTACAGCTCATCCCAGTAGAAGCGATGGTAACACCATGTCCACAGAGCGGGAAGGGCGTTGCGCATCTTGGCGGGCAGAGGATTTTCTTTCTTGTACATCACAGTGGCCAGTGCAATTGCTATTACAGCAACTGAAAGGCTGACAGCTGCAACACTCCAGTCAAGGGCCTTCAGGTTAGTGAAGAAGTCCACGTGTTCAAACATCTCATGACCGTTCCAGGTAACCAGGTTTCCGAAGGGAACAAAACCGGCAACACAGCTGATGGCAGCCAGGATAACCAGAGGAAGTGTCATGGTCCAGGGCTGGTCATGGGGTGCGTGGTGTCCTGCGGGTGTCTCGTGTTCCTTCCACCAGAAGATCAGGTAATAGAGACGGAACATATAGAATGCGGTCAGACCTGCAACGAGACTCATCCAGATGTACCATACGATTGAGTGGCCGAACACTGCAGTGAGAATTTCATCCTTTGAGAAGAAACCAGCAAAGGGAATGATACCTGCAATGGCCAGACAGCCGATCAGGAAGGTTATATGAGTGATGGGCATGCTCTTGCGCAGTCCGTGCATGGCTGTGTAGTCATTTGAGCCGATGGCATGGATGAGAGCACCTGCACCGAGGAACAGGAGAGCCTTGAACATGGCGTGGGTGAACAGGTGGAACATGGAAGCCATGTAACCCAGTCCGTGGTGGAACTCAGG
>CAZNBD010000004.1:0-63910 GCA_964571405.1 uncultured Bacteroides sp. | reverse complement strand
TGGTTTAAAAGTATGAATTTATTGCAATAACATCGCCATTGGAAGTCTGCAAGGAGTCGGAGCCGGAATATATCACACTTCTACCAGATTCCGGTGTCCCTGATAATTCTCCCCATTTTTTAAGCCCGTCAAAAAACGCAGGTACAAAAGTACTCCCGGATTTAATCTCATATCCATGCTGCTCCAAGCCGTTTGTTTCAATCAAATCAACTTCCAGACCAGTACTGTCACGCCAGAAAGTTAAATCCGGAGTGAGCCCTTTATTCAGATTATCCTTTATAAATTGATTGATTACCAAGTTTTCAAACAGTCCGCCACGCAGAAAATGTGTATCAAGCTGTTCAGCGGATCTTATGCCGAGCAGGCTGCAAGCCAGGCCCGTATCATAAAAGTAAAGTTTTGGCGTCTTGACAATACGTTTGTTATAATTATTGAAATTTGGTTCAAGGCGATAAAGGATATAGCTTGCCTCAAGCACTGATAGCCAAGATTCAACGGTGGGTATTGTCACCCCGGCTTCAGTGGCAAGATTTGACTTATTGAGTAATTGACCAATACGCCCGGCACAAAGGCGGATAAACCTTACAAAGCGACCGAGGTCACCTATATTAAGCATAGTCCGGACATCTCGCTCCACGTAAGTGGCAATGTAAGAAGGATAATAGTCAGTCGGTGCAATATCCTTATCGTAAATACGAGGGTAAAATCCTTTGAATATCTGTTCATTGATAGAGCCCGGCAATCTTTCGGCTTCATTCAATTCATGACGCGAGAAAGGCAGTAATTTTAAAACCGCTGTTCGGCCGGCAAGCGACTGGTCTATGGCGGCCATAAGATGAAAGTTGCGCGACCCGGCAAGCATATACATCCCGGATTCGTTTACATCATCAATGTGCGTCTGCAGATAAGAAAAGAGCGAGGGCACACGTTCAGCTTCATCTATGATGGTATGATTATCAAAAGTCTTTATAAAACCGTTGGGATCTTCCGCAGCAAATGAACGCATATCCGGATTCTCCAGAGACACATATCTGTAATCAGGAAAGAGATTTTTTAACAACGTTGACTTGCCGGATTGACGCGGTCCTGTTACCGTAATAATAGGGAACTTCTCGCTTAAATATCGTATTTTACCGCTTATGTCTCTATGTATCATATCTTTGCAATTCTAAAGTCGGATTTTATAATTGCAAAGATATAAAATATATCCCAATTCCCAACCCATTTCTTCAATATTTTATTAAGATATTTCTGTGGATTTGGATTTGTTTGAAATATGTGCTACTTTTGTGTTTTAATCCCATCAAATAAGTCTAAGCCATGGAAGGTGATTCTCAGAAAGATACGTCTGCCCCGCATAAAGGTCAACAGCTCCCTGATAATGATCAGCACACCAAAGTTGAACTTGAAATTGTCCGGTATCGAGAACTGTTGGAAACTCTGCGGCAGCCGCAAATGATATGGCGGCTGCTCATCACTTGTCTTTTTCTGGTCATTGTTGTCTTTCTGGGCTTGGCCATGGTGGTGATGTCCGTTAAAAAGATTTATCCTTACAGCACTATTGAGACCAATGTTTACGGAGCAACCACAATGGGCTCTGAGGATAAGGAAGTTACATACTGGCTGTTTAATACAGCGGAGATGTGGGGAAATTCCGGTATTGCTGTTGATGAGGGAGATGTGATTACTGTCCGCTCTTCCGGAGCCTGGCATACTGCCGTACATCATCTGGTTGAGCAAGCGGAAAACAACAGTGAACTTACTGATAAATTTACCGGAAGTGAGGGGCGTGAACGGCGGCTGGCAAACGATGTGTTCCGCGCTCAGTTCCGTCTGGTTGATGACATTACTGACGGTACTTTATTGATGTGCATTTTTCCTGAATCCAATGTTAAACGCAGTGCTGATGTGCAGGCTTCCTCCAACAGAAGTTTCAGGGATTACTCTGAGATTCTGTCCGGTATGGATATATATGAAATAGGTAAAGAAAAGCGAGGATTCCGCATCACTCAAAAAGGAGTACTGCATTTTGCTGTCAATGATATTCCTCTAACCCGCAACAACATAAAGAATATTTTCTCTGTTTACGTTGATTCTCTCGCACGCTCGTTCCCTGAGCAAATGAATGGAAAAGTTCCGCGCCTTAAGCAGTGGGTTGCAGGCTGGAACACTGATAATTTGTCTGATACGCTGAATCTCAGTGAGTTTGCAGAGCTTGATGCCGATTTAACACAGGAATGGGTGAATCGTGGCAGGCCCAGGCTCTCTTATCTGTTTGGTCCCCGCCCGGACAGAGAGTTCTCCTTATTGAACAACGAGCTGATTTACTATTATAACACCGGTTTCATTGACGCATGGTTTGTTGATAACCTGGGGTCTCTTCTTATCGTGGTGGAAAAAAAGAAAAAGCCATGAAACTTGACTCTCTCATTGACAATATCCGTGACTCCATTGTCACCGGACTCGGAAAGAAAGTACGGGTCAGTGACAAGTCGCTGCTCAACGTCCTGATTTCAGATATAGGCAGCGATGAGTCTGACAAGGCTCCGGAGGATGATAATTCCGGTAATTCCATCTCCAGGATATGGAAGGGTGTACGCGCTTATATCACACCCCACTGGAATCTGAGATTTCCGATGTCACGATTGGCCTTACAGGCTTTACTGCTGCTGGCATTACTACCATTACTGGTCATCTATTCAATTGTTGCCCTGCTCAATCTATTGCTGGGCAAGAAATGTTCCCTTTGGTCAGTAATGCACTCGCCCCGCATTAATATGCTGATTTCACTCTCTATCATGGTGGGGGTCATAACTATCCTGGTTTCCATGTTTGTCTTCTTCATAAACGATGTGATGCTTTACTCCCCTGAGCGGGACATAAATTCAAAGGGAGCTCTGACCATCACACAGCCATGCCACAGGGAACATTCAATCTTTATGTTCAACTCCGCCACCCTCTGGGCAGACACCGGAATTGATCTTGTGGAGGGCGACATTGTAACCATTTCTGGGTCCGGAAGTTTTGACAGCTCTATATGGGATAAGACTGATAATGCCCAGAAAAATTTCAAACCGCGGTATTCACTGGTCAATATTGCATATGATGACCGCTCTGAAAATCAATTCAGTTATTCGGATATTCAGTTCTGTATATTTAATGATACCACAGACAGGGATAATCTCCCCCGTTTCGGTTCCCTGCTGTTTCAGATACAACCCACCAGACGCAAATGTGTCAATATGAACTCTGATACCTTACGCCCCATTTGTCAGGCTCACCTCAATCCTTCTTCAGGTGTTCTTAATGAACAGTTCAAAGTGCGTAAATCCGGAACCTTGTTTGTGGCCGTAAATGATATTTACCTCTCAACTGACATTGTTGAATCAATGTTTGTATGTGATTCTGATTCAGTATGGCATGTGGCACCCGGGGCGGAGAGTTCCCTTGAATTATATCTCAACCCCAGTCAGCCGACAGATTCCATGTTGAACAATGAAATTTCTCTTCTGCACGACAAACTTCTGTCTCTGGCTTCCTCTCCGGAAGGCCGGGGACACTGGCTGAACGATAATTGCGGAGATATTCTTCTGAGCATCAGGGTGGAACGTAATATATGGTCTGAGACTACCCTGGGACCTGTTGATAAAATCTACAGTTATGTATTCCGTGGACTTGAAAATATCATGTTCCCGGATCAGCATACACTCAGGGCTCTCATAATATTGGGACTTTGCATTGTAGCGTGGCTTATCCTTGATTTTGGAATAGGAAAGGTTATGCGCCGTCATTTCAAAAAAATAAAAACTTAAGATGAAAAACATTATTAACACTCTCATTTCCATATTTGTAACATGCATCGTACTGTCATGTACACATTCCGCACCCTGTGACACCAATGTCTCCAATTACTATCTGACCATAGATGACGTGGTGAACAGCGCGGAATTTCTTCCTGCGCCGCCGGATTCCGGCTCAGCAGCATGGCTCGTTGATGTGGAACGTTATCAAGAAGGAAAAAACCTGCGCAACACCGCCCGTGGTCAGCAGGCCGTCCGCGATGCATTTGTTCACAATGACTCACTCGCACTGACATTTTCAGAAGCATTCGGAATTGAAATATCTCCGGAGACAACTCCCGCCACATACCGCCTTATTTCACATATGCGTGAAGATGCAGGTAATCTGTCAACCCGCCACGCCAAACAGCTTTATATGCGCCAGCGTCCTTTCATGGTATTCAACGAGCCAACCCCGCTGCCTGAGCAGGAAGAGGAGCTGCGCAATAACGGGTCATATCCATCAGGCCATTCAGCCATCGGTTATGCAGTTGCCCTCGTTTTATCAGAAATCAATCCGGACAGGGCACTCCAAATCATGGAACGAGGATACCAGATGGGAGAAAGCCGCGTAATTCTCGGATTTCACTTTGACAGTGATGTAAAAGCCGGACGCATGTGTGCCTCCATGCTCATTCCCGTATTGCATTCAAACCCGGAATTTATGCGTGATCTCAATGCCGCCAAGCAGGAAATAAACTCAATCATGACTTCCCGTCGGGTGCGCTGAGGTTTGGTGGATTGGGGGAGTTTTGTTATTTTTGTAGAAAAATAGCACTTTTATGGAATTACCGCAGGATCCTTTTATTTTGCTGAGTTTTATAAATACCAAGCTGCGAGATGAATATGCTGACTTGGATTCTCTGTGTGATGATTTGGGGATTGTCCGCTCTGACATTACGGAACCGTTGGAGGCGGCCGGCTTTGTTTATATGCCTGAGATTAATCAGTTCCGCTGAAATATGTCCGCCCAGTATCTTTCAGAACTCAATGAAGCCCAGCGTGCAGCCGTGGAATATCTTTCAGGCCCTGAACTGGTGATTGCCGGAGCCGGTTCAGGCAAGACCCGCGTTCTGACTTACAAGATTGTCCACCTGCTCAACTGCGGGTTCAATCCGCGCCATATCCTTGCGCTCACATTCACCAACAAGGCTGCCCGGGAGATGCAGGACCGTGTCATCACCCTGACAGGGCCTGAGGTGGCCGGAAAGATGTGGATGGGTACTTTTCACAGTGTGTTTGCCCGTATTCTCCGGCGCCACGCTGACCGCCTCGGGTTTCCATCCAACTTTACCATCTATGATGTCTCAGACACCAAATCCCTGCTCAAAAGCATTATAAAGGACCTCAAACTTGACCCTGAGATTTATCGCCCCGGAACAATTGCCGGAGATATTTCCAATGCCAAGAATCATCTTCTTTCACCTGAGGACTACGCCGCTGATGCAGACCTGATGCGCGCCGATGCCGCAGCTAAACGCCCGGAAACCGCTCTGATATACCGCATTTACCGGGACCGCTGCAAGGTGTCCGGAGCCATGGATTTTGATGATCTGCTTTATTACACCAACATCCTTCTGCGTGACAATCCGGACCTGCGGGATGCTTACCGCAATTACTTTGATTACATCCTGGTGGATGAGTACCAGGATACCAACTTTGCCCAGCACTCCATTGTCCGTCAGCTTGCAGGCGGCAAATGCGCCCTCACCGTGGTGGGTGATGACGCCCAGAGCATTTACTCTTTCCGAGGCGCCAACATCCGCAATATTCTTGACCTAAACAAGAGTTTCCCAAACCTGAAGACTTTCAAGCTTGAACAGAATTACCGGAGCACCCAGAACATCATCAACGCAGCCAATTCCCTGATTGCAAAGAATATAGAACAGATTCCCAAGGAAGTATTCTCTGAAAAGGCACCCGGAGAGAAAGTGGAGGTGGTGCAGTGCTTCAATGATTACGAGGAGGGATATATAATTGCCAATGCAATCATGCGGCGCCGCATGCGTGACCACAGCTCATACAGCCAATGTGCCATCTTGTACCGCACCAACGCACAGAGCCGTGTCATTGAGGAAGCCCTGCGGAACCGCAATATCCCTTACAGGATTTTCGGCGGTCTGGCATTCTATCAGCGCAAGGAAATCAAGGATGCGGTGTGCTACTTCCGTCTGGCCGTCAACCCCTCTGATGATGAAGCTCTTAAGCGTGTCATCAACACCCCGAAGCGTTCAATCGGAGACACCACAGTGGCCAAGGTGGTTGAAGCATCCATCCGGGCCGGCAAGTCCATGTGGGAGATACTCTCTGACCCTGAGCTTCCGGGCGTGGATGTCAACAAAGGAACCGCCAAGAAGCTGCAGGATTTTGCCGCCATGATACAGGAATTCATAGATGCCAACGCCGCAGGAACAGACCCGGAGACTCTGTCCAAGATGATAATTGAGCGCACCGGACTCCTGCGCCAGTATCTCGGCAGCAAGACCCCGGAAAACATTTCCAAACGGGACAACATCATGGAGCTCCTCAAAGCGGTTGGAGACAACACCGCCCAGCGCAGGGAGGAACGTCCTGAAGAACCTTATACCATGGGGGAATTCCTGGCAGAAGTTTCCCTCCTCACGGATCAGGATACTGCCAGGGAAGATGATGATGCAGTAACCCTCATGACCATCCACGCTGCCAAGGGCCTGGAGTTTGACAATATCTTCATTGCCGGTGTGGAAGAGGAGCTGCTCCCCTCCGGAATGGCACTTCACAGCGCCAATGCCGCTCAGGAAGTTGAGGAAGAGCGACGCCTGATGTATGTTGCCCTGACCCGCGCAATGTCATACTGCATGGCCTCCTTTACCCGTAAGCGGCGCATAAACGGCAAGGACGTCAATCCCCGCCCATCCCGTTTCCTCTCAGAAATAGACCGGCGCTATATACGTCTTATGACCGGCTCCAGCCTTGACAGCACCCCGGTTCAGACTGCCCGCACACCCTTCTCACCGGCTCGCCCGATTGAACAGATAAACCGCCCGGCAGAACGCCCAATCTTCAGCCGCCCTGCAGGCATTTCCCGCCCCCAGGCTCCTGCGGCAGCGGACTCCGCTGATTTTGTGGTGCATGACATTTCGGAACTGAATGAGGGACTGAGGATGGAGCATCCACGGTTCGGAACCGGAACAATTGAAAAGATTGATACCGCAGGTGCGGACACCAAAATAGTGGTGAGATTTGCTGACGGCACACCGCGCACCTTACTCCTTAAATTTGCCAAGTTCAGGATATTATGAAACAGAGCCAAATACCCACTCCGTACTATATAATTTACGAGGACAAGCTGCGCAGCAACATGGAACTTATCTCAGAAGTTGCCCGGCGTAGCGGCGCCACCATCATAATGGCCTTCAAAGCCAATGCACTGTGGCGTACATTTCCCATCGCGCGGGAATATGCCCCCGGATGCACGGCAAGTTCCGTTAACGAACTTCTCTTAGGAGCTGAGGAACTCGGTGGAGAGATACACACTTATTCTCCCGCTTACACGGATGCAGACATAGATACATACCTCAGACACAGCTCTCACATAACATTCAATAGTCTCAGCCAGCTTGAAAGATACAGCAAACGCGCCGCAGAGGCAGGAGTGTCTGTGGGAATAAGGGTAAACCCCCAGTGTTCCGTAATAGAAACAGACCTCTATAATCCCGCTCTGCCGGGATCCCGTTTCGGCGTCAACGCAGAGGATATGCCTGAAATGCTTCCGGATGAAGTGGAAGGCTTTCACTTTCATGCTCTGTGTGAGTCATCGCCTTATGACCTTGAAAAAGTACTGGAAGCCTTTGAAAACAAATTCGGAAAATACCTTCCCCGCCTCAAATGGGTAAATATGGGAGGAGGTCACCTGATGACCCGCAAAGGATATGATGTTGACCACCTGGTCAAGATACTGCGTGATTTTCAGCAGCGCCATCCCAATCTGCGTGTAATACTTGAACCCGGCAGCGCGTGGGCCTGGCAGACTGGAGACCTTGTGGCTTCAGTGGTGGATACTGTTACCAATGACGGTATCAACACCGCCATTCTTGACGTTTCATTTGCCTGTCATATGCCTGACACCCTGGAGATGCCTTACACCCCGGAGGTTGAAGGAACCGTTGAAAGCGGTGGTGTACCGTGCCGCCTGGGAGGTAATTCATGCCTGAGCGGAGATTTTAAGGACGGCTACCGCTTCCCTGCCCTCCCCCGCCCCGGTGACAGGATTGTGCTGAAAGACATGAACCATTATACCACCGTGAAAACAACCATGTTCAACGGTGTGGCACACCCTGCGCTCGTCCTGGAGGATAAAAACGGAGAATGCAAGGTCCTGAGAGAATTTACTTACGCTGATTACAAGAACAGAATGAGCTGACACACATCATTATGACTCCCCGTTTTTCAATCATAGTACCGGTTTATAACCGTCCGGATGAGGTGGCTGACCTGGTCAGGAGTCTTGTGGCTCAGACTTCAGGTGATTTTGAGCTCATTGTGGTGGAGGACGGATCAACCGTGCCATGCAGGGAACAGGTGGAGGAAGGTGTCAGGAACGGCCTCAACGCACGTTACTTCTTCAAGGAAAACGAGGGCCGTTCCATTGCGCGTAATTACGGCATGGAGCGCGCTCGCGGTGAATACTTCATCTTCTTTGACTCGGACTGTGTAATCCCTCCGGAGTATTTCAGCAATCTGGAGAAAGATCTTGAAGCCACACCCACAGACTGTTACGGAGGCCCTGATGCCGCACACTCATCATTCAGCCCCACACAGCGTGCCATCAATTATACAATGACCTCATTCCTCACCACCGGCGGAATTCGCGGCGGCAAGGTATCTCTGGAAAAATTCACACCCCGAACTTTTAACATGGGTTTCCACCGCAGTGTATATGAACGTGTTGGCGGTTTCAGGGAAATGTTCAGTGAAGATATTGACATGAGCACCCGCATCAAACGTGCAGGATTCTCCATCACCCTGTATCAGAACCCGGTATGGCACAAGCGGCGCATTGACCTGCGCAAGTTCCTGCGTCAGGTTTATGTTTTCGGCATGTCACGCATAACCCTGCAGCAGCTGTACCCCGGATCACTGAAAGCAGTACACACAGCCCCGGCGCTGTTCCTCTTGGGATGCCTCGCCCTTATTGCCCTGAGTATCTTTGTCTCACCATGGTTCCTCTTGCCTCTGGGCTTATACTTTTTGGCTCTCTTTACAGGAGCCTTGCTGAAGGAAAAGTCTCTCAATGTGGCTCTGCGGACTCCGGCAGCGGCTCTGGTGCAGTTATGGGGTTACGGATTCGGCTTCCTCAAGGCTGCCTTCACCACATACATTCTCGGTCGGGGAAGAAATCTGGATCTTGAAATCAAAATGAGAAAAGGAAAATGAGCAGTAACGCAGAACTTATGCCCCGTGAAAAATCAATGAAACTCGGATTGAAAGCTTTGACTGACTCCGAGCTCATGGCAATTGTATTTGGAACGGGGATGAAAGGTAAGACAGTTTTTGAGCTCTGTGATGAAGTACTCAGGGACCATGAGGGACACTTGAGCCGCGTGGCCGCCATGACAATGCAGGAATTTACAGACCGTTACAAGGGCGTCGGCCCGGCCAAGGCACTGACTCTGTTGGCTGCCCTTGAACTGGGATCCCGCGCGGCTGCGGATGCGGCTAAAATCCGTGATCCTCAACTCAGGGATGCACGCAGTGTGGCGGATTATGCCCGCCGCCATTATCATAACATCAATCATGAGGAATTCTGGGTAATATACCTCAGGAGGAACAATACCGTCATAAAGGACGTTCGCATTGGACAGGGTGGACTGTCCATGACTGTGGTGGATATCCGCCTGATTCTCCGTGAGGCACTCCTGCTCAACGCTTCCGGAATGATTCTGACGCATAATCACCCATCAGGAAATCTGGCCACCAGCCCACAGGATGATGCTCTCACACGCAGGATAAAAGATGCCGCTGAACTGATGGATCTCCACGTTGTGGACCATGTAATCATCACGGATACTTCATTTTACTCTTACCGTGACAACGGACGCCTGTAAGAAAAAAGTATAACTTTGAAAGATCTTGGCATTACCGTAATAAGAGTGTTGGCTATGATATACATAGTCATCTATCACAGCCTGTGTTATTACGGAGTGTGGAGCGGTGATATGGGAGCTGACTTCCGGTATCCATATCTCTGGCAAATAATATATCTGAGCCGCTTCTCATTGATTGCCTTTGTTTTTATCTCCGGTTTTCTGTACGCAAAAATCTATCAGACAGGGAGATATTCTGACACCGGGACTGTAATCAAGAAAAAACTCAACAGAATACTCCTGCCTTATCTCGGCTGGGGACTCCTGCTTGTGATGATATTTCCGGACATATACTCCCTGTGGGACCTTTCATATGGAATCTCGCACTTATGGTTCCTTTCTGTCCTGGTGATATTGTTTGCTTTCATCATCCTGCTCAGGCAGTATGTCTTGAACAAATATATAATCGGATTATTATTAGTCCTCTCAATTATAGAGAGTTATAACTATATCTTTTATTACCGTATCCCACCTTACTTTACCTTACGGGAAACAATTATATATCTTCCGGCATTTCTCTGGGGTATCCTGTGTGTAAGCTGTCAGCTCCCTGAAAAAATCAACAGATGGCATAAGGCAGTATTCTATCCCGTCCTCATTTTCCTCACCTTATTCACTGCACTCAATTTCTATTATGACCACTTGCCTTATAATAAATATTATTTCAAAATTGTGCAGTACTTGCTCTTGCTCTTCGGATATACATTCCTGAAGTACAAGATACACTTTGAATCAGTACATCCGGCTCTGAATCATCTGGATACCCACAGCCTGGGAATATATATCATCCATCACATCATCATTTGGGCCGTCATTCTGTACATTCCCCCGGTGAAACCTTTTATGAACCACCATTACATCCTGGCTCCGATAATATTATTTACAGTCGTTTTCTTCCTCTCCTGGGGTTTGAGCGCTCTGATGCACCGCAATAGGTTTCTGCGGGCAATGTTGGGTGCTTAGGATTATCGTATGGGGAATGTAAACCGTTGAGTGGGTTTCCGTGCGGAACTCAGTCGCGCTTATCTGACCGTCAGGACTGATTTTCACCATGCAGAGTCCGCGGTCCTCTCCGTCGATTATCACACGGCGGCTGAGTAGGCGCACTTCTTTCATTGATGCCGGGTATATTCAGGAATCCTGCGGGGTCGCTGATAACGGCGGTAATTCTCCGCATTGACACGTCTGCGCACCAGCTGTATGCTGTCAAAAAGAGCTGGCATCTCTCCACGGGGCTCGGATGTAAGATATCCATAAAGAGCCGTTGGAACGCGGGTGCTGTCTGTGTCAAATGATATTTCTTTCCAGCCATCACCCGTAATGGAATATGTGACTGACTCGGCGCTCCCGTCTGAGTATTCTGTCACCAGGGCCCAGCTGCCGGAACCCCCGTTTGAAGTAACCTTGCTGCGCCAAACGTAATTGTCTCCTGAATTCCAGTTTTCATCCGCTGTGAAATAGAATGTGACCGTATTTGAGGGAGCACCCTGGCGGAAACTGAGAAATCTGGGGTTGGGCCATACGTCAACTGAGTCTCCGGCTATGCTCACTGCCTCCGCGGCTATGCGGTTTCCGGTTTCTGTCAGGCGTTGTTCAAGTATTTCAATTGTACGGTCATACATGTCCATGTACTTGTCCAGATGTGCGCCGTACCAGGCAAGTGAGCTGTCAACTGTGGCTGCATCAACTCCGTGCCTGATGTATATACTCTGCAGGAGTTCCTCCCGTGACAGATCACTCTGATAAAGGCGATGGTTCATGTCAGCCACACTCTCTGCTGTATGGATATCCGCCATGAGCGCTGCCATCTCCTCCTTGTCAAGAACACCTGACGGTGTATCTGAGCAGGAGACAAGCAGGAGAATCAGAGTCAGCGCTGCCGCAACTCTTTCACTAATCTTTCTTATCGGACTCGGCATCCTTGGGGAGGGTATAATATCGGCGACTGAGGTACTTGGAATAAAAAAGTACTATCATGAACATGCCAACTGTTATGGCTGAATCTGCAATGTTGAACACCGGATCAAAGAAGGAGAATCTATCTCCTCCGATAAACGGAATCCATGATGGCCAGTAGAACTCAAACAGTGGAAAATACAGCATATCCACCACCAGACCGTGGAACCACGTTCCGTAACCTGTTCCCAGGGGGACAAAACTTGCAACCTCCGGCGCGTAAGGATTGGTGAATATCTCCCCGTACAGCACGCAGTCTATGATATTTCCAAACGCGCCTGCAGTTATCAGGGAGATGGCAACAATGTAACCTGCCGATACAAGATTGACCTTTATGAGCCTGTATATGTACCAGCACAGAAAACCCACAAGGAGGATTCTGAACGAGGTAAGCACCAGTTTGCTGCCTATCTCCATCCCGAAGGCCATACCGTTGTTCTCTATAAAACGCAGATGGAAGAACGGAAGGATTTCCATATCTTCCCCAAAGTAAAAATGCGTCTTTATCCATATCTTGAGGCACTGGTCCGCCGCTATGACGGCCAGAGCCACAAGTATGAATAAAACTGTCAGCTGCCTGGGGCGGCAGTTACATGTGGGCGTCCCGTTCACTTTCTGCTGTTTTTGACTTCCACGCAGAGTGTGGCGTGTGGTACGGCGCGGAGTCGTTCCTTGGGTATGAGTTTTCCGGTGGCGCGGCATATGCCGTAAGTTTTATTGTCAATGCGGACCAGGGCGGCCTGCAGATGCTCGATAAACTTACGCTGTCGCTCAGCCAGGCGGTTGTTGGCTTCACGCTCATTTACATCAGCGGCTTCTTCAAGGGCCTTGAATGTGGGGGAGGTGTCGCCCGTTCCGTTGCCGTAACTGCTCTTGATGGCCTCAACAAGGTCATCGTAAGCAGCCTGCGCTGCCGCTATTTTCTCATTTATCAAGGTGCGGAATTCCTCCAGCTCCTCGTCTGAGTATCTTGTTTTTTCACACATGATCAATCTGTTTATGCCAGGGTGATGGCAAGTTTTACTGTCAGACCGTCAATATCAAGTGTTTCAGCGCCCTCTGCGGTTTCTGCAGCCGCATCAAATACGATGGAGTCAGCCAGCACCTGTGAGGCTATGTACCCGTTGAAATCCTTGAGGGTCTTGTCAAGTTCCTCTGATGGTACAAAGGTGATATTGATATGGTCTGTTATTTCATAACCGCGGGACTTGCGGATGTTCTGTACGCGGTTTATGATTTCACGCGCCATTCCCTCGGCTGCAAGTTCAGGAGTTATGTCTATGTCAAGTGCCACTGTCAGTGTTCCCTCGTTGGCCACAAGCCAGCCCTTGATATCCTCACATACCACTTTGACCTGGTCAAGATTTACGCGGGTGGTGGTGCCGTCAATGGTAATATCTGTATAACCGTTGGCCTCAAGGGCATTTATGGCTTCACGGTCAAGGCTCTTGATGGCTGCGGCGGCCGCCTTCATCTGCTTTCCAAACACCGGTCCGAGCTTCTTGAAGTCAGGATCCACACGTTTCACAAACAGCTCATTGTCAGGAGATACAATCTCTATTTCCTTGACATTGACCTCTGTCTTTACCTGTGAGGCAATGGCTTCAATGTCCTGACGCCGTGAAGCATCGGCCGCAGGAACTATCAGGCGTGAGAGCGGCTGACGCACCTTGATATTTGCTTTCTTGCGCAGTCCAAGCACCAGTGAGGTCATCTGCTGCGCTAAGAGTACGCGACGCTCCAGCACTTTGTCTATCAGCGATGCATCTGCAACAGGGAATTTGGATGTATGTACGCTTTCTTCACCGGTTAGGTCTCTGTACAGGCGGTCACTGAAGAAGGGAGCTATGGGGGCCATCAGCGCGGCAACTGTGGTCAGACAGCTGTAAAGTGTCTGGTATGCTGCCAGCTTATCCTTTTCAAGGCCACGGCTCCAGAAACGCTTACGGTTCAGGCGGACGTACCAGTTGGAGAGGTCGTCTGAAACAAAGGCGGCTATTGCACGGGCGGCACGGGTGGGTTCATAATCCTCATATGCTTCTGTCACTTCCTGTATCAGTGAATTGAGCTTGCTCAGGGTCCAGCGGTCTATTTCAGGACGTTCTGAAACGGGTACCTGAGCTTCTGTACCTGTAAAGCCGTCAACATTGGCGTACATGGCAAAGAAATTGTATGTGTTGGAAACAGTTGCAAAGAACTTGCGGGCTGTTTCTGCCACTCCTTCCGGATCATACTTCAGATTATCCCAGGGTGAGGATGTGGCAATCATGTACCAGCGCACCGGGTCTGAACCATACTTCTCGATGGTGGTAAAGGGATCCACGGCATTTCCCTTGCGCTTGGACATCTTCTCGCCGTTCTTGTCCAGAACCAGACCGTTGGATATTACGGCCTTGAATGCCGGGCGTCCGAATACCATGGTGCCTATGGCATGAAGGGTAAAGAACCAGCCGCGGGTCTGGTCAACGCCTTCTGCAATAAAGTCGGCAGGGAAAAGATCTCCGCGGTCAAATGCCTCCTTGTTTTCAAAAGGATAATGTATCTGGGCGTAAGGCATGGATCCGGAATCAAACCACACATCAATCAGGTCCGCCTCTCGGTGCATGGGTTTTCCTAAGGGTGATACCAGTACGATCTGATCTACCCACGGACGGTGCAGGTCTATGCGCTCATAGTTCTCAGCACTGTAATCTCCGGGGATGAATCCTGCTGCACGCATGGGATTTTCGGCCATCACTCCGGCTTCAACTGCCTTATCAACTTCTGCGTAAAGGGTGGCAACAGAGTCTATGCAGATTTCTTCCTTGCCGTCCTCTGTGCGCCAGATGGGCAGAGGCGTACCCCAGAAGCGGCTGCGTGACAGGTTCCAGTCCTGAAGATTTTCAAGCCACTTTCCAAAACGTCCGGTGCCTGTGCTGGCTGGCTTCCACTTTATCTCATTGTTGAGTGCCATCAGTTCATCACGCACGGCTGTGGAGCGGATAAACCAGCTGTCAAGGGGGTAGTACAGGACGGGCTTGTCCGTGCGCCAGCAGTGAGGATAATTATGCACATGTTTTTCAATCTTGAACACCTTACCGGCTGCCTTGAGATCCATGCAGATGGCCACATCAAGGGTTTCCTCACCCGGTCCCTCCGGATTATAATCCTCTTTAACGTAGCGTCCTGCCCATTTTGAATAGAGGTCAAGATCAACCATCTTATCCACAAATGCAGGGTCAAGATCCTCAATGCGGAAGAAACGTCCGGTCAGGTCCACCATCGGGCGGATCTTGCCATCCTTATCCACCATGTGAAGCGGCGGTACTCCGGCAGCTCGGCTTACACGGAGGTCATCAGCACCGAATGTGCCTGCTATATGCACAATACCGGTACCGTCCTCGGTGGTAACATAGTCGCCGGGGATTACCCGGAAAGCGCCCTCGCCGGGATTTACCCACGGCAACAGCTGATGGTATGTCATCCCAACCAGGTCTGAGCCTTTAACTGTGGCTTTGACGCGGTAAGGTACAATTTTGTCTCCGGGCTTGAAAGATTCCATGTCGGCCTCGGCGCCCTCGGCCTTGAAGATGGAATTGAGCAGAGCTGTTGCCACTGCAACTGTTATCTTTTCTCCGGAGTATGGGTTATAAGTATTGACAATGCTGTACTCGATGGATGGACCTACGCACAGTGCTGTGTTGGAAGGAAGTGTCCAGGGAGTGGTGGTCCAGGCCAGCAGACAGGCCTTGCCCCAGCCTTTCATCACTTCAATCGGATCAACCAGCTCAAACTGGGCAATGCAGGTGGTGTCCTTGACATCGCGGTAACATCCGGGCTGATTGAGCTCATGACTGCTCAGACCGGTACCGGCGGCAGGACTGTAGGGCTGAATGGTGTAACCCTTGTACATCAGATTCTTGGAATAAAGCTGTGACAGGAGCCACCATACTGTTTCTATGTACCTGTTGTCATAAGTGATATAGGGATCTGACATATCCACCCAGTATCCCATTGATTCAGTCAGGGTCTCCCACTCACGGGTGTACTTCATCACCTCACGGCGGCAGGCTGCGTTATATTCCTCAACTGAAATTTTCTTACCGATATCTTCCTTGGTGATTCCCAGGGATTTCTCAACACCTAATTCAACGGGCAGACCGTGTGTGTCCCAGCCGGCCTTGCGGCGCACCTGGAAGCCCTGCATGGTCTTGTAGCGGCAGAAAAGGTCCTTTATGGTACGGGCCATCACATGGTGAATTCCCGGCATTCCGTTTGCTGAGGGCGGACCCTCATAGAAAACAAAAGACGGAGCGCCCTCGCGGAGCTGGACACTTTTTTCAAAAAGGCCTTCCGCACGCCACCTCTCCAGCATATCCTTGTTGATATCTGAGAGGTTGAATGAGTTATATTCGTTGAATGACTTCATCAGTAGTGGTAAAAATGTGGTAAAGACAGGTGTGGATAGTAAATAAAGCGCAAGGATGCGTCAGCCTTAAAAAAGCGGACACATCCTTGTGTTTGATGCACGGCTGCTGCACACCTTATATAAGGCATACGCGGCCTCAGCGGTCCGCTTATTCGGCGGGTGCTTCTTCTGAAGATTCTGCTGCTGCAGCTGCTTCGGCTTCTGCCTTGGCAGCGGCTATTTCTGCTTTTTTCTTAGCTACGGCTTCTGCCTTGGCCTTGTTTTTAGCAGTTTCGGCTTCAAGGCGCTCCTTGGCGGAGATCTCGCTCAGGTCAGCCATCTTGGTTTTTGCGGCAGCCATCTTGGCGTCTTTGGCATCCTTCCAGGCTTTGAAGCGCTTTTCTGCTTCGGCCTGATCAAAGGCGCCTTTCTTTACGCCACCCAGAAGGTGATTCATCAGCAGCACACCCTCTGTGGAAAGAATTGTGCGTACGGTGTCTGTCGGTTGTGCACCTACTGTCACCCAATACAAAGCCCGCTCGAAGTTAAGAGTAATTGTAGCAGGATTAGTGTTCGGATTATAAGAACCTATCCTTTCAATAAATCTACCATCTCGTGGTGCCCTGCTATCGGCGATGACAATCGGGTAGAACGCATAGTTCTTACGACCATGACGTTGCAGTCTGATTTTTGTTGCCATTGTGCGTTAATTATTTTGGTTTTGTATTGTTTAGCGCCGCAAAGGTACAAATTTTTTCCCTCCCCTCCAAATATTTTCTAAAAAAGTACATTAGCGACTCTCGGAATTGGAGCCGGCCGCCATCCCCTTTGAACCTATGGATTCTGATAATTCTTGTTCAAGGAGTTTGACTCGTTCCACCAATTGATCATATGTGGGTAATTGACGCTTTATTTCCTCTAATTGTACATTATTATAGGTTGCCACTCCCAATGGTGTCGTTATGCCTTTGAATGATAACTGCACATCAGTATCCCTTATATCACTGCAAATGAGAAGTCCGATTGTTGGATTGTCTTCAGGAGTTTTGAGTATCTCATCAACTGCATTGACATAGAAATTAATCTGACCGGCAAAACATGGGTCAAAGGGCTTTACCTTTATCTCCAAAACAACATACGATCTGAGTCGAATGTGATAAAACAGCAAGTCAATCCGACGGCTCACACCGCTAACAACCAATTCTTTCTGCCGGCCAATGAATGCAAATCCATTACCGAGTTCCAACAGAAACCTGGTCATTTGATTGCAAAGTGCATCTTCCAAATCTCGCTCAGTATATTCAACCGGAACATGGACAAAATTGAAATTATAATTACTTCGCGTTATTTCTTGAGCCAGTTGCGCCTGGGGATATTGCAGTTTTTCCTTGAAATTCGTAACAGCACCTCCTCTGATAAAAAACAGATTGGCTTTAATGCAATTCAACAATCCCTGTTTTGACAAAGACTCGGCAACGGTGAGTCTTATGTAAAATAAACCCTCTGCAATTGTCTTACATTTTGAAATTATTTCCACATGATGCTTCCATGGAACCAATGTAAATATTATTGGAATTTGATCGTTCTCAGACATGTCGCCAAATTCTGCACCAGCTTGGTGCAGAATTATATCTTCTTTGTGTTCAACACCCTCCAAAAGTCTATTGAGCTCTGATGAATAGAACTGATACCACTTCTTCATGTACCATAGATTTCTGGAACTGAAGCCTGTTTCTCCTGGGAAAGCAGCTTGCAAGTCAAGACTCAGTTGTTCTACTATTCCGGTGCCCCATCTCTCCTCGGCCTTTCGTCTTACGAGATCTCTTCCTGTCTGCCAATTCCATAAAAGTTTTTCAGAGTTGACTTTTACTACAGCCTTTATCTGTGCGCGTTGATAGCGACCAATCAGTTCAGTCAACCATTGGTTATAGTCGTTGTCAAGATGCACATCGTGAGAACGTGTGATATAATGTTTCTTGTCCATTTTCGTGTATTTCAAAATACAAAATTACAAAAATCCTGGGAATTTTGAATAAACCTTCCGTCTTCCTCTGTTGTTATTTTTAATATAATTTTAATTGATTTCAACTATGAAGAAGACTTTGAGTTTACTTGTTGGTGTAGTGGCAGTTCTATTGGGACTGACTGGCTGCAGCTCTTATACGCTTATCAACAATGAGTCTTATGTGGGAGCAAACCTCAGCTCTTACCACACCTTCCGCCTTGTAACCCCTCAGGACGGCTCTCTTCCTCCGGGAATGTCAATGGTTTCTTATTATAACATTGCGGCCGCAATCCGTGAGCAGCTGACTGAACGCGGATTCACTGAAGACCCAAATTCACCCCTGCTGGTCAATATCGGTCTTACAGTCAAGAAAGAGCTGGTTAACGAACCGTATACCCAGACAGTACAGACCGGACCGGCCGTGCCTCCGCCACCGGTTTACGTTCCGGCTCCCAGACCCCTTCCCGTACGTCCCGGAGTTGCTCCCGGTCCCGGACCGGCTGTAAACGGCGTTGTCCCGGTATTCATTTACCCGCGCGCATATTACTGGCCCAACTATACCACAGTAACTCAATGGGTTCCCACAATATATAAAGAAGGTGTCCTGACCATGGATCTGGTTGACATATCACAGGAACATCCGGTTTATACAGCTTCCGTGGCCACAATCCTTGACAACGGAGACAGTCAGCTCCAGACACTTTCAGGAATTACCAAGGCTGTTCAGGTACTCTTCTCAAAATTCCCCATCCCCATTCAGAAATAAGATTTACACAAATATGTATAGAATCCGTCCTGCCCTGACCGGCAAGACGGATTTTTATTTTGTCAACCCGGGGAATTGTTGTATTTTTGCAAAAACATTTCTTGCACAATGAACACCAACAGTCTTGTCTCTGTAGAGGACATCGGCCGTAAAGATATTGAGGATCTGCTGGAGCGTGCTGCCTACTTTGAGGCTCACCCAAACAGCAAACTTCTTGACGGCAAGGTGGTGGCCACTCTATTCTTTGAACCGTCCACACGTACACGCCTGAGTTTTGAAACCGCTGTTAACCGGCTTGGAGGCCGGGTGATTGGCTTTTCTGACGCCTCAACCAGCAGCACATCAAAGGGTGAAACCCTCAACGATACCATCAAGATGGTCTCAGGATATGCTGATCTGATAGTGATGCGGCATTATCTTGAAGGTGCAGCACGTTATGCTTCGGAAGTCACTGACATCCCCGTGATAAATGCCGGTGACGGAGCAAACCAGCACCCCAGCCAGACTCTCCTGGACCTGTACTCCATCCTCAAGACACAGGGTACTCTTGAGAATCTGACAATCACCATGGTGGGTGACCTCAAGTACGGCAGAACCGTCCACAGCCTCCTGCAGGCCATGCGTCACTTCAAGCCCAAATTCCGTTTTGTATCCTCTGATGAACTGAAAATGCCCCGGCAGTACATTGACCTGTGCCGCCGGAACGGTATTGAATTTTCAGAACACTCTGATTTCAGTGATGAAGTGATAAACAGCAGCGATATCATTTATATGACCCGAGTTCAGAGAGAACGTTTCACTGACCCCATGGAGTACGAGCGCGTAAAGAATCTGTACACCCTCCATAATTCCATGCTTGACGGCTCAAAGGACAGCCTCAGAATCCTCCATCCACTCCCACGTGTAAATGAGATTGATATGGATGTGGATTCAAATCCCAAGGCTTATTACTTCCAGCAGGCGCGCAACGGCGTATTTGCCCGTCAGGCAATTATCACCAAGGCTCTCAACATCAAACTCCCTGAAGAAAAATGAGTACAGTAAAAAAAGAACTGGCGGTGGCAGCCCTGGAAAACGGCACCGTGATTGACCATATTCCCGCCCGAGCACTTTTCAAGGCTGTACGCGTGCTTGGGCTTGAAAATTCTGATAAAAGTATAACCATCGGCTCAAATCTTGCCAGCGAGCGCCTGGGCAAAAAAGGTATTATCAAGGTGGCGGACACATTCCTTGACCGTGACGAGCTCAACCGCATCGCCATCATTGCCCCCACGGCTGTGGTCAATACCATCCGAAATTACGAAGTGGCTGAAAAGCGCCCGGTATCCGTGCCGGAAGTCTTCACCGGTATTGTAAGATGTAACAACCCCAAGTGCATCACCAATAATGAACCCATGCTCACCCGCTTCCATGTAACTGATGGAGAGGAAGTGACCCTCCGATGCCATTACTGTAACCGGAGCATAAAGGCCGATGATGCTGAAATAATATGAAGCAATCCTGGAAGGCTGGTACAATGCTGTATCCACTCCCGGCCGTGCTGGTTAGCTGCGCCGCCGGTGAAAAGGACAACCTCCTCACCATTGCGTGGACCGGTATCATCTGCACCAATCCACCCATGCTCTCGATTTCAGTCCGCCCGGAACGTTTTTCCCATGGCCTGATTGAGCGGAGCATGGAGTTCACAGTTAACCTCACCACACTTTCAATGGCCAAAGCCACTGATTTCTGCGGTGTGCGTTCAGGGGCGGAAATGGATAAGTGGGAAGCCTCCGGCCTTCACCGTTACCCCGGAGTGGCCGTCAACGCCCCCGCCGTTGAGGAATCGCCCGTCAGCCTTGAATGTAAGGTTAGAAGCATTCAGCGCCTCGGAAGCCATGACATGTTTATTGCCGAGATTGTAAACGTGCTGGCAGATGAAAAATTCCTTGACCCGGCCTCCGGACGCTTTGAACTTGAAAAGGCCGGACTGATGAATTATTCGCACGGCCAGTATTATTGCCAGGGGCGCCCGTTGGGACACTTTGGATTTTCAGTCAGAAAGAAATAAAAAAAATCATAAATTAAAGACCTCAGAGAATGGACAGAGAAATTTTTGAACTTATAGACGCCGAACACCGCCGCCAGAAAGACGGCATTGAACTGATAGCTTCTGAAAACTACGTCAGTGATGAGGTAATGGCCGCCATGGGCTCCTGCCTGACCAACAAGTACGCCGAGGGTTATCCCGGTAAACGTTATTACGGAGGATGCCAGGTGGTGGATCAGATTGAGGCGCTCGCCATTGAGCGCGTCTGCCGCCTCTTCGGTGCCGAGTATTCAAACGTGCAGCCCCACTCCGGAGCACAGGCCAACATGGCTGTTTTCATGGCCTGCCTGCAGCCGGGGGATAAGTTCATCGGTCTCAATCTCAGTCATGGCGGTCACCTAAGCCATGGAAGCCCCGTAAACTTTTCCGGTCTCGTTTTCAACGCTCTTGAATACAATGTAAGTGCGGAGACCGGACGCGTGGATTATGATGCATTTGAAGAAACATGCCGCCGTGAGCGCCCCCGTCTGATAATCGGAGGAGCCAGTGCTTATTCCCGTGAATGGGATTATGCACGCATGCGCCGCGTTGCTGATGAAATTGGTGCCATCTTCATGGTGGACATGGCACATCCCGCAGGACTCATCGCCGCCGGCCTGCTGGAAAACCCTGTCAAATACGCCCATATAGTAACATCAACCACCCACAAGACCCTCCGCGGCCCGCGTGGCGGTATCATCCTGATGGGCAAGGATTTCCCCAACCCCTGGGGCAAAACAACGCCCAAGGGAGAGATCAAGATGATGTCACAGCTGCTTGACTCTGCCGTATTCCCCGGAGTACAGGGCGGCCCTCTGGAGCATGTCATTGCCGGCAAGGCCGTTGCATTCCATGAGGCTCTGCAGCCCTCTTTCCGCACATACCAGGAACAGGTTAAGGCCAACGCCGCCGCAATGGCTGCCGCACTTTCTGACCTCGGGTATAAAATTGTTTCCGGGGGCACAGACAACCACTGCATCCTGGTGGACCTCCGCACCAAATTCCCTGACCTGACCGGTAAGGTAGCAGAAAAAGTGCTGGTTGAAGCTGACATAACCGCCAATAAGAATATGGTACCCTTTGACAGCCGCTCTCCATTCCAGACCTCAGGCATACGCCTGGGCACTCCGGCCATCACCACCCGCGGTCTCACTCCTGACATGATGGGTACAATTGTGGAACTGATTGACAACGTACTGAGCAATCCCTCTGACGGTGAGAAAATTGCCGCTGTCCGTTCCAAAGTTAACGCCATGATGAGTGACCGTCCCATCTTTGCATGGTAAATCCTGATAAAAAAAAGATTCAAGCTGTCATAGTGGCCGCCGGAAGCGGCAGCCGCTATGGCAGTCAGCTTCCCAAACAGTTCCTGCTCCTGGCCGGTGAGCCAGTCCTGTGCCACAGCCTGCGCACTTTCCGCCGCACTTTTCCGCACTGTGATATAACCGTGGTATTATCTGAGTGGGGAAAAGAGTACTGGACTGAGTACTGCACCGGAACAGGCTTTGACCCGGGGCGTATTGTCCTGGGAGGAAACACCCGCAGCCAGTCTGTCCGCAATGCCATTACATCTATTGATTCAGACCCGGACACAATTGTAATGGTTCATGACGGCGCCCGCCCCCTGGTGAGCACAAGTCTCCTGCATTCCCTTGCAGAAGCTGCCGGCCGGAACTGCGGTGCCGTTCCAGCCCTCCCCATGACAGACTCGATGATATTACTTGACCAGGAGGGCTCCGCTTCACCCGCTGACCGCAGTCGCTTCCGTACCGTCCAGACCCCACAGGTTTTCCCCCTCCACATCCTCAGAGAGGTTTATAATCCTCAGGCTGACATTGAATCGTATACGGATGAACTCGGAGCAGTTCTCTCCGCCACGGACCTCCCCGTCACACTGGTCCCCGGACAGACGGACAATATCAAAATCACCAACCCCGGTGATCTGGAGCTCGCTGAGTTTTTCCTCAAAAAGAAATAAAGGTCGCTCCGGATGCTGTCACTGAAAAAGTATGACATCAAGTACGTAAAGGGAATAGGTCCCGAACGTGCCAAATTGCTGACGCAGGAGCTTGGTATCTCTTCCGCCAGGGATTTGCTGTACCATTTCCCCTCCGGGTACCTTGACAGAAGCAAGACTTACACCCTCCGCAGTCTCCACCAGGCCGGTGGCTCAGACACGGCCGTTCAGGTCTGCGGACGTTTCATTTCTTTCAACACCCTCGGTGAAGGCGTAAAGGAAAGACTGGTAGGTCTTTTCACTGACGGCTCCGCCACAATGGAAGTGGTCTGGTTCCGCTCTCTCCGCACAATCCGCCGTTCAATTATTCCCAACAAGGAGTACATTCTCTTCGGAAAGGTGGGTATGTATAATTTCAATCTCCAGATGAGCCACCCTGAAGTTGACATCCCCGGCAGCGCGGCCACTCAGGGCGGTCGGCACGGCACTTACCCCCTCACTGAAAAACTCAGGCAGCGAGGTATCAGCTCCAGGGTCATACATGATGCGGTCATACAGCTGTTTGCAAAAATCAACCGCCCACTGCAGGAAACCCTGCCTGCCTCCGTAGTTGCCTCACAGAATCTGATGAGTCTTGACGCAGCCATCCGTCAGATACACTCCCCCACAGGAACGGAAGAGCTCCGTAAAGCCCGCGAGCGCCTCAAGTTTGAGGAACTCTTTATCATCCAGGCTGATATGGTACGCCGATCCCTCCGCCGTAAAGGTGTTATCCAGGGATACCTCATGCCCCGGGTCGGTTACTGGTTCAATACCTTTTATAAACAGCAGCTCCCCTTTGAACTCACCGGCGCACAGAAGCGGGTCATCAAGGAGGTTAGGGCAGACATTATGTCCGGACGCCAGATGAACCGCCTCATCCAGGGTGATGTCGGTAGCGGAAAGACTCTTGTGGCCCTGATGTGCATGCTCCTGGTCACTGACAACGAATACCAGAGCTGCCTGATGGCCCCAACTGAAATTCTTGCCACTCAGCATTATCAGAGCATCCGTGAGATGACAGCTCCACTCGGCCTGAGGGTTGAACTCCTCACCGGCTCCACCCGCAGGAAACAGCGTGAAATAATTGATGCCGGCCTCCGTGACGGTTCCATCCACATTCTCATCGGCACTCATGCTGTCATTGAAGACCCCGTGGAATTCAAGAACTTAGGTTTCTGTGTAATTGATGAGCAACACCGTTTCGGCGTGGCCCAGCGCGCTCGTCTGTGGAACAAGAGTGCTGTCCCGCCCCATGTCCTGGTAATGACAGCCACACCCATCCCGCGCACACTGGCCATGACCGTGTACGGTGACCTGGACGTGTCTGTAATTGATGAGTTACCTCCGGGACGCAAGCCCGTTGCCACTGTCCTGCGTCATGACAGGCAGCTCCCTGATGTCTATAAGGCAATAGAAACCCAGCTGCGGCAGGGACGACAGGCTTACATTGTATATCCTCTCATTGAAGAAAACGAGAAACTTGACCTGGCAAGCCTGGAAGAAGGGTATCAGGAAGTCTGCCAGCGCTTTGGAACTGAAAAAATAGCCTTTGTGCACGGGCGCATGAAGCCGGCGGAAAAAGACCGCCAGATGAACCGGTTTGCCTCCGGGCAGGCTGACATCCTTGTGGCAACAACTGTTATTGAAGTTGGTGTTAATGTACCGAACGCCACCACCATGGTAATCCGGAATGCCGAACGCTTCGGGCTTTCCCAGCTCCATCAGCTGCGCGGACGCGTGGGACGCGGCGCGGATAAAAGTTACTGCGTCCTGGTGGCCAAGGAAAAACTCTCATCCACCACTCGTGAACGACTTGAAATAATGACCTCTACCACAGACGGTTTCCTCATTGCCGAAGCGGACATGCGCCTCCGTGGCCCCGGTGATATTGAAGGTACCATGCAGAGCGGTCTCCCCTTTGACCTCAAGCTTGCAAACCTTGCCACAGACGGCCTCATAATCCAGCAGGCTCGTCAGGCCGCTGAAGTCCTTTTGGATGATGACCCCACTCTGACCAAACCTGAGAATTACATTTTTGCCCGGGTTCTCCGTGAGGCCGCTGACAGAAATCAGGACTGGAGTCAGATCAGCTGACTGTCTTTCACAATAAGCCGCCTTGTTTTAACGTTAATCTTTTATGGTTCAGAAAATATACACAGCCCTGGTGCTGACTCTGTTTTTAACGGCGCTCTCTTCATGCGGTGGCGCCAAGCTGGCAACTGCTGATGAGCAGATGGCGCGCGGTGAATATTTTGATGCGTCAAAGACTTACCGCAAGATTTATAACAAGCTCACCAAGAAAGAGGAACGTCCTCTCCGCGGTGAGGTCGCTTACAAGATGGCTGAATGTCACAGGCGTCTGAATCAGTATGCACGCGCTGCGGCTGCTTACCAGAATGCCGCAAGATATGGGTATGCGGATTCAACCCTTTACCTCCGCCTGGCTCAGATGCAGCATGCCTCCGGTAATTATTCCGCTGCCATCCAGGCGTATAATGATTATCTCCAGTGGAAGCCTGATGACCGCCTGGCCCTCAACGGCCTCTCCGGCGCACGCATGGGTGCTGAGCGTCCCGCCCCCTCCAGATATCAGGTGCGCCAGGCCCGCCTGTTCAATTCCCGCCGCAGTGATTACTCCCCCATGTTTGCTGACGGCACAAACCTGCTTTATTTCACCACCACCAACGAGAAAGTTACCGGCGACCACCGCAGTGAGATCACCGGAATGAAGAAAGGTGACATTTGGGTTGCCTCTCGTAATGAACAGGGGCAGTGGAAACGTCCTGAACCAGTTGAAGGCGAACTCAATACGGATGCTGATGAGGGAACTCCCTCTTTCAGCCCTGACGGCACAACCATGTATCTGAGCCGTGCCCGCCGTGAACCCGCCTCTAATACCGGTGTGGAAATTTTTACCTCCCAGCGCTCTGACGCCAAGTGGAGTGCACCCGTCAAATTTGAAATAACCCCCGACACCCTCTCAAGTTATGCTCATCCCGCTGTCAGCCCTGACGGCAACTGGCTGTACTTCTCATCTGATATGCCCGGTGGTTCCGGTGGCCGCGATATCTGGCGTATAAATCTGAGGGAACGCGGAGGCTCTCTGGAGAACCTCGGGGAATGGATCAACACCCCCGGGGATGAAATGTTTCCTTTCGTGCGTTCTGACTCTGTCCTTTACTTCGCATCAAACGGTCACCCCGGATTCGGTGGCCTGGATCTCTTCCGTGCCGAGCTCACTCGCACCGGCGGTTGGAGCGTCACAAATATGGGGCGCCCGGTAAATTCCGCAAATGATGATTTCGGTATCACTTTCGGTGAGGGGGAAAGCGGCTTCTTCAGCTCTAACCGCACCGATAACCGTGGTTACGACCATCTCTACTCCTTTGAACTTCCTGACCTGAAGATTCTTATAACAGGATGGGTGCTTGACCGTGATGAGGAGCCCGTTCCAAATGCTGTGATCCGTATTGTGGGTAATGACGGTTCTAACCAGAAGCAGATTGCCCGTGCCGACGGCTCTTTCTCCTTCCCCCTGGACAGAGGCGTTACATATGTGATGCTTGCCGGTGCACGCGGGTATCTCAATGCCCGTCAGGAATTTACTTCTGACACAGCTGAGGAGGATGCAGAGTACAACGTTGACTTTATTCTTGCTTCGGCCACTCGCCCTGTCGTCATTGACAATATTTTTTATGATTATGACCGCGCCACTCTCCGCCCGGAAAGCCGCGAGGCCCTTGATGAAATGGTGCAGGTCCTCAGGGATAATCCCAACGTTACAATTGAAATGGCTTCTCACACGGACCGCCATGGTTCTGACACATATAATATAGGTCTTTCCTCACGCCGTGCCCGCGCTGTCATTGATTACCTCATTGAAGCCGGTATTGAGGCCGACCGTCTCCAGAGTCAGGGTTATGGCAAATCCCGCCCCAAGACCATCACCCGTAAACTCGCTCGCGAGTACCCCCAGTTCCCTGAGGGCACTGTCCTCACTGAGGAATATATTCTCACTCTTGACTCTGAAAATCAGGCTGTGGCTGACCAGATTAACCGCCGCACCGAGTTCCAGGTCCTCTCTCTGGATTATCAACGTTACTGACTTTCAGCATGAGATTCCGCACGGAGATTGACGCACCCCGTTTTCCTTTCTCAATCACACACAGCAATCCCCTCCTTCTGTTGGGTTCCTGTTTCAGTGATGAGATAGGTGCTCGGCTCTGTGATGACGGTTTTGATGTGTTGCACAATCCTTTAGGGCCCTTGTTCAATCCTCTTTCTGTGGGTAAATGCCTTCAGTATGCTTGTCAGAACCGCAACTATTCTGCCTCCGACCTCACTGTCGGCCCCCGGGGTTTCCATTGCCTGGATTATGCATCTCGTTTCAGCGGTCAGGATGCGCACAGCATTGTAAAGGATATAAATGACGGTCTGGATGCCATCAGGGCCGTCATTCAGCGTAATCCCGTTCTCTTTCTCACTTACGGCAGCGCGTATATTTATGAATATGAGGGAAATCCTGTGGGCAATTGCCACAAGTTCCCGCCTCAGGATTTTACCCGCCGCCGGCTCAGCGTTGAACAGGCGTACGGTGCCATCCTTGACTCCTGCTCCCTGGCTCTCAAGGCCGGCATTAAGCATATCATCCTGACAGTGAGTCCGGTACGCCATCTTGACGATGGCTTGCATGGCAACACCCTGAACAAAGCCGTCTTACACCTTGCTGCTGAGCAGGTTATGACTCAATGTGAGCACGTGCATTACTTCCCTGCCTTTGAAATTCTCAATGATGACCTCCGGGATTACCGCTTCTATGCGGCGGACATGAAACATCCCTCTCCCACCGCCGTTGATTATATATATGACATTTTCTGCCAGGCGCTTATGAGCCGAAAAACCCGGGAAACTGCTCTTGAGTGCCGACGTCAAGCCCTCACTTCCAGACACCGCAATATCCTATGACCCTGAAAGATATCCATAATAAACAGCTCCGGACAGACACCCGCACCATTACTGATCCTGCCAATACGGTTTATGCTGCGGTCCGCACCTCGCTGGCGGACGGTCACGCATATATCAGTGATGCTTATGACATGGGGGTACGTGACTTCATTATTGAGCGCATGCCGGATTCCAACCGCATGCCGGACGCTCACTTCATTGTGGTGGATAATGTGGAGAATACTCTGGCGGAGATGGCTGCTCAACGTCTTAAAGATTTTTCAGGTGGTATTGTCATAACCGGCAGTCAGGGAAAGACCACCCTTAAGGAGCTGCTGTACACAGCCTTGCTCCGCTCCGTTTCCGTGCGCCGCAGTCCCCGCAGCTGGAATTCTTCCATTGGACTTCCTCTTTCTGTCTGGGACATGACCACCTCTGATGAGATGCCTGAAGTGATGATCACCGAGGCCGCGATTGACGCCCCCGGCCAGGGTGCTCTGCTGGCTCGTATTCTGCAGCATGCATTCCCCCTTGGGATTTTGACCCCTGTTACTGAGGAACATGATGAGAATTTCCGCTCCCACGGGGATAAGATAAAGGAAAAAATTGCCATTCTCTCTCACTGTGACACAATCATATACGCCGCCACTGACCCTGAAGCGGAATCCATCCTGAAGGCTCACGCTCTTCAGCGCAGGTCCCTGGGGCTGGATACCCGGCTCATTCCCGTTTCTCAGGGTGCCCACCCGGATATTTTCCATGCCCTGGCTGCTGAGGCTCTCTCCTTATTAGGACTTGACAGTAAGCTCGTTGACAGCATTCCGTTGGTGAAAGTGCGCCGCGACCTTGTCCCGGGTCTTCATGGCAATACCATAATCTCGGATCCTTTCACCCCGGATTTACGTTCTCTTGAAGACTCCCTGCTTTATCTTCGCCGCCACGCATCAAAGGCCCGCATGGTTCTGGTCCTGGGAGAGCTTCTCCATTCACCCCAAATGACTGAGGACCGGATCTCTGCACTTTACAACAAGGCCGTAGTTATGGCCAGGGAAATGGGTGTGTATGAAATATATTCCATTGGCTCTGAAGATTCCATGGCCATCCCTGTCAGCAGCTTCCTCAATCATTATGAGCGCGGTGAAATTTCAGGTGCACACATCCTCATATACGGCAAGATGGACGGTACAATTGGCCGCATTCTCCCTGAACTGGAAAGTGCAAATCATGACACCGCACTGGAGGTGGACCTTGATGCTCTGGCTCATAATTTCAGATATTACCGCAGCCTTATGCCCTCCGGCACCGGAATGGTGGCAATGGTAAAAGCCAATGCTTATGGTCTTGGGGCTGTGGAAATTGGCCGCACCCTGCAGGCTGCCGGAGCTTCTTACCTTGCCGTGGCTGTGATTGAGGAAGGAATCTCTCTCCGTCAGGCTGGCGTCAGCATGCCCATTATTCTTCTGAATCCTGTCACCAACCGTTACCCGGCCCTGTTTGCAAATCATCTTGAGCCAGCTGTTTTCTCCATTGAGGAACTTGAATGCCTTATCAGGGAAGTAAAGGCCGCCGGCCTCAAAGATTATCCAGTCCACATCAAGCTTGACACCGGGATGCACAGAGTGGGTTTTCTCAAAAAAGATATTCCGGCGCTCATTCAGCTCCTCTCCGGTACTGATACCGTGCGCGTTGCCAGTGTGTTCTCGCATCTTGCCACAGCTGACTGCCCTGACCTTGTGGATTATATGAACGCACAGCTCAAATCTTTTGCTGAAATGACTCAGCAGATTTCAGCAGCCCTTGATTACCCCGTTCTGCGCCACATCCTCAACACTGCCGGTATGATGAATGACTCCATTGAGGAAAGATATGATATGGGGCGCCTCGGAATTGGGCTGTACGGAATATCACCCCTTGCTCGGCAGGACTCTCATCTCCGCCCTGTTGCCACATTCCTCTCGCACATCATCTCCCTGAAACACTGGCCTGCAGGAACACCCATCGGTTACGGATGCCGGGGTGTCACATCACGCCCTTCCGTAATTGCCACAGTCCCGGTCGGATATGCTGACGGAATAAACCGCCATCTCGGCAACGGCAACACCCGCTTCCTCATCTCAGGAGTTCTGTGCCCCACAGTTGGAAACATCTGCATGGACCTCTGTATGGTGGATGTTACGGATGTCAAGGACGTACGCGTCGGTGACAAAGTGGAGATTTTCGGAGCGGAAGTACCCGTTGAAGGACTCGCCGAAACATTAGGCACCATTCCTTATGAGGTCCTCACATCAGTAGGTGCACGCATACCCCGCACATACCATACCCGCTGACACACTGCACATTGCAGCCATCACAACACCTTACAGAAAAGACATAAAAAAAGTCCCTCACGCATTTCATCAATGAGTCGGGGACCTAAGCTGTTAGGCTTATTGTCTTTAATTGTAATGTTGACCAATGTAGAGATTATATCATACTTACTTATTACCTGCAACGCTTTTCTATGAAAGAGATTCGTTTCGCAACGATTCCGTTTCAGGTTTTGCCTTAAGCTTAGATCCTTTCAAGGATGTGTTGGGAGTAAATAACTAACTTTGGTCTAAGTTAAAGCTCTTAGCGTTTTTTTCTGATGCAAAGGTATACCTTATTTTTTACACTCACAAATTTTTACAAGAAGATATCCCCAAATTTCACTATTATTAACTTTTAAATACACATTTTCAATCTCCCCGGTAGGGTCGTGCATCCCGTCATATCACGCCTTGAACGCCAGCTCCCCGTCTGCGCGCCTGCACAGCAAAAGACGGACAGCGTCTCCCTGCACCATAAATTTGAGGACTGTAGTGGATTTGTTTGGATTGTTGGAGGAAAATAGATATTTTTGCATGACGATATGACTGACTCCAATAAGATACTGCCGGCTCCGCTGCTTGCTGTGGTCGTGCCTTGCTTTAATGAAAGCGAGGCACTCCCTGTTTCCGTACCCCGAATGCTCAGCGTGCTGGACCGCATGTGCTCCGATGGACTTATCAGCGCGGAGAGTTATCTGATGCTTGTGGATGACGGAAGCCGGGACAATACCTGGCAGCTCATCTGTGAATATCACTCCGCAGACAAGCGTGTCCGCGGAATCACCCTGGCCCACAACCGCGGACACCAGTATGCACTTCTGGCCGGAATACATACCGTTGCTGACAGATGCGACGCTGCAATTTCCATTGACGCCGACCTCCAGGATGACCCGGATGCCATGATAGAGATGGTAAAGGCATACCGCGCAGGCGCTGAGATAGTATTTGGAGTACGGTCTGACCGCCGGACAGATTCATGGTTCAAGCGCACCACAGCCCATGCTTTTTACAGCTTTCAGCGGGCAATGGGTCTTAAAACAGTTTATGACCATGCCGATTACCGCCTCATGAGCAGCAGAGCCTTACAACTGCTCAGTGAATACGGTGAAAGCAATCTTTTTCTCCGCGGAATAATTCCACAGATTGGCCTGACCACCGCTGTAGTTACATACAGCCGTGACGTCCGTGTGGCCGGTGAAAGCAAATATCCCCTCTCCAAGATGCTTGCTCTCTCCATTGACGGAATCACATCCTTCTCCGCGCGGCCTATGCGCTGGATCTTCTTTACCGGCCTGGCCACATTCCTGCTGACCATCATTGTGGGCATATATGTGCTCGTGTCATATTTTTTTGGACAGCACACCACTCCCGGCTGGCCCTCAATCATGTTATCAATATGGTTCCTCGGCAGCCTCATTCTCATGGCCATAGGAATTGTGGGAGAGTATGTTGGAAAAATATTTGTTGAAGTAAAACACCGGCCTCGTTATGCCGTAAAAGAAGAAATATGGAACTGAGTCAGGAAACACCCCGGTCAGTTGAGCCCCTGGAAAACCCACGCTTATGGAGACTGTACATACAGCTGGACGGACACACCATCCAGGCCCTCCTCCTGTGTGCCTCAGACCAGAACGCATCACAGTTCCACACCATACAGTTGGACACCACTGCAGACCCGGCACGCGCACTCCAGGAAGCAGTGTATTCCTCCCCCCTCTTACTGGCAGACTATGACCGCGTAACCATCTGTGTACGCACAGACTCATATCTGTGCATGGACTCCGCCATGCCCGAGCAGACACTCCGGGATGCCGCGGAAATTGCACATATAACGGATGAAGACACCGTCACACTGATTGACAGCATTGCAGGTATGCCCTTATCAACCGTCTGGACCCTCCCTGAGACACAGTACAATTTCCTGTGCCGGACCTTCCCCTCCGCCGTGTTCAGACACCACATCACCCCCTTGCTGATATATTTCTCCGGAAAAACCACCCTGGGAAACCACGGAAAGACATACGTACACATTCATGCCGGAAATCCTGCCCGGGCAGACATAGTGTGTTTTGACAGTGCCGGAAATCCGGTGCTGTTGGTAACCAAGGAAGTACCCACAGAGCAGGACACCGTGTATTACACCCTGGCAGCAGTGCAGACATGTGGAAACTCACCTGAGAATGATGAGATTTTTCTCTGTGGAGACCGCACCCGCCGCATGGAACTGATGCAGCAACTCAGAAAGTATGCAGCTTCTGTAATGCCGCTCGTATTCCCCTCCAATGCATTCCGCTCCGGCTCCGCTGCGCTGGATGCTCCGTTTAATCTCATACTCATTCCATTATGCGAATAATAAGTGGCAAATACGGACGCCGTCGCTTTGATGTGCCCTCAAATATCACAGCCCGACCAACCACAGACTTTGCACGTGAAAATATATTCAATGTGCTGGAGAACATTGTAGATTTTGAGGGACTGCGCGCCCTGGACCTCTTTGCCGGAACAGGAGCCGTAAGCTTTGAATTCCTCTCTCGCGGATGCGCCGCAGTAACATCCGTTGAAAAAGCCGTCACCCAGCAGAAATTCATATCAAAAGTGGCGCAGGAACTCGGTGCTGAAAACCACAGACTGGTACGTGGAGACGCACTCAGATATATCAGTTCAGCACCCGCCCAGTTTGACATCATATTTGCAGATCCACCTTATGACATGGAAGGATTTGGAGAAATACCGGAAAAAGTACTCAACTCCGGCCTTTTGGCGCCCGGAGGAGTTTTTGTGATGGAACACTCAAAAAAATACGATTTTTCATCACTCCCCCATTTCAAGGAACACCGCGCATACGGCTCCGTTAACTTCTCAATCTTCATCCTCCCGGAATAATAATTAGAGATGGAATATAGAGACTTCTGTATTAATGTATTGACAAAAGCCTCAGAAAAACTCCGTGATGAGTATGGGGTAAAGTCATTACGAGTATTCGGATCTGTGGCGCGTGGAGAAGCCATGGCTCACAGTGATGTTGACCTTTTTGTGGACATGCCCCCAAAAGCTCTGAGGATGGTTGCTCTCAAACAATATTTGCAAGAAATTCTTGGACGGGGAGTAGATCTTGTCCGTTCCAGGTCTTCTCTTGACCCGTTCCTGCTCAAAGAAATTGAAAAAGATGGAATCACAATTTTTACATAACACACCTCTCATACACCACATACTCAATCAAATGATTGATGCATGTAAATTGGTTACATTATGGAACGAAACAATTGACACCTCAGAATACTACCTCAATTCACCGGAAGGTATGGAAAAGATGGCAGCTTCCTGTATGTTAATTGAGAGTATTGGTGAAGGTGTTAAAAAAATTGATAGACTCACACAGGGTTTATTATATGACAAATTCCCAGAAACTCCATGGAAAGAAATAATGGGACTCAGGGATCACATTGCGCATGGATATTTCAATATTGACGCTGACATTATTTTTGATGTTGTAAAAAATGAAATACCATCATTACATATCACACTCACGGATTTAAAAAGAATGATCTGATTAAAGGGTCGTTCTTTTGGTTGGATTTTAAAAATTTTTCTCAAAAAATTGGGAAAAATATTTGAAATAATTGAAATATTACCTACCTTTGTCCCCGAAATACCTCCAAACGGATTATATCATTACCTAATATACCAAATAACATTAAATTTTACTGCATGAAAAAGTTTTACACACTTGCTGCTGCTGCAGTTCTGGCCATGAGTGCCAATGCTCAGCTCTACGTTTGTGGCGATGGTGACGGCATTGCCTGGTCTCCCGACGCTCCCATGGAAGTTGCTCTTGTCAACGGTAATTACACCTTTGATATCACCAACCTCTCAATGTTCAAGATCTCAACATCTTTCGGTGACTGGGATACTTTCAACTCTGCAGCCAAGACCGCTATGGTTGAAGAAGCAAACCTCGGAACTCCCGTTGATCTCGTTGACGGTGACGTTAACATCATGTGCCCCTGGATCGGTGACTATCACATTGTTGTTGCCGGTGACCTCTCCGCAATCATAATGACCACAAACACTCCCAAGCCCGTTGGCTTCAAGGCTGTTTACCTCCGCGGTGGAATGAATGACTGGGGTGCTCCTGAAGACTGGCGCATGGAAACTTCTGACGGTATCACTTACTGGTTTGACTGCCAGGGTGCAACTGCAATCCCCGCTGCTACAGAATTCAAAATTGCTGACGCAGGTTGGGCTCAGATCAACTACGGTGCCGCTGGTATCGTTGCTGCTGATGACGAATTCCCCAACGAATTCTACTACAACGGTAACAACTCTATCACAGAAGAAGAATACACCGGTACCATCAAGGCTATCCTCCCCGAAGAACTCGGTGACGGCAGCGTGATGCTCGTTTACCTCTACCCCACCATCGTTGACCACGGCAACGCAGGCGTAAGCAACGTTAACGTTGACGCCAACGCTCCCGCTGTTTATTACAACCTCCAGGGTGTAGAAGTCGTTAACCCCGCCAACGGCCTGTTCATCAAAGTACAGGGCAACACCGTAAGCAAGGTCCTCGTAAAATAAGACATCAAATCAGTGTTTGATTAAAGGATTTTTTCTCCTCCTTTCATAAACACATTTTTCATCAGAAACCCGCGCCGTCCCCGGCGCGGGTTTCTCACATAAAAAAGCCACACAAATTTTCCATGATTATTTGTAGTCTCACAAATAATCGCTACTTTTGTGCAGACTTACGCCGTGCGTCTCCTTCAAAGGGTGGCGGGATCTGGGTAGGTCATTAATATAATAGTAAAGCGTTTATTGGCGCTTTGTTCTTGACACCTAAGAACTTCGCAACTTCATTAGACACCGTCAAGAATGAGGCAACAGTGGACGCCTTCGGGTATGATAATTAAAACTCATATAGGAGCCTGCCGTATGGCGCGTACCTATTGACGTATAACATATCATACGGCGTAGGCTCTGCGTGTTGCTCGTTCAACGGTATCGGGCAATGCGAAGGCCTTTAGGTGTAGGACGAGCAACAGTATAGTTCCTACGCTTTTTCGTATAATCGGTCATGTAAAGGAGCTGCAGGCCATACAAAACCAAGCAGAAGATTTTCAAAGTAACAGCAAGGAATTAGTGTGCGAAAAACTCCTTCGCACTCCCTCATTAACTTTGCAACATAATTCCTAACGATATCAAATTATGGATATATTTAATTATGTCAACAATAGTTTGGACACTTCAGACATGCCGCTGCCCCAATCATATCAAAAGTGTTCCTCCGAATCAAAAGAAAATTCAATAAAGCATTTACCGTCCGAGATACAGGACATCATTGGATATGCAAGCATGGGTTTGATGTACGCTCAAAATGGTACACAGCGTATGGAACACGAAAGTCTCTGTATGATGTTTAATCTTGTTCAAGACTCATGCAGTAGAATGCTCAAAATTCCAAGCGACCAATGTAACATTGTGGGATCAGCGTTCTCTTTATTATTGTCGTATAGACATATAAGAGAAAACGAATACATAGCAAGAGCTATCGCTGATTATGCTTTCTTTGCTTTTACCAAAGCTATTAAAGCAAACCCCTTTAATGAAAATCTCCATGTTAAAAGATTGTCTGTTTTGGCAGAAACCCGTGATTTCTTTTATTTCACCATTGCTAATGCGTTGGATTTGCCGACCTACAATGCCTTTGACTTTTTTGCAAGTATGCCATTAATGGTTAGGACTAATAAATATTTGTTCTCAATGGTGAAGCATGACTTATCCTTTATTTCAAAGAAGAATTTCAATGGTACTATAGGTGATCTCATTACCGCTTCAACTAATTCAATGTCAAAATGTACAGACAAGGACGGAGCTGTTTGTATTGAGAAAATAATGACCTATTTGACTGATACTTTCAAAAAATATTAATCTCTTGAGAATTCTCAAGTACTTTAACACTATATTATTTTATAATGTATAACATAGTTCTTGTATGGGAATAAAAGAAATAAAAGACCAACCGGCAACTTACTCCAAATCTCTCAAAAAGTGGAATAAAGTCATTTCAGTACACAGTATTTATAAGAAAAGCATATCGTTTCATGTAGAGCGTTTTGAGGAATGGCAGGGAGGACGATGCAACAATAATGAACCAATAACCTTTGACATACATTTAGAGGTAAAAGGAGACCGGATTGATGTTGTAATTCCATTTAATGAAAAATTTAGGACTCATAAATCTGCTTCTTTCTCTTTTATGGGTTCTCAAATAATGGAAGACCGTGTTCAATATATTAACGCCCCTGGAGCATCTTCAGACCCAACAAAGCCAATCGTACTACAAATATTCGTCAAGTCTGGAAAAATTGATTACATTCGGTTTGCCATGTCTTTCCCTGACAGAATTGTTGAACTGTATGGATATCAAATTGAATCTTCCACTTCACATCCTGAAGATTTTTCCCCAGCAGACTCCAACTCTGTGCAATCAAGCGATTATAAACTTACATTTCTCTCATCAATGATAAACGTAGCCGCTTGTGACGGTGAAATTGTCGATGAGGAAATGCGAATCATTAAGACTTTCATCGAAAGAGAAGGACTTAGCGAAACGGACTTCATCAGAGTTGTAACTTCGCCCTATTCTGTTCCACAAAAAGTACCTCAAAGTCCGGCTTTAAGAGCACAGCATATCCGCGATATAGTAACTCTCGCTATGGCTGACGGGCATTTTCATCCCAAAGAGTACGTTCTCTGCCAACAAATTGCTATTGGGCTTGGATTCCGGCCCGAGGTAATAGATGTTATCCGTTTAGATTTGAATAATCATATTGGGGCATATATTTAGCTCAAATACAAATTGGAAATCAAAAAAGCCACGCCAACATTAGAACACATGAACATCAAAGACCTCAAATTCCAAAAGTATTCTAATATTCGTATTCTTGTTGACCTTAAGGATTACAACATTGAAAAGGATACTCAAATTCTCATACCCTTCTCTTATTATCAGCACTATGGACTGATGAATAAGAATGGTGAGATTGTTGTTGAACCCAAGTTTGACAGAATTCTTGATTCCTGTCATGAAAAAAGGGATGTTGTCCGTGTTGGCATAAATTACACCTATGGTTTCAACCGAAAGACAAAAGAGCCAAGCACCTATTTAAGTACAAAATGGGGACTTGTAGACAGTACTGGAAATATCCTACTTGAGCCAGAATATCGAGGTATAGGTATATCTGATGATAAAAGATTGTTGACACTTCAACACATGGATTATCAATACGAAGTTATAAATATTGATGGAGAAGTTATTATCCCCAAAGGAGAATATCCCTATATTGACTCTTTTGACAGAGGTTATGTGAGAGTAAATTCTGTTGATGGCGAAAATAAGCGGTGGGGATTAATTGACTCCAACGGCAAGGTAGTGCTTCCGTTAATCTATTCAAATATTTGGAACTTTGTTGGTAAAAATGGCTCATGGGTTACAATTGAGTCAATAGACGAATATGGGAATAAGCACACCGGAAAGTTTGACTTCTTAACAAGAAAAACGGATATCTGAGTTAATGCCAGCGAACAAGAACGCGATGACGCGCTATGCGCTCCTTGACCATCTACTTCAAGACAGACGCCATAATTGGTCTATTAAAGATATGACGAATTATCTGAACGAGCGACTGCCCGAGTACGGCCAAAATACTGTATCTAAACGCACCGTTGAAATGGACATTCAATATCTTGAATGGGATAGCCCTTTTGAAGTAGAAATAGAACGTTTTAAGGTTGATGCACCCACGATGTCCGGAGACGGTGTCTATAAGAAACAATGCCTACGGTATGCGGACCCTGCATTTTCAATTTTCCGCAAATCATTATCTGAAGATGAGCAATCTTTATTGGCTTCTGTCCTCTCTACTCTTGGGAGTTTTAAAGGACAACCAAACTTTGAATGGTTGGAAGATTTGGCCGAACGTCTAAATATTAAACAGCAGCATGAGATTATCTCAATGTCAAAAAATATATCTGATAATTCTACCATGCTTGCAGAATTATACCATGCAATCAGCAGTAAGGCAGTTATAAATCTTTATTACCATACATTCAACCATGATGATTTACACACAGTGGAGTTATCCCCATATCTTCTGAAAGAATATAACAACCGATGGTATTTGCTTGCAAGTCCGTTTGACAGTGACCGTATTCTTTCTTTTGCCCTTGACAGAATTGACAAAGTAGAATATACCTCCGGAAAAAGCTTCAAAGAACCAAACGCGAATTATACAGAGCGCTATGAGGATATTGTCGGCATAACGTTCCATGAAGATAGAGCTGTGGAGCGTATTTTATTTTGGGTTTCTGACAAATCAGTAAACTATGTTAAAACAAAACCCATTCATGACTCTCAAATACACCTCTCTGCTGTGGATCAAGAAAATTTGCATGCACAGTATCCTCAACTCCCCGGAGGCAGCTTCTTCATAATTAACTGTATTGAAAACTACGAACTTATCCGTGAATTGTCATCCTTCGGTGCCGAGCTTATAGTATTAACACCAGATCATATTTCTAATCAGATCTATAAGGTGGCAAAAGTTGTGACCGACAGATATTCTTCAATAAAACTCAATGAATGAACATAGAGCTCGCGGACATTTAGTATCTTTGTACCAACAAAACGAACATTGACATGGTGGATTGAAACAGACATTTTGAAATTGCCCGACGAATTGCCGGGTACTTCTCTCTTAGGGGAGATTTCCAATGGTCAATTGGCTTCTGTGCGATTACCGTGTCTCCTTGCGGTGCTGTGGCTCCTCATCCGACAAGTTAATCAAATTGAATATACGGATTCAACAATCAAAGATTATGAAATCTGTATTATGAAGGTCTTAAAGACATAAAGAAAATACTGTTTCAATCCGCCATTGTCAATTTAGATAATACACTTCAAAACTGAATGGATAAACAAACCCTTATAGAAAAGGCGCAAGTTCTTGAAACCAGGCGTGATCTGCTTAAACTTCTCAACGAAGTCAAAGCAGACTTGCTTGGCTCTTCTGCCTATCCTTTCACAATGAAGAAACTTCTCATCCTTTGCAACCCTAAGAATGACGGGGATAAAAAGAGAGAGCGTTACCGCTCTTTTTCCGTCCCGAAGAAATCAGGTGGCGAGCGTATAATCAGTGCTCCATGCGGGAACCTCAAATGGATGCAGCTTTGTGTTAACGAGATTTTCAAAGCCCTCTATACCGCATCCCCATTCGCAATGGGCTTTGCAGAGGGTCGTTCAATAGTTGATAATGCAAGGATGCATACGAATCAGAACTATGTATTCAACATTGATCTCAACGATTTCTTTCCGAGTATTGACCAGGCGAGAGTTTGGAAACGTCTTCAGCTCACCCCATTTAATTTCAATAAAGAGGTGGCAAGTGTGATTGCCGGTCTTTGCTGCATGAAGGTCAATGTGACAGAAGAAGGTGATCAGCAAAAGTATATTCTCCCACAAGGAGCTCCCACATCTCCTCTGTTAACCAATGCAATCTGTGACACACTTGACCGCAGGTTACATGGACTGGCCAAACGCTTTGGACTTCATTATTCACGTTATGCAGATGACATTACGTTCAGTTCTATGCATAACGTCTATCAACCCAATAGCTATTTCAGGAAAGAACTTGAACGTATTATCACTGGGCAACATTTCTCAATTAATACAAAGAAGACTCGTCTTCAACATTGTTCTGTCCGTCAAGAAGTAACCGGTCTTACAGTAAGTCAAAAGGTTAACGTAACCCGTAAATACGTTAAGGATGTCCGCGCCATCCTCCATATTTGGGATAAGTATGGTCTCAATGCAGCTTACGCTACTTTCTACCCTCGTTATAAAAGTGAAAATTGCCAAATTCATCGTGACGAACCAAATATTGTAAAGATACTTTCGGGTAGACTTTGCTATCTCAGAATGGTCAAGGGCGAACACGACCCTGTGTATACCCGCCTTTATGCACAGTTTTGTCGGTTGTCCTCCAATACTAAACAGGGTACTAAACCCACCTCTATTGACTATCTGTTCACAATGCCACTGATGGCATTTGAGAAGAAGTTAGATGTTTCTTTAGAGTATCGGTATAGGATATCCGACAAAAAGCCCTATGGGGTATTCTATTTTCAAGACAGGATGTTCATTGTGGCTATCAGCAAAAACCTTGATGTTAATAATTTACCGGGAAACGTTCAAATTTCATTGACACGTATGGCCTCGCCACTTCCATTCTATCTTTCGCCCGGGGATCCTGTTCCTGCAATAAAGCCCGTTAAAATTAAAGTGGGTTATTTGCTCCACAAACCATATTGCGGCAAGAAATTCAATGAAGAATTCTCTCCAACTGAAGAAGATATTATTTCTGACGATTTGCGTGAATTTGTTATAAACTTGGCAGATCAATTCCCCAAACTCCATCTACAAGATGATTTGGGCATAATTGCTAAACGAAATGAGTCCGATTTACTCTCTCGTTTAGTTGATTCAAATTTTGACCTCTCAATCTTACCATAACATGGCACAAGATAGAAGAAAAGAAGATCTCAAAAAGCTTTTAGCTTTTCTCGGAGATATTATCCGTGAACCTGAAAATTCCTGGTTCGTAGATGATTTGTATTCCATGCTCCCCACTCGAAAAGATAACGATAAGACCCTCCTCAAGATTGAGAAATATCTTGGCCTTGATTACGATATTGATAAATACGTACCGCTTATTGACTTTTCTTTTGTTAATGACGAATACACTCGTGAATGTTTCAACGCCGATTATCGCGAAATGTTACGTAATAGATTCGGCTCAAGGGGACATAAGATTGACTTTTCTGAATATTGTAGGTTTTCTCTCATCATAGCTGAACGGGCACTTAATCTTTTTTACTCTACGGAAACCGGCATTGAGGCTGTCAAAACAAGGATAAAGACATTTAACCAGTCAGCAAAGATAGATAATGCAGCCAGTCTTAACGAAATTCCATTTAGTGTAAAACTTTGGAGCTTCTGCAATGAGTTCAAGCTAAAGACTATAAAGCATATTCTTGACTCAGTACGAGAAGTCCGAAATTTGAAAAGTCATGGACAGGTCTCCACAGAAGATAACGAGACATGGTTCCAAAGTGTTTATCAACATTTCAAGAAATGCGGTTTTCCCTTACGCTCAGATGGGACTGTAGACTGGCATACTCTTCAGAATGAAAAACCTGAATTGTGGGAGTATTATCGGAACGAAATCCAGAGCACAATGGCCCATAAGCGATATATCCATATTGCTTGGCAGAGAACGGTGCCTTTTGATGAGGTCAATCTCCGGCTTAAAGAGTTGGTTGATTTTATATCCGGACTCTTGGCGTAGCCACTCTAATGGATCTCTGATTCTTGACTTCTACCAGATAGTGCCCCATGTTTAATCCTTGAGCGCATGGTGCATAAAGAATAAAACCAATCCTATTTACTTGTACAGGAAGCGGCGGATGGAGCGCTTGGGTGTCTTTTCAAATTCCTCAGGCATGATTTCAATTTTCTCTACCTGCTCATAGGGTGCCACAAGTTTATTCAGGTTCTTGCGGTTCTCTTCCATGGCTGCTGTGAGGCCGTCATCATCCAGCCCGGCTGCGCTCACCTCATCTCCATCCGGATAACACAGAGCCACCAGATGTCCCTGACGGTCCACCACAAGGCACTCATTCACATACGGCATATTAGCCAGCTTGCTCTCTATTTCTTCCGGATAAATATTCTGTCCGTTGGAACTCAGTATCATGGTCTTGTAACGTCCGCGGATATGAACGGTGCGGTTGTCAGGCGCGGAAAGGTATCCCATATCACCGGTATGGAGCCATCCGTCCTCCTCAAGAACTGCTTCTGTGGCCTCCGGATTCTTATAGTATCCTTTCATCACATTCTGACCTTTAACCATAATTTCACCTTGTGCCATATCCCCCTGGAGTGTCTCATCCTTCAGGATGCGTGCTTCCATGATTCCCAAGAGAGTACGTCCGGCACTACCCGGCTCAAAGGTCCGCCAGGGCGCATAACTGATCAGAGGGCCACACTCGGTCATTCCGTACCCTACTGTGAACGGAAACTTGACACGATACAGAAAATCCTCCACCTCTCGGTTGAGGGGAGCCCCACCTATGATTACTTCCTCAAACGCTCCGCCGAATGCCTCAACGAGCTTGTTACGTATCATGGCATAGACAGCTTTATCAAGCATGGGAACTTCAAGCACCCATCTGATGGGCTGCCGGGTTATCATGGGTACTATTATCTTACGATATATCTTTTCAAGAATAAGAGGCACGCATATGATGAGGGAAGGACGCACCTGCTTCATGGCTTTCATCAGTAAAGACGGTACGGGAGTCTTTCCCAAAAGGGTTACGTGAGAGCCTACTGCCAGGGGCACCAGCATGTCAAAGGCACATCCGTAAGCGTGTGCCAGCGGAAGGAAAGACAGTGCGCGGGAGCCCGCATAATGAAGGCGGGAGTCTATTCCGAAGTTCACATTTCCCAACAGATTATCCAGTGTGAGCATGACACCTTTTGAAAAACCTGTGGTGCCTGAAGTGTAATTGATGATGGCTGTACTGTCATGCGGCAGTGCCGGATATGAAATGGATGCAGGAGTGAATCCTCCCGGATAATTCCGCCTGAAACTTGCAGTGAGGTTACGTACAATAGACTGGAATCCCCGCTTAGGTGCCAGTTCCTTGCGTTCTGCCAGGATGGTGCGTGTGTCAAGTGATACCACAGCGCGGATCTGCGGGAGCTCTTCAAAATTCAGCTGCCGGAATATCCCGTCATTGACAAACAGAATAATTGAATCCGAGTGGTTGATGATGTGCTGAGCATCGGATGGATTGAAATCATTGAGCACAGGCACTATCACTGCACCGTAAGTCACAGTTGCCATAAAAGTTATGACCCAGTTTGCAGTATTTCTCCCCAGGAGGGCAACCTTATCACCCCGTTTGACACCGGCTTTCTCAAAGAACATGTGCAGGCGGGCAATTCTCCGGGCCATATCTCCGTATGTGATGGTTTTACCTGTTCCGTAATCCGTCAGTGCAGGTAAGGTAAAGTGATCCGCAAAAGATGTCCGGTAAATCTCAAGCAAATCCCTGCGTGTATGGGTAGCCTGGGGGTCATGTATTTCCATGGATTAAATATTATGCGAGTTTATGTTCTGTTATATTTAAAATAAAAACGCTCCTGCAGGCAGAAACGTTTTATCATCGGGCGGAGAATATCTCTTTCCGCCCGTTATTTGTCCAGGGTCTCCGTGATGGCCCGGAATATATTGTCTATCTCATCATTTCCGTTCACACCGCGATACTTTCCGTTCTTGATATAATAATCTTTCAGGGGAGCTGTCTGACGGTGATAAACATCCAGACGTTTACGGATGGTGTCAATATTATCATCCGAGCGGTTTGAGGTTTCTCCGCGCTTGAGCATGCGGTCAATCAGGTGCTTATCCTCAACCTCAAGGCCTACGACAGCGTCTATGTCCGCTCCAAGTTCCTTTTTCAGCAGACCTGAGAGTGCCTCAGCCTGGGGAATGGTACGGGGAAAACCGTCAAATATAACTCCGTTTGAATTCCGAACCTCTTCTGAACGGAGTGTCTCAGCCAGAACCTCTATCATCAGTTCATCAGGAATAAGCATGCCCTGTGATATGAATGTGTCTGCCACCTTTCCAAGAGGAGTTCCCTGCTGGATATGTGAACGCAGAAGTTCACCTGTTGAGATATGGTGAAGACCGTAGCGATCTATGAGCTTTTCGCTCTGGGTTCCCTTACCGCTTCCGGGTGCTCCAAAAATTACTATATTCATGTGTATTATGTCTTAAAGTGTAACCCGTGTTCTCAGTCTTCTTTCAGTACATAAATGTCATTCAGATTACGGGCACGTCCGTTCAGATCAAGACCGAAACCTATGATGAATTTACTGGGAATGCTGAAGCCTACATAATCAGGTTTTATATCCTGCACCAGAGCTTCCGGCTTGAAGAGCAGGGTGGCAATCTTGATGTCAGCTGGATTGTGCTTACGCAGGTCTTCAACAAGACGTGAGATGGTGTTTCCTGTGTCAACTATATCTTCCACCACAATAACAGTTCTGCCTTCCAGATTCTCGTTGAGGCCTAAAACCTCCTTGACCTTACCGGTGGAAGATGTGCCTTCATAACTTTTAAGCCTTATAAAAGATATCTCAGCGTCAATATCCTCACAGGCACGGAAAAGATCGCTCGCAAAAGCAAATGCTCCGTTTAACACACACAGAAACAGAGGATTTTTATCCTTGCAGTCACGCTTCAGCTCCTCTCCAAGTTCTGCTATGCGTTCCTGGATCTGTTTGTTTGTAATATAGGGCTGAAAGCACAGGCCCTCATAGGTCACTTCTTTCATCATGTGGTGGTAAAAAATAAATTGTGCAAAATTACCATTTTTTTACCATTCCATGAAATTTAAACCCCATTAAATTGAACAGTCAACAAAAAAAAGATATTTACCGGGCAATAAGAGCGGATGCCTGAGCAGCAATTCCCTCACCACGCCCGGTGAAACCGAGGTGTTCTGTTGTGGTTGCCTTTACACTCACGGCATCAATGTCTATTGACATATCTGATGCCAGATTTTCACGCATCAGCTCAATGTGAGGAGCCATTTTAGGAGCCTGAGCAATAATGGTCACATCCACATTGACAATATGGTAATCTTTTTCAGCAAGAAGGTTCACAACCTCTCTCAGTAAGATTCTGGAATCCACCCCGCTCCATTTACTGTCATTATCAGGGAAGTGCTTTCCAATATCACCAAGTGCAGCCGCTCCAAGAAGTGCGTCACAGAGTGCGTGGATGGCTACATCTGCGTCACTGTGACCGAGAAGACCTTCACTGTGAGGAATGTCAACACCACAGATTATGCATTTCCGCCCAGTGACGAGACGGTGAACATCAAATCCGTTTCCGATACGCAATGTACAGCTCATTATCAGCGGCGTTTCCCGAGAAGATCTCTCAGGCCATCCATATCAAATGTGAGGGTAAAACGGAGAGTCTGGTCCAGAGGAGAGGTCTGTGCCGTTGCAAGCATATAAGATGCATCCAGGCGTACCACATTGAGAGAGAAACCTGCTCCTAAGCCGAAATACTGGCGGTTGCCCTTATACTGGTTCTCATAGTAATATCCGGCACGGAGAAAGAACTGATTGTTATAGGCATATTCGGCTCCGAGAGAAAATGTTATTTCCCTGAGTTCCTCTTTACCTCCGCCGGGAGCATCACCGAAGCTCTTGAAGATACCGGTGATGGGGCTCATGTTTTTCCAATCTTCAAGCGCATCAAGATATTCCACCTCACCGTCTATACCTTCCTGGAAATCTGAGCGGCGGGGACGGGTGGGTACAAGAAGCTTATTGAGGTCAAGTGAGAGGGCAAGAGTGTGGTAATCTGCCAGAGGGAACATGAATGTTGTACCAAGGCGAAGGTTTGTAGGCAGGAACGCAGGATTTTCTCCTCCGTCATAGCTTACTTTAGTACCTATATTGGAGATGTTCCAGCCCCATGACCACTGACATTCGTTGCGGCCAATAATGGGATATGTGGTATAATAACCTGAAATGTCAGCAGAGAAAGCGGACGCTCCGGTATTCTGATCTCCGGCATAAGACTCTGAAAAACCAAGTGCGGAATATATGTATCTGAAAACAACTCCCATTGAGAACTTCTCGGATAACTTACGAGAATATCCGATATCAAAACTCATTTCATAGGGATTAAGAGTCTGTCCTACAATACCTGCATCCTGACTTGTTGTGACTTCACCAAGTGAAAAATAACGCAATGAGGCACTGATTGCCTGGTTATCATTACGACCTATCTTATAGTATCCGGAAAGGTCGGCAAGAAAAATATCATTCACCAGTTTACGGAGCCATGGGGTGTAATTGAGGGATACGGCAGCCTGGCTATAAGCAAAAGCATATTTTGAGGGATTCCAGAACTGGGAATTTGCATCCGGTTCCGTTGCAGCTCCCAGGTCACCCATTGATGCACCGCGCGCATCCGGGGCGATACCGAGAGACGTAACGCCTGTTTCCACGGGATTGAACTCATTTTTACCATCCTGGGCATAGAGAGCAGGAGTGATTAAGGCCAGACAGGCCAGGAGCAATATTCTGATAAGCTTCATATTCATATAAAAAATCAGCGTGCGTATTTAAGATGCACGCTGATTTATTAACTGAAAAATTACTGATTTATTGCGCGTCGGCTTCTTTTACCACCACAAAATGTACTGGTTGTGATGAACCGAAGCGGTTACCGGAACGGACTGAAAGACGCGCGGTGTACTTACCATCGGGTACTGAAGCGCCATCTGTGGTCTTGAGATTCCAGGTCAACGGCAGTGTGGGATTTGAAGCTGTGAAAACTGTCTGGCCGGCAATGTCTGTTACCGTGAGGTTAATACCCTGAGCATCCGTTTCCTCTGCCAGGTCAAAGACTACCTCTGAACGAGCCGGACCATTTTCATTGTCATTGACTGTGAGGACAGGATTAAGAGGAACAGTATTGATGCTGAAAGTATAGTTGGCATTGGCGGTACGGCCATAAACATCACAGATTGACAGTTCAAGGTGATGGAATCCATCTGCCATATCATAGAGGGGCACACGGAGAAGGAGTGTGCCGTCATCCTGTCGTGTAGCAGTTGTTACTGAAGATTTAGAGTATATTCCGTCAAGCGTTACAGAAGGTGCTCTGCCGGGTTCTATGGCAGATGTGAGAAGAGCACAACCTTCACAGCTCACCTGAGCCAGAACAACGGCAGAAGATACACTGAGCTCATCTCCTTCCACACCCTGTATTCCGATATTGACAAATTCCGGTCCATCGCCCAGTGTAACCGCATCCTCAGGCGCATCCTGTGCAAGCCCTATGGAGAATACGCCGGAAGCCATATGGCCGTTCTCTGCTCGTGTGCTGATAATCATCTTGTTGGTAGCCCCAACTCTGGTTCTGCTATCCTCAGGCAGGATGATATCCCCTTCAATAACTCCATTTGTCATTGGGAGAACATACTCGGCAAGGACATCAGCATCGTTCATATATGAATAAATTGAGTCCTTTGAAGTACCGGGATAACGGAACTTAAAGGAAAGTTCCTTGGGAGCACAGTACACTTCAACTATGGCAGAACCGTTCATTGTGGCTGCTGACGGGGAAGAAACATTGGCTTTAAGATGATACGGCACCAGAGGTGTAAGTGATGGAGTCTGTTCTTCAAGTGTTATTTCATATTCCGGGATTGGAATTTCAAGAGAGGGGTCGCCGCCGTAATTGAACTGGAGCCAGTTGGTCATCGGCACATCTGAGGTATTGAAGCTTTCATTTTCACGGAGCAAACGGTTACGGGCGTTGAGGAATAATTCACCGTAAGTTGTACCGGGAACAGCATGCGCATACTCATAAGCTATATCCGTGATAAGGTATTTATTATGATTGAGGAAAGCCTCACGTCCGGAAGCAATCAGGCCAATCACACCGTTTCCGCGGGTCATAAGCATATTTGTACCAACACTCTTGGCGGGTCTGTCAAAAGCAAAAGTGTTACAGCTGGCCACAACAGCAAAGGGCAAAACTGTATTTTCCAGAGTGCTGTTATCGGTAAGACTCCAGTAACGGTTTATACCTATAAATCGATTATTACCATGCCCATTAAATCCCCAGTATCCCACTCCACGGTGAAGAGTCTGATTTGCACGTCGTGTAGCAGCAACTGCAATATCATTATCTACGGGATAAACAGAAAGATCCACACGGTCAATTGCCCATATGCGGTCTGCTATAGTATCAACCGCTTCCTTACACTGGAAGTAATGGATGGGGGAGCTGGTTTCTGCAACTTCTGATGTCATCAGAGCCCGGTGATAAGTTGAAGGATGAGGCGGATTAATGATAAAATTACGAACCTTGGCATTTTGTTCCTCAGCTTCAGATGAATTGGCTATAGGAAGTCGCCCCACAGCTACAGTTCCCGGTTGTGAATAAATCTGAGCATGATCATAATCATCCTCCAGCATTCCAAAGTATTGGTCACCGCAGAAGTTGGTAGTGACGTTACGGCTCTGAGCAATTGTTTCTGCCTGATAAGCCACCAAGACATCTCCAACATTATATGTAATCTGTCTATTATCCCAATAAGAATTACCGTAAAAGAGTATCCACCTCAAACGTCCGGGAGTACGGTCATTAAGCATCTTGGCGTAACGACGGAAGGCATGGGGTGAACGCGCTCCGGATGAAAACTCATTAAAGATTTGATCCTGAGCAACTACACGCACATCAAGACCTCTTAAATCTCTGTGAATCTGAGCAAGTTCATCTGCATAAGGTTTAAGAGTTGCTGTTGTTATAATGAGGTATTCAGGTGTTGAATCAGCATGAAGGTTCTGATTTTCCACCACTTCCACAAACTCCGGAGATGGAAGATCAGCGTTTCGTTCAAAAACAATGAGACGGCCTGGAGAGGATGCACTGAAAGTGGAAATTATTGAAATGGCAGAGACACCATCCTGTTCCCTATGCTCAAACCTACGTGGACTCTGGCCTGTTGTAATATCCCAGACTTCCGTATTATCTGTTGCATCATCAAGTTTTATCTTATGACCTTTTCCGCATGTTTCTGAAATACTGAACCAGGCTTGTTCTCCTCCTGATGAAAGATTGGCCGGATAAATGAAGTAACAACGGTCCATGGCATAATATGAGCCTGAATTCGCATCAGGTACAGCAAAGCTCGCCGTAACCTGTTCAGCTCCAGAAGGAACGCATTCTATTCTGCCTTCTACCAGAGAATAGATTTCATGCTCGGATGTCTTAATTACACCCTGAGTGTAAGTTGTTTTGGGATTCCCTTCAACACCATTTGTCTCAATATCCATCCTGTAAGCAGTGGAAGTGGCAGGAGCGCAGAGGGCATAAACAAATCTGATAACACTGTTCTTATTCCTTTCCGGATCAAATCCCGGATGTTTGAATCCAAAAATCTGGCTTTCACCACCATGGAGACGACGGTCATGGAACTGTGCTCCACCCTCTCCGATTGACTGCACTTCATTCTCTATATATTCTACCCCGTAACATACTTTCTGGATAGCTGTTGAAGTAGGGGAATATGAGTTTGTGGGCACATTTGACTTTGGCAGTTCATCTGTGAGGAAGTAATAGCTGTACAGGTCACTGAAATGTCTGGTTCGCAGGACATCCAATGGCTGTGATGAGGATGTGCGTGAAGTCTTTAACTTTATATCCTTATCTGCGTAGAAAAACAGCCGGTTATCCTTATGCATTACCGGGACAACAGGTAAATCATCAGGATTGGAAGAAAAGGAGTGTGAAGCTATTTCTGTGGCACTGTAACCATATACAGCCACTGTGGACGGGTCTTCAAACCCCCACCTGCGCAGGGTGTCATAATCAATGGCCTGGATACCTTCACGTTCTACACGAATCTTCACCCACCGCCCCTGACTTAACCGGGACTGTGAGGATAACTGAACGGCTGCCGAAGTCTGTATTCCTGAAATAATGGATAATACAGCTGTAAACAAAGCTATTACTAAATTACGGCGTTTCATAGAGATTGATTGGAGAGATATTTTTGATGGTTATTTTATTCTTAATTCAAGTACGGTGGAACCGTTTATCTGTGCTATTATTTCAGTATCAATTGCCGGGGCACCTAAATCCAGAGCTTCTGAGACAAAAAGTATCACATCACCTGTTTTGAGGGTACACCATTCTGAGAGTTTGCTGACAGCTTCCTTTACGGGAAGATTCTCTACGTGCTTAACAAAGTTATCTGAAGTTGTCTCTGAGATTGAAGAACTGACTGAGGCACTCATATTGAAAGTTTTGGTGATTCCTTCCTCCCAGTGTCCTGGGAAGAATGTACGGTCAGCAATCCCAAGGGGACACTTGCAGCCTTCTTCTACAAGCAAGTGAAATATTGATGTGGCATCAACATAATTCTCAGCCACATTAACAGGTATATGGAAGCCGAGACGGCCTATTCTTGCTGCCGGTACCAGCAACGATCTGCTTTCGCGTCTTTCATCAAGGAAGAGCGGCTCCGTTGGACGAAGAACGGCTGAGTCAGCACCTAAGCTGACTTGATTCATTTCCTTGTCATGTATAATCAGTATCTTCATTGGTTCTCAAGTATAGACAAACGATTATACATTACAGCCAGATGGGAATAAATGGAGGTATTTGAAACAACGGCATGCTCTGGGACACGAATACGGGTGGGAGTAAAATTCCATATTGCCCTAACTCCTGCATTGACCAATATATCCGCCACTTTCTGGGCTTCTTCAACAGGCACGGCAAGTATACCGATGGATATTTCCTTCCGTTTAACCTCTTTTGGCAATTCAGAAATATGACTGACTTTCACTGTTCCAACGGTGCGACCAACAACATCTTTTGAAACATCAAAAGCGGCAACAACATCAAGACCGTATCGAAGCAGGCCATTGTCAGCGAGAAGAGCAGAACCGAGACTACCAGCTCCGCACATTGCCGCATTGTGACGTTTTGAAAATCCGAGGTATTCCCGGAGCGTTTCTTCAAGGGTGTCTACCTGATACCCGATTCTTGTCTTGCCTTTGATTCCCAGAACACTGAGATCCTTAGCAATCAATGACGGAGCCAATTCAAGAGCTGAGGCAATACGTGTGGTGGAGACATACTGCACCCTTTGCGTCCGCAGTGTGGCAATATATGCCAGATACCACGGCAGACGTCTGAGAACCGGCTCAGGCAGGGGCATAAGGCCCGGAATATTTGCTCCAGTCTGTGCTTCCATCTAATTATCGTGCGAGGCCCACGGTTTCAAGATATTCTATTATTTCACTTTTCCCGGTAACTCCATTCCGCTTCAAAAATTTTCCGAACGGAACTACGCATTCTCTTACATGAGGGTGTAAAAAAATACGCTCTACGTAGCTGAGACAGCTGTCAAAGAGAGCATCAGACTCATCCTTATCTAATGCACAACTTTCTGCAGCCATTGAAGATACTGATTTTCTGAGAACTTCTATAGTTGAAGAATTAAGGCCGGAATTGTGATTAGCAATGTTCTGACATAATATCCTGGCCAAAGCCATTGAAGTCACCATGCGCAAATCCTTTACAGCCTGCGCCCAGACAACTTTAGCAGAAATGCGCGGATTAGCATTTATCCCAGCATCCGGATAAAATTTCAAATTCTGTCCTGCGGGTGCATGCATATCAACAGCAGCCAGAAGTTCTTCGGCTCCGAGCGCGAGTATTACCAATATCATGCCGGCAACTCCGGCGTCATATCCTTCATGACGTCCAGAGTCAGCCGTTGTGTTGCGCATCTTTTTATCTTGGTTCAAAACAGCGAGTTATAAAGCCAATTAATTCACAAACATTATTTTTGAAACAGCTGCCGAGGAGTTGGAGCCATCACTGCTTTGAGCAAAAATGAAGTATACCCCGGTGCGGACTCTGTTTCCGAACAGATTATTTCCATCCCACATCATTGAACCGCCTTCTGAGGTGCCCTGATAGACCAGGTTACCATTAGAATCAGTAATTTTCACAAGGCTGTTATCCATCAACCCAGTTATAGTAATCCATCCATGATAATCAGGACGTACTGGATTAGGATAAGCATATACTTCAGAGAAGTCCTCTGCCGCGGGAGATGCATCGCTGTGGTAAATATACACACCCTCAGGAGTACCTATATATAGTTTATTGCTGTTAGGATCCTGAGAAACACTGTAAACCATGTTAGAACCCAAAGGAGAATTATCCATTGTAAAGTGCTCCAAGATTTCAGTTCCATCTGCACTTACCAGATATAGACCGCTGGCTTCAGTTGCTACCCATTTACGATTTGAATGATCAACTTCCATGTCGTAGATTACGTCTGTCTCAAATAGATAGTCACCGTAATTTGTTCCGTCATTGCGGGGAACAATGGGTCGGACCCAATGGAAATTCGGATCAAGAATATTAGCTGGATTATCTGTCATCATCACACCACCAGTTGTACCAACCCAAATCTGACCGTTATGATCTTCAACAATGGAGGTAATTGTTGAAAGCTCTAAAGCGGCTCCAGTCTGGTCAATAACCTTGGGATGCTGCATACTCCGGTCATCTTCAAGATTTGTCAGCGTACCGTTAGTAGACCGGATATATATCCCGCTACCATGACTGGCTATCAACATGTAATTCTTATTCTTCGTAAAAAAGAAAGTCATGTCCAGCCCTGGAATATTTTCCGGTATCACAGTAGATTTCCATGAGGAAGCAGGGGCTGGATGATTACTTGTATATGGCAGAACCTGAAGCAGAGCCTCATCGTTGGGGAGGCATGTTGCCCAAATGTTTCCTTCAGGATCCACGGCAAGACCTCTTACCTGAACTCCCCAGGTTGTTATCAGCGGAGAATTAGTACCTGTATATAAGGCTTCAACTTCATTATCCTTTATCACGTAAAAGCCATTTGTAACATTTCCAACAAAGCACCTTGAATCATCAAACGGATCTATTGCAACATTAGTTATGCCGCCAACCATTTTTTTAGTTTTGGCAGTAGTTTGCCATGATCCGAAATTGGATAATATATAATTCCCAGACTCCAAAGTAATAATTGGAGAGACATCCTTAATTGAAGAACCTTCAATCAAATCTAATGTTAAGGGATCAGTATAAGTACTCATAAAACCGTGCAATTGACGGAAATAATTATTACTGTAATTTGCAATATATAATTTCCGACCGTCCCGACTCCATACCATTTGTATGGGATTATTGGATGTAATTGCCTCCGGAGTGAAATCAGCCATTAATACTGTAGGAGAGGAAGTGGTAAGGTCATATTTTGATACAACCCCATTAACAACATTCCAAACCGAATTCAAGCCATTTGAAGTAAAACTGTCATTCTGCTTAATATAGTCAGGGACAGCAACCTCAGAATAGACACCATTATTATCCCATTTTCCTATTACTGAGGCATTATTACACAAGAAATAGGCTTCACCTTTACCCTCACACATTTTTCCTGTGCGTGCCGGTGCATTTGCCTGAGGATCCTGATAAATCCAAAAGACATCTCGTTCCCTATTGTATTCTACGTGTCCAACCATTTTTTCCTGATTGAACGCATATTTGTTATCACTGATTTTGGCCACCTGAGTATGATAGATATTATATTGAGAGGCCAGTGTGAACTTGTCAAGGCGGTTATGTCGTCCTTCAAGAGGTGCTCTATAAAGCTTATTATTATATGACATAACCAGAAGGTCTCCCAATACCATGGTATAATCAACCTTTCCGTCAAGCATAGCGCTTTCCTTAACTTCATAGCGCTCGTCATTGAATATGACAATACCGAACATGGTTGAGGCAATAAACATGTCAGGACCGAATGATATATGACGGATAGTGCGCGGTGAAGTCAGTACAGCATCCTTGATGTCAGGTAGATTTACCACTCTGCCATCATCATACAATAAGTCAATATTACCATTGGAATAAGCTATCACCAGGTAATGTTTGTCCCAGTTATACTGAATTAAGTCAATACCAGTATCTGAGAGCTTATTCTGAACTGAGTAAAAGAAAAGCTCATTATCAGAATTCAGAGAAAAGAGTGAATTCCCTGTGAGAAAATATGTGATTTGAGGTGTCTCTATTATCTGCTGATAAGTGGCACCGCGCCGCGGAAGAATTTCCCAGGACGCATTGAGAGTCTGAGCACTGGTATTGAGGCTCAATAAAGCCAATATCAGCGCGGGTAGAATTCGGAATAACTGTTTAAACATTATATTTCAAGGAGATTGGTTTACAAATCTTTATGGGATTTCAATTTGGAGTATTGTTTGAGTCAAGGAAAGAAACAAATTCTGCAATGGCCCTACTACGGTGACTCACAGCATTTTTCTGGTCCGGTGTGGCCTCTCCAAAAGTTTTGTTCCATCCGAGTGGCCTGAAGAGAGGATCATAACCGAAGCCAGATGTACCTGAAGCCTCTTTAAGAATTTCGCCTTCTACGGTTCCGCGGAAGAACAAGGTTTCTTTTCCGGGACGCGCCCACGCTATAACTGTACGGAAACGGGCTCTCCGGTTATCACGAGAAGCCAATTCAGACAGTAGCCTGGCATTATTTGCAGCATCATTATGAGCCAATCCGGAGTATCGCGCACTATGAACCCCTGGTGCACCTGAAAGCGCATCTACTTCAAGCCCTGAGTCATCTGCAATACAGTCAACGCCGTAACGGTCACACACCCATTGAGCCTTTGCGGCGGCATTTGCCTCAAAGGTATCACCATTCTCGGGAATTTCTTCCTCACACTTGAGATCTTTTAATCCAAGAATCTGGAATCGGTCTCCAAGTATACGCTGAAATTCCTCAAGCTTATGAGCGTTTGATGTTGCGACAATCAACTTTTCCATTTTATGTTTCAACGTATTAAGACAATGATTTATTGTGTTACCCGAGCACTACATTAACAATTCTGCGGGGAACAACTATCACTTTCTTTACAGTTTTGCCATCAAGCCATTTTTCTGCTGCCGGATCAGTGAGTGCAATTTTCTGGATTTCATCTGAGCTTGCATCTGCCGCAACAGTTATATTGTAACGTGCTTTTCCGTTAAAAGAAACTGCCATGTTAACAGAATCTTCTTGCAGATACTCATCATTATATTCAGGCCATGGAGCAACAACCACAGAGTCTGTATGTTTCAGAGCAGTGCGCCAGAGCTCTTCTGCAATATGAGGAGCAAAAGGAGAAAGAAGGATTGTCAAGGGTTCCAGTATCTTGACACTTCTGCATTTCTGGGATGAAAGTTCATTCACACAGATCATGAATGCCGCAACTGAGGTATTGAAAGAAAATCCTTCAATATCCGCGCTTACCTTCTTAATCAGTTTATGAAGACTCTTGAGGTTCTCCTTCGTTGGTTCTGAATCATTTACCAGCAGTTCATTACCCTTATAGAAAAGATTCCAAAACTTCTTTATGAAACGATATACGCCATCAATACCATTAGTATCCCAGGGCTTACTCTGCTCCAACGGACCGAGGAACATTTCATAAAGACGCAATGTATCAGCTCCATAATGTTCCACCATATCATCAGGGTTAACCACATTGTACATGCTCTTGGACATTTTTTCCACGGCCCAACCACAGACATACTTATTGTCTGCATTTAATATGAATTCAGCGTCTGCATATTCCGGACGCCAGTTCTTAAATGCTTCTATATCAAGAATGTCATTCTTGACCAGATTGATATCCACATGAATGGGAGTGGTGTCGTATTGATCCTTGAGGTCAGCGCTTACATATGTATTGGTATCTTTGATGCGGTAAACAAAGTTACTGCGCCCCTGGATCATACCCTGATTAATAAGTTTTCTGAAAGGCTCATCCTCACACACCTGATTGATATCATAGAGGAACTTATTCCAGAAGCGGCTGTAAATAAGGTGTCCGGTTGCATGCTCAGCACCTCCTATATAGAGATCAACCTGGCGCCAGTACTGATCTGCATCAGCAGACACAAGTTCTTTTTCATTATGGGGGTCCATATAACGCAGATAATATGCGCTTGAACCGGCAAATCCGGGCATTGTATTTAACTCAAGAGGGAAACCTTCCGGAGTTTTCCAATTCTCAGCACGCCCAAGCGGAGGTTCTCCTGTTTCGGTGGGAAGATAACTTTTGATTTCAGGAAGTTCCAGCGGAAGTTGGGTGTAAGCGGTGGGAATACCGTTTACATAGCAGATGGGAATAGGCTCGCCCCAGTAGCGTTGACGGCTGAAAATGGCATCTCTCAGACGGAAGTTAACTTTGACGCGTCCCAATCCACTATCTTCAATGAATTTCTTGGCAGCAGAGAGAGCTTCCTTTACAGTAAGCCCATTAAGGTTCAGTTTTTCACCGGCAGAATTAATCATTACACCTTCCTTGGCGTCATAACTGTTTTCTGAAACGTCGGCCCCTTCAATAAGTGGGATTATCGGAAGATTGAAGTGTCTGGCAAAAGCATAGTCTCTGCTGTCATGCGCCGGGACAGCCATAATGGCTCCGGTTCCGTATCCTGCAAGAACGTAATCGCTGATCCATACCGGAATCTTTTCTCCTGTCAGCGGATTTACGGCATATGATCCAGAAAATACGCCACTGACGCGGCGGTCAATCATGCGTTCACGTTCCGTACGATTTTTTATTGCAGCCAGATAAGCATTTACCTCATCCCGCTGAGCATCTGTGGTAACCTTTTCAACGTATTTACTTTCAGGAGCAAGAACCATAAAAGTGACTCCGAAAATAGTATCAGGGCGTGTGGTGAACACTTCCAGGCCTTCATCAGAACCGTCAAGCTTAAATTCAAGCTCGGCACCCTCTGAACGACCAATCCAGTTGCGCTGTGTTTCCTTGAGGGAATCACTCCACTGGATATCATTGAGGCCATCAAGAAGGCGCTGGGCATAAGCAGATACACGCAGACACCACTGCCACATCTTTTTCTGCTCTACCGGATATCCGCCGCGAACGCTCAACCCTTCACAGACTTCATCATTTGCCAGAACCGTACCCAGTTTGGGGCACCAGTTGACAATTGAGTTTGCAAGGTATGCAAGCCTGTAATTCATCAGAGTATCACTCTTGGCCTTTTCATCCATATCAGCCCATTCCTGCGCTGTAAAATTCAGTTCCTTGGTTTGAGCTGCTTTAATGCCGGCGGTTCCCTGTTTTTCAAAATTAGCAATCAGCTCGGAAATAGGCTTAGCCTTATCGGTACTCTTGTCATACCAGCTGTCAAACATCTGCAGGAAAGCCCATTGTGTCCAGTGGTAGAATTCCGGATCACATGTTCGCACACAGCGGCTCCAGTCAAAACTAAAACCGATCTTGCGCAACTGCTCAACATACCGTTTGATATTTTTGGTGGTTGTAACCTCCGGATGCTGCCCTGTCTGAATGGCATACTGTTCTGCAGGCAGACCATAAGCATCAAATCCCATGGGGTGGAGAACATTAAATCCTTTCAGACGTTTATAGCGTGCATAAATATCACTGGCTATATATCCAAGTGGATGACCCACATGAAGCCCAGCACCTGATGGATAAGGGAACATGTCAAGCACATAGTACTTGGGGCGCTCCTTATCAATTTCAACCTTATATATCTCTGTATCGTCCCAGAATTTCTGGACTCGTGATTCTATTTCTTTATGATTGTATTCCATAATGGATTATCTATTTATCATTATTTACTGGACAATTCAAGCATGCGTTCTATGGGACGTAGCGCTTTCCTTGCCAACTCCCTATCAACCACCACTTCAGGGGCTTCGTTAACAAGACACTCCACCAGCTTCTGCAGGGAATTCAGTTTCATGTATGAACAGTCATTGCATCCGCATGTACTGTCAGTAGCCGGAGCGGGGATAAAGTTTTTTTCCGGCGCCCCTTTCCGCATCTGATGGAGAATACCACTTTCAGTTGCTACAATAAAATTCTTAGCATCGCTCTTTAAAGAATAATCAAGCAGAGCGGCTGTACTTCCCACCTTATCAGCCATCAGAACCACAGGCCGCGGACATTCCGGATGCACAAGAATAGGAGCGTCAGGATATTCTTTTTTAAGTCTGGCAATTCCTTCTGCGCTGAAACGCTCATGCACGTGACAAGCTCCATCCCATACCACGAGGTCTCTTCCAGTCTGTGCTGATATATATCGTCCTAAATTTCGGTCAGGACCAAAAATAATTTTTTCATCTTTCGGCAATGAATTCACAATCTTCAAAGCATTGGAACTTGTCACCAGAATATCAGTCAAAGCCTTCACCGGCAGAGATGTATTGACATAACTGATCACAGTGTGGTCAGGGTGTGCTTCAATAAACTTGCTGAACTCATCCGGCGGACAACTGTCAGCAAGTGAACATCCGGCAGATGCATCAGGCACAAGCACCTTTTTATCGGGGCAAAGAACTTTTACAGTCTCGCCCATAAAGTTCACGCCGCACATTACAATTATTTCCGCCTCTTTTCCGTAAGCTGCGGCTTTCTGAGCAAGGGCCAGGGAATCGCCCACAAAATCGGCAATATCCTGAATCTCTCCTGCCACATAATAATGAGCCAGGATGAGAGCATTCTTTTCTTTTTTGAGGGCAAGAATCTGTTCTTTCAGAGCAGCGGTAGAACCGGAATGATTGGTATCTGCAAGCATGGTAATATATTTAACATGCAAAATTACAAATTTTCCCTCAAATTCACAATACCAAAAAAAATACAGAAAGCTCATGAAGCTTTCTGCAATATCTATTATCCGGATACAGATCCGGGGATCAGGAAATCATATAGCCGTGGCCGGAGCGGGTGGTGATGCGGTTTCCGGTTTCTCCCAGTTTCTTGCGGAGACGTGAAATATTGGTGTCAACAACCCTTTCATTTGCCACAGCATTCTCATCGGGCCATACACTGCGGTGTATTTCGGCGCGACTAACATAAGTGTTCATGTTCTTGAGCAGCAGCGTCAGGATGGCATACTCTATTCGGGAAAGATTCAGAACCTGGTCTCCCTTCATAACAGTCTGGGTGGGCATGTCCACACTGATATCCCCTATCTCCAGCCGACTGCCTGAAGAGGGCGCAGCAACTCTTTTCTGCCTCCGGAGAATACCTTTCACTCGGGCCACAAATTCACGCAGGGAGAAAGGCTTGACTATATAATCATCTGCTCCGGCATCAAGGACATCTATTACCAGACGCTCTGAACGCACTGTGGTACATATGATAACCGAGATGTGTTCTGTCTGTGGATTATCCTTTATGTCATAAACCAGATCAAGACCGGTATAATCCTCCTTCATTGAATCCGCAATTATAAGACGCACACTGCCCAAATCCCGGGCCATTATGGCTTCGGAATGACTGACATGTTCCACAGAGTAACCCTCGGCGCGAAGATTCACGCAGAGAAGTTCTGCTATGTTCTCGTCGCTGTCTGCTACTAATATGTTGGCGTTTGAATTGATGGTACTCATATATACAACAGTATACCGGATTTTGACACTACAAAATTGGGTAATTGTTGTTACAAATCTGTTGCAGTAATAGAATTGTCTTAATTTTGTAACTGAATTTTATTTTTACAGCCGATATCACCCAATCAATGATGCACGGGTCTGAAGCTGCTCTTGAGGGTATCAATCACATTAATTATATAGTCACCGGTGCGTTCCAGGTCACCAACTATATCCATATAATAAATGCCGGCCTGATACTCGTAATGATGGTCATTGATATTACCCACATTGGCACCGCGGAGCTGATTGCGGAAGTTATTGATTTCACGCTCCTTGTTATATGAGCTCATCAATGTTTTCTCATTAACGTTCTCAACATCCTCCAGCTGTTCCACCATCAGGTTCATGGCCTGGTGAACATATACATACATGGCATCAATGTTCTTGTATATTTCCTCACTGAATTCCACTCCGGCCTGAATCTTCCGCTGGAGAATCTTACCCACGCCCATGCAGCAGTCTGCAATACTTTCAATCTCACTGATAATATTGAGCATGGCTGCAATGCGCAGCTTACCTTCATTAGAAAGCCTGCCCTCTGCGCATCGGTTCAGATAATCGGCAATTTCAAGCTCCATGCGGTCTGAGATATCCTCATATTTTTCAAGGCGTGAATACAGCTGATTGAATTCCTCGCTGCGTTCCTTGGTATGAATCAGCTTCTGAGCCATGTCAATCATTCGGCCTACACGTTCAGCATATACTGCCATTTCCTTTTCTGCCTGAGCGATATTGAGTTCAGCAGCGTTGAGCAGACCACCGCGAATAAACTTGAGCGTGAACTCGTCCTCTCCATGACGGGAAGGTATAAGCCATTCCACAATCCTTACATATACATTGGTAAGCCATATCATTATGGTGACGTTCACCAAATTGAACAGGGTGTGGAAGATTGACAGTCCAAAAGAAACGCTCATCTGCATGGATGCAATCTTTACAAGGGTGGGATGAGTGACCGGGAGTGAATTATCAAACAGATGATTATACAGATCCGGATCCGTATTTTCAAGTGCATTTACATAAGTATAAAGCTCTCCGGGATCACCCTGCCCTATAAGTTCCGTAACCCATGCTGTCAGATTGGCAAATGGAATAAACACCGCCAGGCACCATACCGTTCCGAGTAAGTTGAAAAGCAGGTGTCCCATGGCAGTACGCTTGGCCGCCACATTACCGCTCATTGAAGCCAGCAGCGGTGTGATACATGTACCGATATTGGAGCCCAAGACCAGTGCACACGCCAGATCAAAATCAATCCAGCCCTTACTTGACATGATGAGTGTGATGGCAAATGTGGCTGCTGAACTCTGGATGATGGCCGTAAGAACCAGACCCACAAGGGCAAAAATCAGCACACTGACTATTCCCATAGAGGCATACTGCTTCAGAAAGGCAAACATCTCCGGATTACTCTGCAGGTCAGGAACATAATTACTGATCATGTCCAGGCCCATGAACAGGAATGAGAATCCTATCAGGAATTCACCCAGGCTCTTGAGTTTGGATTTATTGGTAAAGAGGAATACAACAGCCAGACCTATCAGCGGAAGAATCAAAGCCGATACATTGACCTTGAAGCCGAACAGTGCAATAATCCATGCAGTAAAGGTGGTACCCACATTGGCACCCATAATAACAGCCATGGACTGGCTCAGTGTCATCAGGCCCGCGTTAACAAAGCTGACCACCATCACAGTGGAAGCTGATGAACTCTGAATCAATGCGGTGATGGCGCATCCGGTGATTAGACCGGCAAAGCGGTTTCGCGTCATGGCTGACAGAATATTGCGCAGACGGTCTCCCGCCGCCTTCTGCAGTCCTTCACTCATCACTTTCATTCCGTACAGGAACAAGCCCACGGAGCCCAGAAGGGCAAGAAAATCAAACAGGGTGTATTGCATTGTGCTTTTTATGTGCTGTTTTTTTGCTTTGCAAATTTAAGGCATTTATTCATCATCGCAAAATTTCATTAAAAAATTTTTCTAATTAAAAACTTGCCCGTTTTGATGAAAAACTATAATTTTGTACCATAAAACAACTAATAAAACACACCAAGAGCTTCAGCTCATTTTAAAACATGAGAAACGACCTTACATCACAGATTAAACTGGACAGAGTGCCCCGGCGTTATTATAAGCCTGAGACCGCCGTACAGGCTGCCGCAATGTCCCGTGAGGAGAAACTTGACGTACGTATCAGTGAAACTGCCGCTGAGGGTGCAACCGCTGTTGCAGAGTACATTGTCAAGCATATAAACCGTTATAAGAGCAAGAAGAACAAGTGCGTTCTCGCCCTGGGAGCCGGTGCTTCCACCCATAAGGCCTATGAGGAACTCATCCGCCTTTACAAGGAGGGGAAAGTGAATTTTGAGAATGTTGAGATTTACAACCTCTCTGAATTCTTCCCCCTGGGTGAAGGAACAGCCAGCACATTCCGCCGCCTTGATGAAGTTCTGCTCAAGCATATTGACATCAATCCCGTCAACGTTCACACCATTGACCCGCGCGTAACCAAGGAAAGCATGGCAGATTACTGCGGTGCTTACCTGCAGAGCATTGAAAACGCCGGAGGAATTGACCTGGTTGTATGTGAGATTGCAGTCAACGGTGCACTGGCATTCAATGAGCCCGGAAGCTCACCCGCCAGCAGCTGCCGCCTGGTGGCTCTGTCTCCGGAAACCCACTCAATTGTCAAGAAAGATTATAAGAATGAAGGTGACGTTCCCAACACCGCCATCACCTTAGGCCTGGCCGACATTGCCCATGCACGCCGCGTCTGCACCATGGCATGGGGAGAAAGCCGTGCAGCCATCGTACGCCGCACCGTTGAAGACGCCCCCACCCCTGAGGTTCCCGCATCACTCCTTCAGGGCCATCCCCATGTAAAGGTATTCACAGACTTAGGCGCTGCTGAAGATCTTACCCGCCTGGCTCAGCCCTGGAAAGTTACCAACTGTGAATGGGATAACAAGATGGTACGCCGTGCCATTGTATGGCTCTGCAATGTCACAGGGAAACCCATCCTCAAACTCACCAACAAGGATTACTCAGACTGGGGCCTCGGTGAACTCCTGGCACTCTACGGTTCTGCATATAATGTAAACATCAAGGTATTCAACGAGCTCCAGCACACCATCACAGGCTGGCCCGGCGGCAAACCCGATGCTGATGACACATACCGTCCTGAACGCGCCAACCCCTTCCCCAAACGCGTGATTGTATTCTCACCCCATCCTGATGATGATGTAATCTCCATGGGCGGAACACTGCAGCGCCTCGTTTCCCAGGGTCATGACGTTCATGTGGCTTATGAGACATCAGGAAACATCGCCGTGGGTGATGAAGACATGATGCGTTACATCATGCTGATGGACGGAATCAAGGAACGCTTCGGGATTGACACAGATTTGTTTAACCAGAAGAGCAAGGAAGTTCATGAGTTTGTGGACAGCAAATTCCCCGGTGGCGTTGACAGCAAGGACATCCGTTACCTCAAGACCAAAATCCGCCAGTGCGAAGCCCGCATTGCCTGCGCTTATATCGGTGTCAAGCCCCAGAACGTTCACTTCCTGAACCTCCCCTTCTATGAAACCGGCACAATCAAGAAAGGTGACCTCAGCCAGGCCGACGTTGATATAGTGCTCAAACTCATTGAAGAAGTCAAGCCCCACCAGATCTTTGTGGCCGGCGACCTTGCAGACCCCCACGGCACACACAAGGTTTGCACAGACGCCGTTCTGGCAGCCATTGATGAAGTCAAGGATGAACCCTGGATGAAAGACTGCCGCATCTGGATGTACAGAGGCGCCTGGGCTGAATGGGAAATTGACCATATTGAAATGGCCGTGCCCATCTCACCTGAGGAACTCCGCTCAAAGAGAAACTCCATCCTCAAGCACCAGAGCCAGATGGAGAACGCACCCTTCCTGGGCAATGATGACCGCCTCTTCTGGCAGCGCGCTGAAGACCGTAACCGCGCAACTGCCAAACTCTATGAAGACCTCGGCCTCGCATCATATGAAGCAATGGAAGCCTTTGTAGAATACAAACCCATCAGATAATACAATTTAAACCACACATCCAACCCCGGCCACCTCAATAAAGTGACCGGGGTTGATATTTATTACACCCTTCCGGGTGTAATTTTGCTGCGATTAATAAATTTTATACCCTATCTGGTGTAATTTGAAGAAAATTGAATCATGAAACGAGCACAACCTCTTTTCTGACGGAAAATCAACAGAAAGAACTCCA